>NZ_NFLJ01000016.1 GCF_002160865.1 Massiliimicrobium timonense
CCGAACACAGAAGTTAAGCATCATAGCGGCGAAGATAGTGGGCAACTGCGACAATAGCACGCTGCCAGTTCACATGACGGTCCAGTCTTCTTCTGGTTCCGTCCTTTTTTTTATTCTTTCATCATGATTTCCTTAAGATGGAGTTATTTAAAATCATTTCATTTTTCCTGACATATTAGATATGCTTTTTTGATTCCCTGTGAATTTCTTTATTTCATAGGGAGTTTTTTGCAATTTAATGTAAATTTATATTAAACCGCTTCCTACATTCGTTTTAATAAAACCCATTTATTAAAAAACTGTGGTGATTTAGAAATGACTTCATTATTTTCTAATATTTTGAACATCTTATTACGTTGATCAATAGTGGTATGTTTATTTTCTAGAGATATTTTCATTCATATCATTAACCTATAAAATGATGAACAGATATTCAATAGTATATAACAATAAAATTCCTAATATTAAATCCCACTTTATTTTTTTAAGCAGAATTTACTTTTACAATTAACCCCACTAAAAAAAGATTTCAAAAGATATAAAAAATGCTTGATTTAAAAGGAAAAATAGTGTAAAATGCATTTGTTGTGAATGCGAAGAAGTGCGAGGTTGCTGAAACGCTGAAAGCCGTTGTCATGAGCGGAGGACGTATTCAGGGAATTCGCATCGAGCAGCCAATAAATTGGCAAGAAGGAGGAATAATTCATGGCAAACAACAAAATTAGAATTCGTTTGAAATCATTTGATCACAAAATCTTGGATACTTCTGCTGAAAAAATTGTTTCAGCTGCTAAGAAGTCAGGGGCTCAAGTTGTAGGTCCTGTACCTCTACCAACTGAAAAAGAAGTTTATACAATTTTAAGAGCAGTTCACAAGTATAAAGATTCTCGTGAACAATTTGAAATCAGAACTCACAAACGTCTAATTGACATTGTGAATCCAACACCAGAAACAGTTGATGTATTAACTCGTTTAGAATTACCAAGTGGTGTGGATATTGAAATTAAATTATAAGGAAAGGTAAAGGTGTAACTCATGAAAGGAATCTTAGGTCGTAAGATTGGAATGACTCAAGTGTTCACTACTGATGGAAAATTAATCCCAGTAACAGTTGTAGAAGCAACACCAAATGTTGTTTTACAAAAGAAAACAGTTGCTACTGATGGATATGATGCTATCCAAGTTGGTTTTGAAGACAAGAGAGAAAAATTAGCAACTAAACCACACATGGGACATGTTGCAAAAGCTAAAACAGCTCCTAAGCGCTTCATTAAAGAATTTCGTTTTGACGAAATGATGAGTTATGAAGTTGGTCAAGAAATAAAGGTTGATAGCTTTGTAGCTGGTGAAGTGGTTGATGTAACTGGAACTAGCAAAGGTAAAGGTTATCAAGGTGTTATAAAAAGACATGGACAACAAAGAGGTCCAATGGGGCATGGTTCAGGTGCTCATAGAATCGTAGGTTCAATGGGACCAATCGCTCCAAATAGAATCGCTCCAGGTAAGAAATTACCAGGACATATGGGTAATGTAACAAGAACAGTTCAAAACTTGGAAATCGTTGCTGTTGATGTAGAAAACAATGTATTGTTAATTAGCGGATCAATTCCAGGACCTAAAAAAGGTTTGGTTGTTGTAAAATCAGCAATCAAAGGAAATGGAAAAGTGAATCCTGCTAAAGATTTAGTTGTATATGAAACTGAAAGCCCAGTAGTAGAAGAAACTACTGATGCAGTGGAAACTGCTAAATAATGAAGCGAAAGGAGGAAAACTAATGTTAAAAGTTGCAGTATATAATCAAGAAGGACAAAAAGTAAAAGATACAGAATTAAATGAATCTGTATTTGGTATTGAACCAAACAACCAAGCAATCTTTGATATGGTCTTACTACAAAGAGCTTCATGGAGACAAGGGACTCATAAAGTGAAAAACCGTACTGAAGTTAAAGGTGGAGGGAAGAAACCTTGGCGTCAAAAAGGTACAGGTAGAGCAAGACAAGGATCTATCCGTGCTCCACAATGGAGAGGTGGAGGAGTTGTATTTGGGCCTACACCAGATAGAAACTATAAATTAAAAATGAATAAAAAAGTAAGACGTTTAGCACTTAAATCAGCTTTAAGTCAAAAAGTGATTGATAGTGAATTAACAGTATTAGATAACATCGCTATGGAAGCACCAAAGACAAAAGCAATGGTTAAAGTGTTAGAAAACTTAGAAGCAAATAGAAAAACATTAATCGTTATGGATGAAGTTGATGAAAACGTAGCTTTATCAGCAAGAAATATTCCTGGTGTTAAAGTTATTAATTCAAAAGGTCTTAACGTTTATGATATTGTAGATAGCACTAAGCTAGTTATGACTGAAGGAGCTATCAAAGCTGTTGAGGAGGTATTGGCATAATGGCACATATAACTGATGTATTAAAGAAACCAGTACTTACTGAAAAATCTTTATTGTTACAACAAAACGAAAACAAATATACATTTGATGTTGATGTAAACACAAATAAAACTGAAGTAAAAGTTGCAGTTGAAAAAATGTTTGACGTTAAAGTTGAAAAAGTAAACATTATGAATGTGAAACCTAAAACAAAAAGAATGGGTAGATACGTTGGTAAAACAAAAAGAAGAAAGAAAGCTATTGTAAAATTAAAAGAAGGATATTCAATCGATTTATTCGGTGAAGAATAATTCGATATACTATTGGAATGTACTCCATTCCAGATAAGAAAAATAAGGAGGAAAACAGATGCCTATTAAAGTATATAAGCCTACAACAAATGGTCGTCGTAATATGACTTCTTTAACTTATGAAGAAATTACTACTAATAAGCCTGAGAAATCATTGACTGTTCGTTTATCAAAAACTGGTGGGCGTAATAATCAAGGTGTAATCACTACTCGCCATCACGGTGGTGGACATAAACGTTTATATCGTATTATTGATTTTAAACGTAATAAAGATGATATTGTTGGTAAAGTTGCAACAATTGAATATGATCCAAATAGATCTGCAAATATTGCATTAATTCACTATGTAGATGGTGAAAAAAGATATATTTTAGCTCCTAAAGGATTAGAAGTTGGAATGAAAATTGTTTCTGGAGAAAATGCTGATATTATTGTTGGTAATAGTTTACCAATGGGAAATATGCCTGAAGGTACAGTTATCCACAATATTGAAATGCATCCAGGAAAAGGTGGACAAATTGCTAGATCTGCAGGTGTTTCTGCTCAAATCTTAGGTAAAGAAGGAAAATATGTAACTGTAAGATTAGCTTCTGGTGAAGTAAGAAAATTCTTAGCAGTTTGTAGAGCAACAGTTGGTGTTGTTGGAAATGAAGATCATGGATTAGTTAACATTGGTAAAGCAGGACGTAACAGATGGAAAGGTATTAGACCTACAGTTCGTGGTTCTGTTATGAACCCTAATGATCACCCTCATGGTGGTGGTGAAGGTAGAACTTCAATCGGTCGTAAAGCACCAATGACTCCATGGGGTAAAAAAGCACTTGGTGTTAAAACAAGAAATACAAAGAAAGCTTCAAATAAATTAATCGTACGTCGTCGTAACGGTAAATAAGAAGGAGGGTTATAGAATATGGCAAGAAGTTTGAAAAAAGGTCCATTCGTGGATGAACACTTAATGAAAAAAGTTGAAGCATTAAATGCTGCAAACAAAAAAGAAGTCATTAAAACATGGTCAAGACGTTCTACAATCTTCCCACAATTTATTGAACATACGTTCGCAGTTTATAACGGAAGAGAACACATCCCAGTATATGTTACTGAAGATATGGTTGGACATAAATTAGGAGAATTTGCTCCTACAAGAACTTATCATGGTCATGATGCTGATGATAAAAAATCTGGTAAATAGAAAGAGAGGAGAAAATAAACATGGAAGCAAGAGCTCAAGCTAAAATGATTCGTGTTTCACCTCAAAAAGCAAGATTAGTTGTTGACTTGGTAAGAGGGAAGCAAGTAAAAGAAGCACTTGGAATTTTAGAATTCGTTAATAAAAGTGCAACTCCTGCAATCATTAAAGTCGTTAAATCTGCTGCACAAAACGCTGTATTCAATGAAGGTGCAGAAGAAGATAAATTATACATCAAAGAAATTTATGTAGACGAAGGTCCTACATTAAAAAGATTCCGTGCAAGAGCAAAAGGAAGCGGAACTCAAATTTTAAAAAGAACAAGCCACATCACTTGTGTGGTTGCTGAAAGATAGGAGGGCAAAGTATGGGTCAAAAAGTAAGTCCAGTAGGATTACGTGTTGGCGTTAACCGTAATTGGAATTCAAGATGGTACGCTAATGATAAAGACTTTGCTTCATTATTACACGAAGATATCAAAATTCGTGAATTCTTATATGCAAAGTTAAAAGGCGCTTATGTCGCTAATATTGAAATTGAAAGATCTAAAAATCGTGTAAGCATCTATGTTCATACATCTCGTCCAGGTGTTGTTATTGGAAAAGATGGTGAAGCTGTTGATGCATTAAGAAAAGAAGTTGCAAAAATGGTTAATGGTAAACAAGTGTTTATCAATATCGTTGAAATTAAAAATCCAGATGTTGTTGCTCAACTTGTAGCAAACAAGATTGCTGAACAATTAGAAAACCGTGCTTCATTTAGAACAGTTCAAAAAAGAGCTATTCAAGCTGCTATGAGAGCTGGTGCTAAAGGAATCAAAACAGCTGTTTCAGGACGTTTAGGTGGTGCTGATATGGCAAGAACTGAAGGTTATTCTGAAGGTGTTGTACCTCTTCATACATTAAGAGCTGACATTGATTATGCGACTGCTGAAGCTGACACAACTTATGGAAAATTAGGAGTAAAAGTTTGGATTTGTAAGGGAGAAATTCTTCCTGCAAAGAAGAAAGGGGATAAATAATCATGTTGATGCCTAAGAGAACTAAATATAGAAGACCTCATAGAATCAAATATGAAGGTAAAGCTAAAGGTGGAACTCAAGTTTCTTTTGGTGAATATGGATTACAAGCTCAAGAAGGTGCTTGGATTACTTCAAGACAAATCGAAGCAGCTCGTATTGCTATGAACCGTTATATGAAACGTGGTGGGCAAGTTTGGATTAGAATCTTCCCTCATTTAGCTAAAACAAAGAAACCTCTTGAAGTCCGTATGGGTTCAGGTAAAGGTGCTCCAGAAGAATGGGTAGCAGTTGTAAAAACAGGTCGCGTTATGTTCGAAGTTGCTGGTGTAGAAGAAGAAGTTGCAAGAGAAGCATTAAGACTTGCATCTCACAAATTACCAGTGAAATGTAAGATTATTGGAAGAGGTGAGTAATTGTGACAGTTCAAGATATTAGAAATACAGAAACTCAAGAATTACTTAACAAAGTAGAAGAGTACAAAAAAGAATTATTTGGATTAAGATTCCAACAGGCAACAGGACAATTAGAAAATACTGCTCGTATTAGAACAGTTAGAAAAAATATCGCAAGAATTAAAACAATTATTAGAGAAAGAGAATTAAACAAATAGAAGGAGTAGACTATGGAAAGAAATAATCGTAAGGTTTACACTGGAACAGTTGTTTCTACAAAAATGGATAAAACAATTACTGTTTTAGTTGAAACTCATGTTAAACACAAAAAATACGGAAAACGTGTTAAATCTTCTAAAAAGTTTAAGGCTCATGATGAAGAAAACATTGCTAGAGATGGAGACGTTGTAAAAATCATGGCAACTCGTCCATTATCAGCAACTAAACGTTTCCGTTTAGTAGAAGTTGTAAAAAAAGCAGAAATTATTTAATGAATAGAATCTGAAAGGAGGTCACTTGAATGATCCAAAATGAAAGCAGATTAAAAGTTGCTGACAATACAGGAGCAAAAGAAGTACTAGTAATCAGAAACCTTGGTGGTTCAAATAGAAAATTTAGTAACATCGGTGATATAGTCGTAGCGACAGTGAAACAAGCGACTCCAGGTGGTACAGTTAAAAAAGGTGAAGTTGTAAAAGCTGTTATCGTAAGAACAAAATATGGTGTTAACCGTGAAAATGGTTCATATATTAAATTTGATGATAATGCTTGTGTTATTATCAAAGATGATAATTCACCTAGAGGAACTCGTATCTTTGGACCGGTAGCAAGAGAGTTAAGAGATGCTGATTTTATGAAAATCGTATCATTAGCTCCTGAGGTATTATAGGAGGAAACGAGAAGATGAAATTACGTGTAGGTGATACAGTTCAAGTTATCGCTGGTAGCGATAAAGGGAAAACTGGAGAAATTATTCAAATTCTAAGAAAAGAAGATAGAGTGATTGTTGAAGGTGTGAACATGGTAACAAAACACATTAAACCTTCACAAGCAGATCCAGAAGGTGGTATTGTAACAAGAGAAGCACCTATTCATGTTTCTAATGTTGCATATTATGATTCAAAAGCAAAACAAGCTGTTAAAATTGGTTATGCTTTTGATGAAGATGGTAAAAAATACCGTATTAATAAAAAAACAGGTAAAGCCTTAGATAAAACTACAAAGAAGAAAAAGTAATCGGAAGGAGGTTAAATAATGAACCGACTAAAGGAACGTTATGAAAATGAAATCGTTAAGTCATTAATGACTAAATTTAACTATAGTTCTGTAATGCAAGTTCCAGCTATGGAAAAAATCGTTATCAACATTGGTGTTGGTGATGCAGTTAGCAACTCTAAATTATTAGATGAAGCTGTTGAAGAATTAACTTTAATTTCAGGACAAAAACCAGTGATTACGAAAGCTAAAAAATCAATTGCTGGATTTAAATTACGTGAAGGAATGCCAATTGGTTGTAAAGTTACTTTACGTGGAGAAAGAATGTATGAATTCTTAGATAAATTAATTAGTATTTCTTTACCTCGTGTAAGAGATTTTAGAGGTGTACCAAAGAATTCTTTTGATGGGAGAGGAAATTATACTTTAGGTGTTAAAGAACAATTAATTTTCCCAGAAATCAATTTTGATAAAGTAAACAAAATCAGAGGAATGGATATTGTATTCGTAACAACTGCTAAAACTGATGAAGAAGGTCATGAATTATTAGCACAATTAGGAATGCCATTCCATAAATAAGGAGGACTTAATTAATGGCTAAAACATCAATGAAAGTTAAACAACAACGTCCTCAAAAATACAAAGTTCGTGAATATACAAGATGCGAACGTTGTGGACGTCCACATGCAGTAATTAGAAAATTTAAATTATGCCGTATTTGCTTCAGAGAATTAGCTTACAAAGGTGAAATTCCTGGTGTTAAAAAAGCAAGTTGGTAATCAAATCATCCAAATGGAAGGAGGACATTTCAAATGACAGATCCAATTGCAGATATGTTAACAAGAATTCGTAATGCGAATCAACAACGTCATGAAGAAGTTATGATTCCTGCATCAAAATTAAAAGTGCAATTAGCTGAAATTTTGAAAAACGAAGGATTTATTAAAGGATATAAAGTTGAGGGTGAAGGTGTCATTAAAAACATTGTCATCACTTTAAAATATAAAGGAAATGATAGAGTCATCACTGGATTAAAGAGAGTATCTAAACCAGGACTTCGTCAGTACGCTAAAGTAAATGAAATTCCTAAAGTATTAAATGGTTTAGGAATCGTTGTATTATCTACTTCTCAAGGATTAATGACTGATAAAGAAGCAAGAGCTAAACAAATCGGTGGAGAAGTATTAGCATATATCTGGTAATAAAATAAGAAAACAGGAGGTGTAACTGATGTCTCGTGTAGGTAATAAGATTATCAATGTACCTGAAGGTGTAAAAGTTGAAATCGCTGATGATAATACTGTTACAGTTACAGGTGCAAAAGGGACTTTAGTCAGACAATTTTCTCCATTAATTAATATTAATATGGATGAAAATGTTATTACAGTAAGCAGAACAAGTGAACAAAAACATGTAAAACAATTACACGGAACAACAAGAGCATTACTTGCTAATATGATCGAAGGTGTACACAACGGTTATAAAAAAGAGCTTGAAGTTGTTGGTATTGGATACCGTGCTCAAATGCAAGGTAATAAATTAGTATTAAATGTTGGATTTTCTCATCCAGTAGAAGTTGAAGGTGAAGAAGGAGTTAAAATTGAAACTCCATCTCAGACATCAATTATTGTATCAGGAATCTCTAAAGAAAGAGTTGGAGAAATTGCAGCAAGAATTAGAGCTGTGAAAAAACCTGAACCTTACAAAGGAAAAGGTATTAAATACGTTGATGAAAGAATTATTAGAAAAGAAGGTAAAACTGCTGGTAAGAAGTAGTTGATGAAATAAGGAAGGAGCTAAAATCATGGCTAAATCTATGTCAAGAAACGATTTACGTAAAAAACGTCATGCGAGAGTTCGTAGAAAAATCAGTGGAACTCCTGAATGTCCTCGTTTAAATGTATTCCGTTCAAGCTCTCATATCCACGCACAAATTATTGATGATGTTAATGGTGTAACATTAGTTGCAGCATCATCAGTAGATATGAAATTAGCAAACGGTGGAAATATTGAAGCTGCAACTCAAGTTGGTACTGAAATTGCAAAGAGAGCTATTGCCAAAAATATTGAAAATGTAGTATTTGATCGTGGTGGATATATTTATCATGGTCGTGTGAAAGCACTAGCTGAAGCTGCTAGAGAAGCTGGATTAAAATTCTAATAGGAGGTTAAAGAATGGAACAACGTAAACCAAGAGAAAATGGACCAAGAAGAAATGGACCAAGAAGAAATGGACCAAGAAGAAATGGACCAAGAGTTGAAAAAGAATTCGAAGAACGTGTTGTCACAATTAACCGTGTAACTAAAGTTGTTAAAGGGGGACGTAAATTCCGCTTTGCTGCATTAGTTGTTATCGGTGATAAAAAAGGTCGCGTTGGATTTGGAACAGGTAAAGCTAACGAAGTACCTGATGCTATTAGAAAAGCATCTGAAGCAGCTAAAAGAAATGTTATTAATGTACCAATTATTCATGGAACAATTCCTCATGAAATTAATGGTATGTATGGATCAGGAAATGTATTCTTAAGACCTGCATCTGAAGGTACTGGAATCATTGCTGGTGGTCCAGTTCGTGCGGTTGTTGAATTAGCTGGATATTCAGATATTATTTCTAAATCAATTGGTTCTAGAACTCCAATCAACATGGTTCGTGCAACAGTTGAAGGTTTAAAATTATTAAAAACAGTACAACAAGTTGCTGAATTAAGAGATAAAAAAGTAGAAGAAATTTACGGATAGGAGGAGCGTAAGAAATGGCAGAAAATAATAAAGTTATCATTACGCTTGTAAAAAGTCCAATTGGTGCAAAAAAGAATCAAAAGGATACTCTTAAAGCGTTAGGTTTAACAAAAATGCATAAATCAGTTGAAAAAGTTAACAACGAATTTATTCAAGGTATGATTAATACTGTTAGCCACCTTGTTAAAGTTGAAGAAAGTAAGTAGGAGGTGTAAAAATGAAATTACACGAATTACAATATACTGAAGGAGCACGTAGAAATAGAAAACGTGTTGGACGTGGAACGAGTTCAGGACATGGTAAAACTTCTGGTAGAGGTCAAAAAGGTGCTGGAGCAAGAAGTGGTGGAGGAAAGAAACCTGGATTTGAAGGGGGACAAACACCATTATTCATGCGTTTACCTAAACGTGGTTTCACAAACTTCAATAGAGTTGAATATGCTATTGTCAATGTAGAAGACTTAAATAAATTTGAAGCTGGAAGTGTCGTAGATATGGAAGCTTTAAAAGCATGTGGACTTGTGAAAAAAGAATTAGATGGTTTAAAAGTTTTAGGTAATGGAAAATTAGAAGTTGCTTTAACAGTTAAAGCAAAGAAATTCTCAAAGTCAGCCATTGCTGCAATTGAAGCCGCAGGTGGAAAAACTGAGGTGATCTAGGATGTTAAACTTTTTTAAGAATGTTTTTAAAAAAGGTGAATTACGTCGTAGAATTATATTTACACTTGGTATGTTGTTTGTATTCCGTTTAGGTGCCGCTATTACAATTCCATCAATTAATGCTGATGCAATTACTGCTTCAGCAGCTAATAGTGGTATCTTAGGAATTATGAACATGTTAGGTGGGGGAATGCTGGAAAGATTTTCAATTTTTTCATTAGGGATTTCTCCATATATTACAGCATCCATTATTATTGAATTGTTATCAATGGATGTTATCCCAGTATTAGCTCAATGGCAAAAAGAAGGAAATACTGGAAAAAAGAAAAAGGATCGTGTTACTCGATATGTAACTCTTGTTTTAGCAGCAATCCAGGGTGGATCATTGACATATGCATTTGATAAAATGTATGGAATCCTTGATTCATCATCATTGTTGAGTTATGCATACGTAGTTATAGTTATGATGGCAGGAAGTATGTTAGCCATGTGGATTGGCGATCAAATTACTCAAAAAGGTGTTGGTAATGGAACTTCATTACTTATCTTTACGGGGATTGTTGCCAATTTACCAGCAAACTTTATTACAACATTCAATAACTTAGTTTCTTTTTCTGAAGGAACACAAACTATGGTTTTTGGAATTTTATGGTATGCATTATTTGTTGTTGTATATCTTGCAATTGTTATCTTTGTTGTTTTCAATGAAGGTGCAGTTAGAAAAATTCCGATTATGTATGCAACAAATTCTAATCCAACAATGCGAACAAAAGATACAACACATATGCCTATTAAAATTAATAGTTCTGGAGTGTTACCAGTTATCTTTGCTTCATCAGTTTTAGCTGCTCCTAGAACAATCATTAGTTTTATGGAGTCAAATGATGTAACGCAGATGATTGATACAATCTTAAATTATCAAGAACCTTTTGGTTTTTGCCTATATTTAGTCATGATTGTTTTGTTTGCTTTCTTCTATTCTAATTTGCAAATTGATGCACATAAGATTAGTGAGGATTTGAAGAAAAATGGTGGTTCTATTCCAGGAGTAAGAACTGGAAAAGATACCGAACATTTTATCAGTACAGTTTTAAATAGAGTTACTGTCGTTGGATCAATTTTCTTAGTGATTGTTGCGGCAATTCCTATTATGACACCAGTCATCTGGTCACAAACTTCTAATGCTTCATTAACATTAGGAGGAACTGGTTTAATTATCATCACAGGGGTTGCATTAGAAACAACAAGACAAATTAAAACTTTAATTACTCGTAAAGAGTATCATGGATATATAAGAAAATAGTATAATAAAAGGGGTGTAGAAAAATGAACATTATTTTAATGGGGCCTCCTGGTGCTGGTAAAGGGACTCAAGCTGAAAGACTTGTTAATAAATACGGCTTAACACAAATATCAACTGGCGATTTATTTAGAAAGGCTTTGCGTGAACAAACAAAATTTGGTGTTATCGCTAAATATTTCATGCAATTTGGGCACCTTGTACCAGACGATTATACGATTGAAATGGTAAGGGAATATTTAAAAGAAAATACTTTTGAAAATGGATTTATTTTAGATGGTTTCCCTCGAACAATAGTTCAAGCAAGAGAGCTTGAAAGTATTGCGAAAGAATTTGATTTTACAATTGATGCAATTATTAACTTAGATATTCCTGTTGAAAAATTGATTACAAGATTATCTGGAAGAAGAACTTGCAAAAATTGTGGAGCAACATTCCATGTTGAGTTTAATCCACCTAAAGTTGAAGGCATTTGTGATAAATGTGGTGGAGCTTTATATCAAAGAGAAGATGAAAGCGAAGAAGCAGTCAAGATTAGACTTGATACTTATAACAAACAAACAAGACCTTTAATTGATTATTATACAATGAAAGGTTCAATCATTAATATTAATGGTGACCAACCAATGGAAGACGTCTTTAAGGACATTGAAAAAAGCTTGGAGGGTAAATAATGATTGTCACAAAAGACCAAAGAGAAATTGAATTAATGCGTGAAGCTGGTCGCATTGTGGCACTTGTTCACAGTCAATTAAAAGAATTTATTAAACCGGGTATAACGACTGCTCAAATTAATAAATTTTGTGAAAAGGTCATACGTGATGCTGGTGCAACACCATCATTTCTCAATCTTTATGGTTTTCCGGGAGCTGTTTGCACTTCAATTAATGAAGTTGTAGTTCATGGAATTCCTAGTCAAAGAAAATTAAAAGATGGTGATATTATTTCAGTGGATGTTGGTGCTTGTTATAAGGGTTATCATGGTGATAGTGCATGGACATATGCAGTAGGCCAAATTAGTGATGAAGCTGCTCATTTAATGAAAGTGACAGAAGAATCACTTTATGCAGGTTTATCTCAAGTGAAACCTGGCAATCGTTTATCCGATATATCTCATGCTGTACAAACATATCTAGAAAGTCATGGGTGTTCTACACCAAGAGATTATACAGGTCATGGTATTGGAACAAAGGTTCATGAAGATCCTTCAGTTCCTAATTATGGAGCACCTGGTAAAGGACCTAGATTAAAAGAGGGAATGACTCTTGCAATAGAGCCAATGGCACATTTGGGAAGATGTGAAACAAATGTGTTAGATGATGATTGGACTGTTGTAACGAAAGATGGCTCTCTTGCAGCTCACTATGAACATACTATTGTCATTACAAGTGATGGGTATGAGATTTTGACAAAACTTTAAAAGGGAGTTATAATCAATGGCAAAAAAAGATGACGTTATTGAAGTAGAAGCAACTGTTCTTGAAACATTACCAAATGCAATGTTTAAAGTAGAGTTGCAAAATGGAGCGGTTATTCTGGCTCACGTTTCTGGTAAAATCCGTATGAATTACATTCGCATTTTACCGGGGGATAAAGTAACCGTAGAGATTTCTCCATATGATTTAACACGTGGGCGAATCACATTTAGACATAAGTAGAAAATCTTCCCAAAGGAGGTAAAGATTAAGATGAAAGTAAGACCATCTGTAAAACCAATATGCGATAAATGCAGAGTAATTAAACGTAAGGGTAGAGTAATGGTAATCTGTGAAAACCCAAAACATAAACAAAGACAAGGTTAATAGGAGGAGAAACAATGGCTCGTATAGCAGGTGTTGATATCCCACGTGATAAACGTGTGGTAGTTTCTTTAACTTATATTTATGGTATCGGTTTATCTACAGCTCAAAAAATTTGTGCTGCAACTGGCATCAGTGAAGATGTAAGAGTTAAAGACTTAACAGAAGAAGAAGAAGGAAAATTAAGAAAAGAAGTAGAAAATTATAAAGTTGAAGGAGATCTTCGTAGAGAAGTTGCATTAAATATTAAACGTTTAATGGAAATTGGATGCTATAGAGGAATCCGTCATCGTAAAGGACTTCCAGTACGTGGACAAAAAACAAAAACAAATGCTCGTACTCGTAAAGGTAAAGCTCGTCCAATTGCTGGTAAGAAAAAATAGGAGGTTGAACGAAAATGGCAAGAAACAATACTCGTGGTAAAAGACGTGTTAAAAAGAATATAGCAAAAGGTGTCGCACATGTACATTCAACTTTCAATAACACAATTGTTACTGTAACTGATGAACATGGGAATGTAATCACTTGGTCAAGTGCTGGTGCACTTGGTTTCAAAGGATCAAGAAAATCTACTCCATATGCTGCTCAAATGGCTGCTGAAGCTGCTGCAAAAGCATCGATGGATCATGGTATGAAAACTGTTGACGTCTGTGTTAAAGGACCTGGACCAGGACGTGAAGCTGCAGTTAGAGCTTTACAAGCTGCTGGATTAGAAGTTACTTCAATTAATGATGTGACACCAATTCCACATAATGGTTGTCGTCCACCAAAACGTCCTCGTGGATAATGAAGTTAAAAAGTAGTTATTTCTAAGTGAGGAGGGAAATAATGCAAAAGTTTGAAAAAGCAAATTTTAATGTCGCAGAATATGATGAAACAGATTTCTATGGTAAGTTTGTAATTGAACCACTTGAAAGAGGGTTTGGGACAACTTTAGGAAATGCATTACGTAGAGTTTTGTTGTCATCTATTCCTGGATGTGCAGTACATGCAATTAAAGTTCAGGGAGCAATCCATGAATTTTCTGCAGTTGATGGTGTCGTTGAAGATGTCACTTCAATTATCTTAAACATTAAAAAATTGGTTTTTGCAATTGATGGTGATGATGATGTAACGATGGTTATTGATGTTAAGGGACCAGCTGTTGTTACTGGTGCTGATATTCAATGCCCATCTAATGTGACTATGATTTCAAATGATATGGAAATTGCACATGTTGCAGAAGGAGCACATTTCTATATGGAAATGTATGCTCATAAAGATCGTGGTTACATGAGTGCTGATCAAAATAAGAAAATGATTAATACAATTGGTGTTATTGCAACAGATTCCATTTATTCACCAGTTGTAAAAGTTGCTTATGATGTTGAGCCAACTCGTGTAGGTCAAAGTGCAAAATATGATCAACTGACTTTAGAAGTCACTACTGACGGTTCTATTCAGCCACATGAAGCTTTAGCGTTAGCTGCTAAAATTTTAGTGGAACACTTAAATATGTTTGTTGAGTTAACTGATATGGCAATGAACATGGAAGTTATGAGTGAAACTGAAGAAGATACAAGTAATAAAGTATTAGATATGACTATTGAAGAATTAGACTTATCTGTACGTTCATATAATTGCTTAAAAAGAGCTGGTATTCAAACAGTTCAAGAACTCGCTTCTAAGAGTGAAGACGATATGATTAAAGTAAGAAACTTAGGTAAGAAATCTCTTAAAGAGGTTAAAGAAAAATTAATCGAATTAGGTTTAGGATTTAAACAAGTTGATTAATGATAGACGAAAAATATTGGAAGGAGCACTAATTTATGGCACACAATAGAAAATTAGGGCGTGTATCATCTCATAGAAAAGCAATGTTACGTAACTTAGCTACAGATGTTATCATGTATGGAAAAATTGAAACAACAGTGACTAGAGCTAAAGAAGTTCGTTCAATCGTTGATGAATTGATTACTTTAGGTAAACGTGGAGATTTACATGCAAGAAGACAAGCAGCACAAGTATTACAAGATGTTGTTGATCCTGCTACTGGTAAGACAGCTGTTCAAAAATTATTTGATGAAGTTGCACCAAAATATGCAGATAAAAATGGTGGATACACTCGTGTTTTAAAAACATATAATCGTAAAGGTGATAATGCACCAATGGCAATTATTGGTTTATTCTAAAAGGTGATGATAATTCATCCCTTTTTCTTTTATTTTATTAACAAAAAGAGCATTTTTTATTTCATTATTTGTTAATAGAGTTATCAAATGCTTTACTTATATAGATATTTCTATTTTTACATTTTATAATGAAGTCGTCAAATAAAGGAGGACAAATATTATGAAAGCAAATAGAAATGAAATTAATGAAAAAGCTAAAGAAGCTTATCAAAAAATTTTTCATGAGGAACCTCAAAAGAAGAACCTGGATAAAGAACAAGATGTTGTATTGAATATAAATGATTTAGAAAATGAAGTAGAGGAAATGAAAGAAAAAGAGGAAAAAAGAATTTCATCATTACATCTTTTAAGAAAACAAATTGATGAGAAAGCAAAGAAAAGATTGAATCAGCACTTTGTAGAAAATCATAAAGATCCTTTAGAACATCAATCAATGGATACAGAAACAATGTATCAGCAAATGAAAGAGCAAGAATGTCAGTTATTAGAAGAGGTTGCAATGATGAAAGAAAAACAATTGAACTCAAAGTAGAAAAGCACATCATTTGATGTGTTTTTATTTTGCATATTATACATCTTTCGTTTATAATTAGTAGTTAAAAAGAGGTGATCATATGCTTATACATAAAATAGAAAAAACTCATTTTTCACCAAGTGAAACAGTCATTATTGATTATATCTTACAAAAAGGTTTAGAAATAAAAGACATGACTATTTCTCAAATTGCCCAACAAACATATACATCTGCTCCTTTATTCGTACGAATTGCTAAAAAACTAGGATACGATGGATGGAATGAGTTGAAAGAAGCTTATCTTAGAGAATTAGAATATTTATATCTAAATCAGCAAGTGGATGCCAATATTCCATTTGTTATTAATGATGATATGATGACTATTGCTAATAATTTATGTATTTTAGAAAGAGAAACAATTCAAGATACTTATTCATTGTTAAGACATGATGATTTACAAAAAGCGATGAGATTGTTGCGTGACTGTCAAGTCATTGATGTATATGGTCGTAAACAAAATATTGATATTGCTCGTTCTTTTCAAAGTCGTATGTACATTTTAAAGCAACATGTTCAATTATGTTCCTTGAGCGATGAATTAGATTCAACATATTTATTAAGTGACCATAATCATTGTGCTATCATCGTTTCTTATTCAGGACATGCTCCATGCATTCAACGTCTTATACAAACCTTAAAAAAGAAAGGAACAGCTATCATTGCGATTACGAATATTGAAGAAAACTATTTATCACAGATGGCTGATGTAACATTAAAAATGTCTTCACGAGAATTGATTTATACTAAAATTGCTGATTATGCAAGTAGCCTATCTTTGAAATATTTATTTGATTTGTTATATAGCTGTTTATTTTCTATCCATTATAAGCAAAATTTAGATAGCTGTATAAAAATTGCTATGGAATTAGATGAAATGCAACATGAAGAATTTATGTAATAACAACATAATCATTATAAAAAGATGAAGTTGACAACAGAAATAAATCATACTAAAATTGAACTACTTGGAGGCTAGGTATGGAAAAAATAATTGAAGTGAAACACTTATCTTTTGGATATGATGAGGATATATTAACTATAGATGATATCTCATTTCAAATTCAAAAAGGTTCATATACAACAATTTTAGGACATAATGGAAGTGGAAAAAGTACGATTGCGAAACTTCTTATGGGATTATTAGAAAAAAAATCTGGAGATATTATTGTAGGTGGAATTTCCTTATCTGAAGAAACATTAAGTCAAGTGAGAAATCAGATGGGAATTGTTTTTCAAAATCCTGATAATCAATTTATTGGTTCTACAGTGAGGGATGATATTGCTTTTGGATTAGAAAATAATTGTGTTGATCCTGCTTTAATGGATGATATTATTAATGAATATGCTAAAAAAGTCAATATGTATGAATTTTTAGATCATGAACCTACAAAACTCTCTGGTGGTCAAAAACAAAGAGTTGCCATTGCAGGTATACTTGCAATGAGTCCATCCATCATTATTTTAGACGAAGCAACAAGTATGTTGGATCCAAGAGGAAAAAATGAAATAAATGCATTGGTTCATCAATTAAATAAAGATAAAAATATGACAATTGTGTCTATAACTCATGATATTGAAGAAGCAGCTTTATCGGATTATGTCATTTTATTAAGTGATGGGCATGTTGTGGATGAAGGAAAACCAGAAGATGTTCTAATGAAAAAAGATGAAATAGAACGTCTATCATTAGATATCCCGTTTGCCTATAAAGTGAGTGAAGGATTACAGAAGTTAGGAATTTCTATAACAAATCAAATTGATAGAGAAAAGTTGGTGAAAGAATTATGTCAATTACATTCAAAGAAGTAGAACATACATATTCTGCAGATACTCCTTTTGCATATCATGCTTTAAAAGGTGTGAATCTGAATATAAAAAAAGGCAGTATGACAGCACTTATAGGGCATACAGGGAGTGGAAAATCAACACTCATTCAACATATTAATGCACTGTTGTTGCCTACTTCTGGTCAAGTACAAATAGAAGATATTTTAATAACCGCAACAAATAAACCCTCATCCTTAAAACCATTAAGAAAAAAAGCGGGACTTGTTTTTCAATTTCCTGAATATCAGCTTTTTGAAGAAACAATACTCAAAGATATTATTTTTGGACCAAAAAACTTTGGAATCAGTGAAGAAGAAGCCATTAAGATTGCTAAAGACATGATTCAACTTGTTGGTTTAGATGAATCTTATTTAGAACGTTCTCCTTTTGATTTATCAGGAGGACAAAAGCGTCGTATTGCTATAGCGGGAATTTTAGCTATGAATCCAGATATTCTGATTTTAGATGAACCTACAGCTGGTCTTGATCCACAAGGAGCTAAAGAGATGCTTCAATTATTTAAAAAAGTGAATCAAGAAGGAAAAACAGTTATCTTGGTATCTCATGATATGAATCAGGTTTTAGAGTACTGTGATGATGTAGTTGTGATGAATCATGGACATGTAGAAAAACATGTAACAGTCAATGAGTTATTTAAAGAAACAGATTATTTAACATCTTTAAGTATTGATTTACCAATAATAACATCCTTTATTTTAAAACTGAATGAAAATGGCTTTCATTTAGATCCTTCTATTAAAGATATCAACGTTTTAATACAAGAAATAGGAGGGCAACTCTATGAATAATATGATGTTTGGAAAATACATACCTATTGATAGCTTTATCCACCGTTTAGACCCAAGATTAAAAATTGGTTCATTACTTTTATTGTTAATTGCAGTCTTTTTTGATGCTGGATTTTTAGGATATGGTATTTTAGGAATATTTGTGATTATAATGGCATTACTATCACATATTAAAGTGTCCCAAATTTTAAAAGCAATTAAACCAATGCTTTTTATGATGGCTTTTTTAATGATCTTTAATCTCTTGTTTATCCAGCAGGGAAATTTACTCATATCTATTGGTTTTATAAAGATTTATGATCAGGCAGTTTTACAAACATTATATATTTTTATAAGATTGATTTTAATTATTGTTATGACAACAATTCTTACAGCAACGACAAAACCCTTAGATTTAACATTGGGAATAGAACATCTTTTATCTCCTTTTAAAAGAATTGGATTCCCTACACATGAAGTCGCTATGATGATTTCTATTGCATTACGTTTTATTCCAACATTGTTAGAAGAAACGCAAAGAATTATGAAGGCTCAAGCCAGTCGAGGTGTAGAATTTTCTGAAGGGACTTTAAAAGAAAAAATTCTTTCTATTGTTTCTTTGATTATTCCTCTATTTATTTCTGCTTTTCAAAGAGCAGAAGATTTAGCCAATGCTATGGAAAGTCGTAATTATAATCCAGAAGCTAAACGTACAAGATATAAACAGCTTGTATGGACAGTATCTGATACGATTGCATTTTTATGTGTCATTGTCATATGTAGTGCAATGGTTATAATGAGTATTGTTTTATGAGAGTAAAATGTATAGTGAGTTACGATGGAAGTCGTTTTCATGGCTTTCAAGTACAAAATCGTGAACGTACAATTCAAGGAGAAATTCAAAAAGCAATTAAAAAAATAAATGAAGTAGAAACAGTCATTCATGCATCAGGAAGAACTGATGCTAAGGTTCATGCCGTTCATCAGGTTTTTCATTTTGATACAGAGAAGACATTACCTGAAATGCAATGGAAAAGAGCTATTAATCATTTTTTACCTAATGATATTTATATTTTAGATGCTCAATATGTTGATGAAAATTTTCATTCACGTTATAGTGCTCTCAAAAAAGAATATCGATATTTATTGAGTACAAAAGAATATGATCCATTTCAAACAAATTATATTTATCAGTATGGTCGTTCTTTAGATATAGACTTGATGAGAGATGCTGCAAAAATTTTTATAGGAGAACATAATTTTGCGTCATTTTGTAGTTATGATCAATATGGAAATACAATTCGTACACTATATACTTTTGATATTGAAGAAGAGGATGGTATCATTACTTTCCGATTAATTGGTAATGGTTTTAGACGTTATATGGTGAGGCATCTTGTAGGAGGAATCATACAAGTTGGGGCACATAGAATTGAAAAAGAAAAACTTTTAGAAATGTTAGAAAGCTGTGGTGAAAAGAAGTGCCTTTTTAAGGCAAAACCACAAGGCCTATATTTACAGGAGGTGTATTATGAAGAAGACTAATTTTCATACACATACTTATCGCTGTGGTCATGCAAATGGAACAGAAGAAGATATGGTTCAGGCTGCTATTCATATGGGAATAGAAGAATTAGGTATTTCAGAACACGTTCCTTTACCACATTATCGTCAACATCTTTTGAAATCTCTTCCTGCTGTTAGAGGGGTAAGGAGTTTATTATCTCTTGCTTATTCTTTAGTTAAAAATGGTCCTGGAATGAGAATGCCTCATAAAGATTTAGATAGCTATCTGGAAGCTATTGAAGATTGTCAAAAAAAGTATCAGGATCAAATTATAATCTATAAAGGTTTTGAAGCTGAAGGTTTAGAAGAATATTTTGATTATTATCAAAGTTTGTTATATGAACATAAAGTAGATTATTTGATTTTAGGACATCATTTTCATAAACATTGCATTCATAGTGATTATTATGGTAAAGACCATATGAAAAAGAAGGATATTTATCAATATTGTAATGATGTAGAAAAAGCCTTAGAAACGGGATTGTTTAGTTATTTGGCACATCCAGATTTATTTTTGATTGGTTATCAGGAATTTGATTTGGATGCGAGAACAGTGAGTCAAAGAATTTGTGAAAAAGCTAAGGCATTACATATTCCTTTAGAAGTGAATGCTGGAGGAATGAGGAGAGGATTAAGAAATGTTCAAGGAGAAATGCTTTATCCATATCCGAATGCTCATTTCTGGGAAATTGCTGGAGAAATTGGGAATGATGTTATTTTAGGGTTTGATGCTCATGATCCTTCTGATTTTAATGAAGGTATGTATAAACAAATGATGCAATTTTGTGAAGAACATCATTTAAATGTGATTGATCATTTTGATTTTTTACAAGGACATTTTGAAAAATTTCAAGGAGAATATGATATTCGTTAATGAATATCATTTCTTTTTTATATAACTTCAAAATATTGTATATAACATCATTTATATCTTAAAAATCTATGCGTTTTTTATGATGAATAGGCAAAAATTTGTATTGACAAATAGAGGAATGTTGCTATAATAAAAGTTGCCTTATTTTAACTTTGTAGCCCCGGAAACTACAGGAGGATTAAAAATGAGACAAACAACAATGGCTAAGGAAGCCACAATTGAACGTAAATGGTACGTTGTTGATGCTGATGGAATGACTTTAGGACGTTTAGCATCAGAAGTAGCATCTGTATTAAGAGGAAAACATAAACCAACATTTACACCACATGTAGATACTGGTGATTATGTTATTGTTATTAATGCAGATAAAGTAGTAATGACTGGAAAAAAATTAGATACAGTTAAATACTATCATCATTCAGGTTGGTTAGGTGGTTTAAAAGTAAAAACTGCTCGCCAATTCAAAGAATCAAATCCTACAGGATTTGTAGAAGCAGCTGTTAAAGGTATGTTACCTCATAACACACTTGGAAGAAAACAAGGGATGAAATTATTTGTTTACGCTGGTAGTGAACATCCACACGCTGCACAACAACCAGTTGAATTAAAAATTAAGGGATAAGGAGGACGAGAATAAATGGCTAATGTACAATACAGAGGAACTGGACGTAGAAAGTCTTCAGTAGCACGTGTTATTTTAACACCAGGTGCTGGTAAAATTGTCATCAATGGTAGAGAAGCAAAAGATTATTTACCATCAGATGTATTATTAATGATCGTCAACCAACCACTTGAATTAACTGGTACAACTGGTAAGTTTGATGTGACTGTTAATGTTAAAGGTGGAGGTTACAGTGGACAAGCTGGAGCTATCCGTCATGGTATTTCAAGAGCTTTATTAGAAGCTGGAGAAGATTATAGACCAGCATTAAAAGCAGCTGGATTCTTAACTCGTGATGCAAGAGTTAAAGAACGTAAAAAATACGGTCTTAAAGCAGCTCGTAGAGCACCACAATTCTCAAAACGTTAGTAATAATTGTTGTGAGAAGATTAGAGAAGTATTTAGACTTTGTGAGAAGTTTGAATACTTCTTTTTTTGATGCAAAATATAAAATCTGATTGAGTAATATGTTATTTATAAATTCAAGGTTATCTTGTATTTTGTTCTAATAAATATATAGAATGCTGTATTAGTAAATGATATAATTTCTTGAAAAGGGAGGGAATATTATATGTTAGAAAATGGTACTTTAGAATTAAAAAATCACGAACGATAGAAGATAGGATAGATAAATTACAAAAAAGACATTTGTTAATTGATGATTATCATTTACTATATAATTATATAAAAAATGTAAATACTTATTATCATATTACTGGATATAGATTTTTACTGGATAATTATAATGTTGAAGAAGATGACTATCATAATCATAAGTGTACAGAGCTGATAGCTTTATGTGAGCTAGATAAAAAAATTTCTATAATGCTTTTTCAGGAAACTAGGAAAATAGAAGAATCTCTAAGAACAAGATTAGCAAATCTATGTGGCCAAGATGATATGGTAACTTTTAAACTTGATGATATTCATAAAATATCTTTGTTAAAAGATAATTATTGTCTTGTTAATAATTCAACAGAAAAATTCATTGCTGAAGATACATATAATCGTATTTTGAGTAAAACTCTTTATGATGATATTAATAAAACAAGAGAAGAACCGGCAATCAAGCATTATATCAATGCATATAATGGTATTATTCCTATTTGGGTAGCAATAAACTTTATTAGTTTTGGTACTTTAATAAAATTAATCGATTGCTTAACTACTGTAAAGCTTAATGAATTTATGGAAGGAAAACCATATAAAAAACCTAAAGGGCTAATGATTCCTAGTAGAGTTGATTTGAAATCTATCCATATGCTACGTAATAAAATATCTCATCATTCCAATATTTTAGGAAAACAATCTCCCTATATTGTTAAAGGAAAGTTCTATTCAATCTTCTTTTTAGGATATATTTCAATTTGTCATTGGTCAAATTTTTTATTTAATGAAAATTTAACATTACCTTTAAGACAAAAAATAGATGAAATTATTGAAGAAACTAACACAGAATACAATACAAAATTTGATTTTTCTATAATTCACAATAGAAAAATCAAATAATACTTTACATATAGAAAAAATTAAGGTATTATATATGTACGTTGTGAGAGGACCTGCGCGCCTCTCATTTTAATTTATGTGAATACTCATGTTAAATAGTTATAAGATGTTCTGGCAATGCAACAAGTAAGCAACAAAAAACTTTGAATTCTTATTTTGTAAAGACTTGGTATTTTATAAACATGAATTTTCATTTATTGTGTGAGGATGGAAGAAGTATTTAGATTTTTTATAATCCAAATACTTTTTCTTTTAATGATTCATCATAAGTTATTAAAATAACAAAAATCTATGAACTGATATAAGAAATATATACAATTTTATATAGCTAAACAGATAAAATGTGACCAAAATGTGACCAAATTCGTCAAAATGTATTGAATATTTCCAATTTAAATTGTATGATGATAACATGTATGATTATGCTTAAATTAATTTAGGGAGTTTATAAAGATGGATATAGTTCTTATTGTCGCTGCATTTATTTTATATTTCTTATATGACAAAAATCAGATACAATTACATCAAAAATGGCTTCAACCATCTTTTTTCTTAGGAAGTTTTTTACTCGCTGTAGGCATTATATATGCTTATATTCAATCTTGGCATCAAAATGTCAATTATGTATTTGTGGTTATAGCTATAGTTTTCTTTATTTTTCTCATCTATGTATTGTTTTTTGCTTTACCCTTTTCAGATACCTATGTTGAAGAAAACATACATAAAGTTTGTCAGACAGGATGCTATGCTCTATGTCGTCATCCTGGCTTTTGGCTTTTAGCAGGAATGATGATTAGTCTATCATTAAGTGTTATGACATGGCATATGTGGATAGTTGCATTAATCGTCAACATTGGTAATTTTATGTATATATGTTATCAAGATAAAGTCAGTTTTCCTTGTCAATTTGAGGATTATAATGAATATAAAAAGGAAGTTCCTTTTTTGCTTTTTACTTATCAATCAATAAGAAAATGTATAGATACATGGAGGTGAGAATATGCGATTTGAAGATAAAAGGAAAATACTATCAAAAGAAGCTATCTGGCAGGAATATTGTGGCTTTTTAGATTTATCTATTGATAAGTTTATGCAAATGCAACATCGATTATTAGAAGAACAAATGGATTTATGGAAAAAGAGCGTATTAGGGCAATCTATTTTAAAGGGAAAATCACTAGATTCATTTGAAGATTTTCAAAAGCATATCCCTCTTACAACATATGAAGATTATGCTGATTTATTATTGAATAAAGATTCATCAGTTTTACCAGGTGAAGCTGTCTTATGGATTCAGACAACATGGGAAGGAGGCAGTCATCCCATTAAAGTGGCTCCATATACTGAAAACATGTTAAAAAGCTTTCAACATAATACCATAGCCTGTCTTCTATTAGCAACAAGTCAAAAGAAAAATGATTTTCATGTTTCTGATAAAGATACTATTTTATATGGTTTAGCGCCGCTGCCTTATGCTACAGGATTAGTATCACTGGTTTTTGAACAAGAAACTAATATCAAATTTCTACCACCAGTAAAACAAGCTCAATCCATGTCATTTTCACAGAGAAATAAACTGGGATTTAAACAAGGATTGGCTCAAAATATTGATTATTTTTTTGGATTGGGTTCTGTGACCTATTACATTAGTTTAGCATTAGATAGTATGAGTAGTGGCAGTCATTCTCATTCTTCGATGTTGAAGTCTATCCCAGTACATCGTTTGTATAAGATATTAAAAGCAAAGATGATATGTAAAAAAGAACAGCGAAGTTTAATGCCTAAAGATTTATTCCAACTCAAAGGATTTATGGTTGCTGGAACGGATAATGATTTATATAAAGATGATTTAGAAAGATTATGGGGTATTCGTCCTATGGAAATTTTTGCTGGAACTGAGCCAACTTTGATTGGAACAGAAACATGGCAAAGAGATGGACTTTATTTCTTTCCCGATGCCTGTTTTTATGAATTTTTACCAGTCAGTGAAAGAGAAAGAATGAAAATAGACCCTTCCTATGTTCCTAAAACATGTTTGTTGAATGAAGTTTGTGAAAATGAAACTTATGAAATTGTCTTAAGTGTACTTAAAGGTGGTGCCTTTATGCGATATAGAGTAGGGGATATGTATCGTTGCGTTTCATATACTCAACAAGATCAAGGAAATCTACCTAAATTTAAATATATTGATCGTGTACCAGAAGTTATTGATATTGCCGGATTTACACGTATTACACAAACTTCTATAGAAATGGTTATCCAATTGTCAGGATTACCTATTACAGAATTTTGTGCTAAAAAAGAACTCTATAATAATCGTCCTTTCTTGCATCTTTATGTTGAAGTGTCACCTTCTTCAGCTTATGAACGTGCTATTACAGTAGAGGTTTTACGTCAACATCTTTCTGTTTATTTTCATTATGTTGATCAAGATTATAAAGATCTTAAGAAAATACTTGGTATTGAGCCATTACAAATAACATTATTGAAAATAGGAACATTTGCGATGTATAAAAAAGCATATGGACAGAGTATGGAACGTATTAACCCTTCAATACATGCGATTCAAAAACTGCTATCATTACAACAATCTTATTATGAAATGGAGGGAAAGATTTAAAATGAGTTATGCTTCTTTTTCAATTTTTGCTTTAGTATGCTATATTTATCTTTTTTTAGCTTTACTGGCAAGTCAAAAAAATCGATTAATCTTTTCCTTTTTAATTTTACTTGTTGATATGATTTTATGGACAGGTGGTTCTTTTGCCATGCGAATGTGCTTTGGACCATCAACTTCGTTCTGGTTCGATGTGTCCTTAATTGGTCTTATTTTTATGCCTTATGTTTTTTATAACTTTATTTCTGAATTTATTGGTAAAAAAGATGAAAAAATACGTCGTTTCTGGTTATATATTTCTATTATTTTAAATGTTTTAAATTACACAACACATGTTTTTTTAGAAGCTCCAGAAATGATTATGCTACACAATGATGTTGTCTTTATTTATCATTTTACATGGCACATTTACATTGTTATTGGTATTTGCATTATTTGTGCATTACAGATTGTTTATAATGTTTATTGTTGTGTTAAAAATGGGGATCGTATGCTTTATCAGTTTACACCTATTTTAGCAGGTATTTCTATCCTGCTACTTGGTCATGGACTCATCATGCTTGATATTTTTAAAGGAATACCTTTAGATATATTAAGTGGAATTATTAATGCTTTACTATTGTTCTATGCATTGTATAAAAAACATCTTTTTAATTTAAAGTTGCTTGTATCTAAAAGAAATTGTTATGCTATTTCAGCAATCATTACGATTTTATTATTTAGTAATTACTTAGTTCCATTACGCAATTTTATTGTCCAACATTTTTCTTATTACTTAGATCCAATGATTCTTGTTTTTATTATTTTTATGTTCGTTTTTGTTTGTATTCAGACATTATTAAAACGTTTTATTGATCAAATCTTTATTAAAGAAGAAAAGCAACAGGCAGATTATTTGAAAAGCTTTTCAGATCATGTAAGAAATACTTTAAGCGTTTATGAAATTGCACAAGATATTTGTGAAATTATCACAGAAACATTGGGTGTGCATCGTGTCTATGTCTGTATGCAGGAAGGTAACCATCAAGATTATCATATTATATATGGTAATGCTTCCTTAGAACGTCAGAATTTTACTTTTCAAGTAGATAATCCAATAGTAGAAGAATTAAAAGAAAAGAAAGATTGTTTGCTTTATGATGATTTTAAACGTAGTTTAAATTATCGTTCAATGTGGGAAAATGAGAAACAATTATTAGAACATTTGCAGATAGAATGTATTGTTCCTTTAATAGAAGATGAATTAATTGGAATGGTATTATTAACAAAAAAGTTAAAAAATCAATATACTTATGAAGATATGAAATTTTTATCATCAGTTGCTTCTATTAGTACAATTGCCTTAAAAAATTCTCGTTTATATGAAATGGTCTATCAAGAAGCAATTAGTGACGAGATGACTGGTTTATTAAATAGAAAATATTTCTATAAACAATTTGAAGAACTTTTTACTCAAAAAGGAAAAGAGTGTACTTTGACTTTGATTTTAGTCAGTTTAGATGATGTGAGGCTTTATAATCAGCTTTATGGTACAAAAGAAGGCGATAAAGCTATTATGAAAGCTGCTCAAATCATGCAAAAAACAATGCCTGATACAGCTATTATTTCTCGTCTATCAGGAAAAGAATTTGCAATTTTATTACCAGAATGCAGTTTGCAGACAGCTCGTGATTTAGCAGAAAATGTTCGCTATCAATTAGCTAATGCTAATAATGATCAAGATGATTTTGCTTTAAGATCTGTGACCGGAAGCTTTGGAATTGCTTCTATACCTCTACTTGCCAGTAATCCAAAGCAGTTAGAAGAATATGCCAACCAGGCTTTATACCAAGCCAAAAGAAGGGGAAAGAATCAGGTTGTTATTTATAATGAAGAAACAAAGTCTTCTATGCAGACACAAAAAGATTCCAAAGATAAAGAAAATATTTATTCAGAATATGCTGAAATGATTTATGCCTTAACAGCAACCATTGATACCAAAGATCATTATACATTTACCCATTCTAAAAATGTGGCTTATTATGCTTGTGAATTGGCTTATGCAATTGGGTTGAAAGAAGATGTTGTTGAAATTATTCGAGAAGCTGCACTTTTGCATGATATTGGAAAAATTGGTATTCGAGAAGATATACTCAATAAACAAGGTAAATTAACAAGTGAAGAATATGAAATTATGAAAGGTCATGTGGAAAACTCTATTGGCATTATTCGTTATTTACCATCACTTGATTATGTTATTCCTGTTGTTATATCGCATCATGAAAGATGGGATGGCAGAGGTTATCCACGAGGTATTTCTAAAGAAGATATTCCTATTGGAGGTAGAATTCTTTGTGTTGCCGATTCTTTTGATGCGATGACATCAAAGCGTTCCTATAAAGAATCTTTTACACTTGAGTATGCAATCAAAGAATTAAAAAATCAGGCAGGAAAGCAATTTGATCCTCAATTGGCTGAAGTTTTTGTTCGTCTATTAGAAAGTGGACACATCAAATTACAAGTAGAACAAAGAGAAAAAAATCATTCTACAGATTAAGAAGGAGAAATCCTTCTTTTTTTGTTGGGGTATATAAATTTTATATGGATTAAGATATGAGATTTATATTATGCAAGCGAACCGATATGCGATATAAATAGACTTGTATATTTTGAATATACAGAAAGGATTTGTTATGAATGAAAATAAACTTTATCAAAGAATAACTTTATATTTTTTTATGACTGCTTGCATCTTATGGTTTTTATTATCTTATTTGATTTTTCAAAGATTTGCAGCACTATGGTTTTTAAATATCATCCAGCTTGTCTTTACTATTTTTCTTCTCATTATTTTTCATTTCATGATGATGTATATCATGTTAATCAAATATTTAAAAAAATTTGATCATCACCCTAAATTACAAATATTCTGTCATCATCAGTCCTTTATTCCTCTACCTCATCAAGATATTGCCATGTTTTTATATTTGCATAAAAATCATTCTACCTATCATTCCATGAATATAGCATCTTTATTAGGACTAGATTTTCAACAACGTCAAACATTAAAAAAGGCACCAGATCAGTTTTGTGAATATATTTTAAATTTAGAAAAACAAATGAATGAAGATCATCTTATTGAAATCAATGGAAAGTTCTTATCAATTTATACTTATTCTTTAGAACATGAATTTCTTGGAATTATTATTGACCGTACTCAAGATATGATTAAAAAAACATGTTTAATCAATCAATTAAAAGAAGTAGAAATCAATTCACAGATTGATTCACTTACAAAAGTATATAATCGTAGAGGTTTTGAATTACATGTCCAAAACTGTCTTTGTTTAAATTGTCAAGAAGGTGTCATGATGGCTTTAGATGTAGATAATTTTAAATCTATTAATGATAATTATGGTCACCAAGAGGGTGATAAAGTACTACAACAGATTGCACAATTTTTAACGCACCATTGTTCTTTACAAGATATTATTGGAAGAATAGGTGGTGATGAATTTTTGATTTTTATACCACATACATTACCTATGACTCACTTAGAAACTCAACTCAAATGTTTGATTCAAAAACTTCAAAAGAGTTTAGGTCACTATTACCATGATAATCACGTATCTATGAGTATTGGTGTTGTCTTTGTTGGTCCTACCATTCATGATTATCATTCACTATATTATTTTGCTGACATGGCCTTATATCATGCGAAAAAATCAGGAAAAAATAAATATTATATTTATTATGATTATGAATATAAAAATAGAAAGAGGTTGTTATGAACAATACATGTATTTTAATTCCAGCTTTAGAACCTTCATATCATTTTATAGATTATGTTAAAGCATTAAAACAAATATCTCATCTTTATATCGTTGTTGTTAATGATGGTTCAAATCAAGACTATCAAGTGATTTTTGATACTATTGATCAAATACCACAATGTTATGTCATTAAGCATTCAAAAAATCTAGGCAAAGGAGAAGCTTTAAAAAGTGGTTATCGTTTTATTCAAAAACATTTATCATTTTGTCAAAAAATCATCTGTGTCGATTGTGATGGACAACATGCTGTGACAGATATTCAAAACATCATTGAAAAAATGTATCATCAAGAAAGTTTATTTATGCTTGGTGTCAGAGATTTTTCTTTACACCATGTTCCCATTAAATCGTGGCTAGGGAATCGTATAGCTTCCATTCTTTTATGGTTTTCTACAGGTTATTATATTCAAGATACTCAAACGGGATTAAGAGGTTATGATTATCAATTGCTGGATTCACTTTTAAAAATTCATGGACAAAGATTTGAATATGAAATGAATGCATTGGTAGTTCTTTTAAAACAAGGTATTTTGGATACGACAGAGATTCAAACCATTTATTACCATCACAATCAACATAGTCATTTTAGACCTATTCAAGATACATGGCTGATTATTAAGAATCTATATCTCCCATTTTGCTTATATACATCTTTTTCTTTTTTATGTTTTATTGTAGATTGGCTCCTTTTTATCAGTTTTTATTTCTTGTTTACACTTTTCAATTTATCTTCTTTTGAAATAATCTTTTTGGGTAGTTTGTTTGCTCGTCTATTTTCACTTATTTGTCATTATCATCTTATCCAAAAATATGTGTTTCAACCTATTTTTCAAAAGTATCGATTGCCTCGCTATATGATTTTGTGCATGACTATTTTCCTTTTATCAGCCACAGGAACGTATTTTCTTCAATCTTTTCTGCCAGTCCAAATGAGTAAAATCATGATAGATGGATGCTTATTTATTCTTTCATATTATCTACAAAAAAAGTGGGTTTTCTATGATTAAGAAAAGCAATATCATCTTTATTTTATCCTTTATCTTTTCATCTCTTTATCTGATCTGGCGAACATTCTGGACTTTGCCATTGAATCAAAGTATGGGTGAAATTATATTTGCAGTCATATTATTGTTATCTGAAATTATCACAACTTTTACAAGTTTTGAGCTGATCATTCATAAAATGAGGAATGTTGAAAAAAGATTGGTTCCACCTGTTTTACAAGCCCAAGATTATCCTGAAATTGATATTTTTATCGCCACTCACAATGAAAGTGTTGACTTACTATATAAAACAGTGAATGCCTGTACTTTCTTAGAATATCCGGACTTACAGCTTGTACATATTTATATTTGTGATGACCAAAATCGACCAGAAGTCAAACACCTGGCTGAACATTTTGGTGTTGGATATATTGGTTTAGAATATAATCAACATGCAAAAGCAGGTAATTTTAATCATGCCTTATCAATGACACATTCACCACTCATTGTGACTTTTGATGCTGATATGATACCAGAAAGAACTTTTTTAATGAAGACAGTTCCTTATTTTTTTATGAAAGATACAAAGACATCTTCTTATTTACCAATTGCTTTAGTGCAAACACCCCAAAGTTTCTATAATCAGGATTTGTTTCAATTTCATCTTTTTTCAGAAACAACAATTCCCAATGAACAGGACTTTTTTTCAAAAGAAATCAATGTTTTAAGAAATGCACATTTTGGTGCTAGTTATACAGGAAGTAATGCTGTGATATTACGTGAAGCTCTTGAAAAGATAGGTGGTTTTCCTTACCATACTGTTACAGAAGATTTTGAAACAAGCATTCGTTTACAAAAAGCAGGATATTGGACTTATTCGACTCAAGAATCTCTTGCTTCTGGCTTATCAACAACAACAATTCCAAGTATGATCCAACAAAGAATTCGTTGGGCTCAAGGTGTCATTCAAAGTATATATAATACACATGCCTGTACAACATCATCTCTTTCTTTAGGTTTAAGATTATCCTATCTGTGTGCGTTTCTTTATTGGTGGTCTTTTTTGACACGTCTTATTTTTATTTTAGCTCCGATTCTCTTTGCTTTATTTGATTTACAGTTTGTTCAATGCCATTTTGGAGAGTTACTGATCTTTTGGTTACCATCTTCTATTTTTTATCATCTTTCTTTAAACGCTTTATCTACACAAACAAGAAATCAACGATGGAGTCAAATCATTGATACCATTCTTGCACCATTTTTAATTATTCCTGTCCTTTTAGAAACATTAGGAATACATCAAAAAATATTTAAAGTCACAAATAAAAAGAAAGCAACTATGCATACACGTTCATTATTCTATATGATTCCTCATTTGATCCTGGTTATTCTAACGATATTGGCAATTATCCGCTATGGCATGGGAAAATATGGCTCTGCCTTATTTTACAGCAGTGTTATTTTATTTTGGCTATTTTATAATCTGGTAACTTTGTGTTTTGCTATTTTCTTTATGTTAGGAAGACCATCATATCGTGCATATGAACGTTTTTCTATTCAAGAAGCTATTGATATTCATTTTCATCATCAAACATATCAGGGAATGAGTGTTGATTTCTCTTATGTCAGTTTATCATTTTCTTTATCATTACCTTTTTATGTTCCAGCTGATATTCCTTTTTATATAGAAATCAAAACTGATCAATATCAAACCACGTTACCTGTACAACTTTTATATGTCAAAGTTGTACAAGAACAATGGGTTTATGTAGTGCTACTACAGGATACACCAGAAGAAGACTATCGCCAATATCTTCAAATTATCCATGATCGTAAACATTCTTTACCTTCACATATTGATGAGTGGTCTTCTCTATATGATGATCTCTATCGTAATATTCAATCACGTTTTCAAAAAAGGCAACAAGAACAAAGGCAAACTTTTCGTATTCCTGTTGAACAGGTATTTCATTTGACAAATGGTATGGAAATTTTTGTAGTTGATTTTAATTATCATTATCTTCTTGTGAAAGACTTTCAAGGAGATAAGCTAAAGGAATATTGTTTAAATTGGTATGGAATGATTTTTCAATTACGTTTTAAAAAGCAAGTCAATCATCAACTTTGCCTTTTAGAAGTTATCAATTTTGAGGAACTTTTCTTCAATAAAAAAGCGTTAAAAGTATTTCTACAACATCTCATATACACAAAGGTGGATGAAACATGATTTTTATATTTTTTATATCTTTAGCTGGTTATATATCTTTTCTATCAACAAAAGTTACGAAAACATATGTTCCAGTACTCACTTTAAGTTTGATAGGTTTATGTATTTATATTGGAGGTATTTTTCACATTCTTCAAATCATGGCATATATTGTCCTATTGATTGGGATGATATTAGGAATCATCGCCATCAAAAGAATAAACATCAAAAGATTATCTTTTCCATATTGTTCTTTATGGACCTTATGTTTTATGATCATAGCTATCCTATTTTTTATTCTGTCATTATTTTTAAAATTTGATCATTTTGATAATTTTTCACATTGGGGAATTGTTGTAAAAAATATGCTTACTAATCATCGCTTTCCAGAAGCTAGAGATATGCTTATTGCATTTAAAGATTATCCATTAGGTATGTCATCATTAATTTATTATTTTTGCTTATTTTTAGGAAACAATCAGGGCATAATGATTATGTGCCAAAATGTGTTTATATTTTCATGCTTTTATGCTATGTTTGGTATCATAGAGGAAAAAAAGAGATTTTTACTTTATGTTATATTATCTACAGGATGTACTTTTATGATTTATTTGAATATCACAATTCGCATTCAAAACCTACTTGTAGATTTTATATTACCATTACTAACTTTAGCAATATGCTCGTATATCTATCATCAACGAGATGATTTGATGAGTGCTTTGTATTTGATACCATTACTAGGTTTTTTAACTGTTATTAAAGAAATAGGTTTCTTTTTCATGTTGATAGCTTTTATATATTGGCAATGGTATTGTTGGCATAGTTCAGTTTCTTTGATGCAAAAATTAATCATGACAATAACAATTCTGATTATGAGTTTATTACCATTTTTATTATGGAAATATCATATGTCTATAACTTTTGCAGGAATGACACATAAGTTCGACTTATTATCAAAAACAATATCTGTGAATCAATATCCTACGATGATTTTATTCTTTTTTCAATCGCTTTTTCATTTATCCAATCGTTCTACACAAACATTTCTTTTCTTTGAAATTCTTGTGATTGGATTATTGATTTTTCATCATTTCTTGATAAAGAAAAAATGGCAATTAAAAAAAGCATGGTTATTAGGACATATGATTGTGGTGGTCTATGTATTTGGATTATTAGGGATGTATTTGTTTTCTATGCCTGAAGATGAGGCTATTCGTTTAGCAGGGATGGAACGCTATATATGTAGTATCGTTGTTTTTTATGTGGGGATGATTATGATGACTATAGTCAAAGATATTGAACGTTCGTTTTATATTCAATTGAAAGACAGTTATCATTATCAAGCTTTTTATTCACCACAGACAAAGAAAATTTATCAAAATACAACTTTAGTATTCATGATAATCACTTTCTCATGTGTATATTCAGAATTATGTGAATTAATCGCTTTGCGACAAAATCATTCTTCTTCTCTTGCCAGTCAAGTTGAACAATTGGTAGGAGATCAATGGTATAGTCGTAATCAAATGGACTTATCACGTTATTTAGTCATTGCTTCTAATCAAAATCAGCAAGTTTCTCAATATCAGTTAAGTTATACGATGAAATATTTCTTATACGCACCTTATGTAGATACATTATCCTATTTAAATGAGGATATAGATATAGAAAGCTATGATTATGTGATTATTCTTAATCGGGAATATATTGATGAAACAGTGATAAAAAAGTATCCAGTCTTTTGTGAAGAAGGAATTTATAAGATAAAGAGATGAAATGATGGAAAAAAATCAATTGGAACAATATGTCACAGTTGTAGAAGCAGGAAGTATCAGTAAAGCAGCGAAAATACTTTATTTAGCTCAGCCTAATTTAAGTAAGACTATTCAAATGATGGAAGAAGAAATGGGCCAAAAGCTCTTATTAAGAAGTCATAGAGGGGTGGAAACAACACCACTTGGCAAAGAGCTTTATTACCACGCTAAAAATATTCTAGAACGTTTTGGTATGATTGATGAGTGGAAAACTATGCATCAAAAGACATTACCTTGTTATTTGAATGTTTCTATATCTTCATTATTTTTAGATAAACGTATTTTACAAGAATTTTCTAGACAGACACAATCTATGGAAACGTTTATTCAACTACATGAAACAACACCTAAATCAGTATTAGAAGATTTAGTGAATGGACAAGCAGAATTAGGAATTGTTATTTTGAATGATCAGATTTTACCTGCTTTTCAAAAGATTGCAGAAGCAAAAGAAATTCATGTTGAAGTGATAGATCGAAAACCATACTGTCTGCATTATCATCGTCATTACCATTTAGAAAAAGATTTATCACAAGATCTCAGATTTTTGAACCACTATATCTGGATACACTTTCCATTAGATTTTTTTGGTTATTTAAATGCGTCATTATCGCAATACGGTTTCATGATTCAAGTATCTCAAAAAAGAATAGTCAGTAATAATTATCATGCGATGATTCAAATGCTTTGTTTTTTAGATGCCTTTATTTTTGGAAACATTTGGCAAAAAGAAGAATTTGCCAGAACAAATATTGCATCAATACCTTTATCTTATATCCATATCCAACAGAATTTTATAATTCTTACAAAAAAAAGAGAAGCTCTTTCTCATGCAGGAAGTCTTTATTTAAAAATCTTGAAAGAGATTTATCAACTTTGATAATGAAATTTTCATTATCATTTTTTGTTGTTTCTTAAAATTTTTCATGAGATAATTATAAGTATGGAAATAGAAAGAAAGGATGGTTATATGAAAAAGTATAAAGCTGTGATTTATGATATTGATGGAACAGTTTTAAATACATTAAATATGAATATGTATCCATTAATGAAAATCATTAAAGAAGAATTAAATGAAGATTGGACATTTGAAGAAGTGTTAAAATTTGCAGCTTATCCTGGTATGAAAGTGATGGAAGAATTAAATATAAAAGATAAAGAAAAAACATATGCCAGATGGGTTCAATATGTTAATGAATATGAAGAAGGAGCAACACTTTATGAAGGATTTGAAGACGTTTTTTCAAAGTCTGAAGAAGCCGGAATCATTCAAGCTATTGTATCTGCCAAGACAAAAGCGCAATATCAAATTGATATGGGACAAAAAGGACTAGATAAGTATATGAAAGCAACGATACTTGCTGAAGACACTGATAAACATAAACCAGATCCTACACCATTATTAGAATGTCTGAAGAAATTACAGTTACAACCAGATGAAGTGATTTACATAGGAGATGCAAAATCGGATGAATTGGCATCAAAGAATGCTCATATTGATTTTGGATATGCGAAGTGGGGAAATGTCGCTCAAGAAGAAATGAAAGATGCAACAATTGTTTTAGAAAAACCTCTTGATTTATTACAGTTGATTTAATGAATACCCAAAATAATTTTGCTTTAGGAAATGTGTCCCAGCATATTTTACGTATTGCAGGACCTATGATTGTTGCACAATTTATTAATGTTTTATATAACGTTGTTGATCGTATTTATATTGGAAGATTACCTGAGGTTGCTTCATTAGCTATGAGTGGTTTAGGATTATGCTTACCTTTAATTTCAATAATTATTGCTTTTGCGAATTTATTTGGAATGGGTGGATCACCACTGTGTTCTATTGCAAGAGGTAGTGGAAATAATGATCTGGCTGAAGAAATTATGGGAAATGCGTTTTCTTTATTAATCATTTGTTCTATTCTTATTATGTTAGTTGGTTTTATTTTTAAGGAGCCTTTATTATGGGCTTTTGGAGCAAGTGAAAATACGATTGATTATGCAAACGATTATATGACGATTTATTTATTGGGAACGCCCTTTGTTTTAATTGGATTAGGACTGAATAGCTTTATTAATAGTCAAGGATTTGCGAAAATAGGGATGATGACAGTTTTATTAGGAGCAGTGACAAATATTATTTTAGATCCTCTTTTTATATTTGTCTTTTCAATGGGAGTCAAAGGTGCTGCTATAGCAACTGTTATTTCTCAATGTATATCTGCATTATGGACTTTGCAGTTTTTAACTGGAAAGAAAACAATTTTAAAATTAAAAAAAGAAAAAATGATTTTGAAAATCAAACATGTTCAAAAGATATTTGCTTTAGGTATGGCTGGATTTATGATGGGGATTACAAATTCAGTTGTGACAATTGTCTGTAATGTGACTTTGCAGACTTATGGTGGAGATTTCTATATTGCCATTATGACTATTATTAATTCTATTAGAGAGGTTGTGTCTTTACCCGGTCAAGGTTTAGCCAATGCTTCACAGCCAGTTCTTGGTTATAACTATGGAGCAAAACAATATCAAAGAGTTTTAAAAGGCATTCGTTTTACGACATTGACTTGTTTTTTAACGAGTTTTGTATTGTGGTTGAGTATTACCTTATTTCCTCAGCTCTATATTCAAATCTTTAGTCACAATCCTGATATTTTAAAAGAAGGAGTTCAAGCCATTCATTTATATTTCTTTGGTTTCTTTATGATGGCTTTTCAAATGAGTGGACAATCTATAGCCGTAGGACTAGGAAAATCAAAACAGGCTGTTTTCTTTTCTATATTTAGAAAAGTCATGATTGTTGTACCACTGACTTTCATATTACCTATATATATTGGTATTCAGGGTGTTTTTATCGCTGAAGCTATTAGTAATTTTATTGGTGGGGGAGCCTGTTATTTAACAATGTTATTAACGATTGGAAAAGATCTCAAGAAAAAAGTGAGAACTTTAGAATAATAAGGATTCTTGTTGAAATGATGGCAAGGAGGAAAATGGAAATGATTGTAGATTTTATGGATGGAGCATTTTTCTGGATTGTATTAGCTTTATTTGTGGCTATATCTTGTATGTTGTTGAGTCAAAAGAAATAATAATAGGGGGAGCATATTGAAGATATGCTTTCTTTTTTGATTCAAGTCATAAAGGAATTTCTTTTTTCATATAAATAAACGGGTGATGATTCATATGAAAAAAACGATGTCTTTTATTATCCTTTTTGCTTTATGTACATGTTTATATAAACCAGTGATTCATGTATCATCATCAAAATTATTAAATCAAAGAGTGATTGTATTAGACCCAGGTCATGGTGGTTTAGATAATGGTGCCAGTGTAGCAGGGGTGGATGAGGATACTTTAAATTTGAAAATCAGTTTTGCTTTAAAAGAGGAATTAGAATCACGAGGGGCTACAGTATATATGACACGTACTGATGATCAAGATATGACAAAAAGAAATTATAACTATTCTAAACAAGATGATATGTATCTAAGAGCTTTGCAAGTAGATGCATATCAACCAGATCTATTTTTGAGTATACATCTTAATTCTTCCACATCTAGTGCTTGGGGTTCTCAAGTGTTTTATTATAAAAAAAGTGAAGATGGAAAAAGATTAGCCAATTGCATTCATGATCAGATGAAAACATTAACAGGAACAAGGAAGAATGTTTCATCAAGTAGTTTTTATATTTTACGTGCAACTCAATCATTGGGAGTTTTAATAGAATGTGGTTTTTTATCTAATGCTAATGAACGAGGACAATTAAAAAGTCGTGCGTATCATCAAAAATTAGCAATTGTCATTAGTGATGGTATAGAAGACTATTTTCATTCACTAGCAGCACCTCTATAAAAATATATATAAAAACGAAAAAAAGTATTGACGAAAAATGAAGGCTATGCTAATATATTAGGGCAGTCGTTAATGGGCCTGTAGCTCAGCTGGTTAGAGCGCACCCCTGATAAGGGTGAGGTCGATGGTTCAAGTCCATTCAGGCCCACCATTAATTACTGTCACATATATACATGGGCCTGTAGCTCAGCTGGTTAGAGCGCACCCCTGATAAGGGTGAGGTCGATGGTTCAAGTCCATTCAGGCCCACCATGTATAATATATATTTTTATGGGGCTTTAGCTCAGCTGGGAGAGCGCCTGCTTTGCACGCAGGAGGTCAGCGGTTCGATCCCGCTAAGCTCCACCATATAGGATATAACCTGCATTGGATGTTTTATAAAGCATTTGATACAGGTTTTTTGTTATTTCATGGAAAATAGTCTATAATAATAAAAAGAGGTGATTAACGATGTGTACAGCTTTTCAATGTCATGGATATTTTGGAAGAAATCTTGATTTAGAAACAGGATTTCAAGAAGAAGTTGTTGTTACACCAAGATTCTATAATTTTCCATTCAAAAATGGAACGGATTTTAAAAATCAATATGCTTTGATAGGTATGGCAACAGTTGTTGAAGATTATCCATTATATGCTGAAGCAATGAATGAAAAAGGTTTATGTATGGCTGGCTTATATTTTCCAGATAATGCACATTATTTTGATCAAGAAGATAAAAAGTTAAATCTAACACCTTATGAATTAATTCCTTATTTTTTAGGTCAATATCAAAGTGTTCATGAAATCAAATCCATCATACATCAACTCCATATCATCAATATACCATTTCTGCCACAAATGCCTTTAGCTCCTTTGCATTGGATTATTGCTGATCAAAACGAAAGTCTAATTTTAGAATCAACAAAAACAGGGTTGCAGATATATGAAGATTCATTACATATATTGACAAATAATCCACCTTATCCATATCATCACTGGAATGTTCATCATTATATGCATTTAACATCAGCATATCCACAAGATAATTTGATTCATCAAAATATGAAACCTTATGGTAATGGTTTAGGAACAGTTGGATTACCGGGTGATTATTCTCCTGCATCACGCTTTATTAAAGCGTTATGGTTAAAAGACAATGCAAAGATGAGTGATTGTGAACATGAAAATATCAGCCAGATTTTTCATATTTTAGATGCTGTCGCAATGGTCAAAGGTTCAGTAAAAACAATGAAAAATCAAGATGATTATACGGTTTATTCCTGTTGTATGAGCATGGATCAGTTGACTTACTATTATAAAACATATGATAATAATCAAATTCAAGGTATACAAATGAAAAAACTTGATCTTCAAGCTTCTCAATTATATATATTTATTTTAAATAGACAACAAAATATCCAATATTATGAAACTGCTTAGGCAGTTTCTTTTGTTTATTATTGATAATAAAAATATTAAAAATGAAACATTTTAAAATAAAGAAGTAAGATATACTTTTTTCTAGAAAATGAAATGATTTTAGCGCTATGAGTTTCATAATAGGAGGAGGAAAAAACATGAATTTTTTTAATAAGCTGCAAGTAGGCTTAGAAAAAATTGTCGGACCATTTGCAACAATGGTCGCTAACAGTAAGTATATTAAAGCCTTAACAGAAGGGTTTATGTATACTATGCCAATTACTTTAGGTGTAGCAGTTATTGCTGTCTTATCTAATTTGCCTATTGATCCATGGGTTGATTTTTTAAACAGTACAGGATTATATACAGTAGGGCAAGAGGTTGTATCTTTAACATTATCTTTACTTGCTATTTATGTTGTGGGAGCAATTGGATATTGTTTTACTAGAAATGAAGGGGAACAAGGTATTATTGGAGCTGTCATGTCAACAGCAGCCTTTATTATTTTAATGCCGATTCAAACATTTACAAATGAAGCAGGAACTTCTGTATCAGCTTTATCAACAAGCTATATGGGTAGTGATGGAATTTTCTTAGCTTTGATCTTAGGTTTATTGATTCCTAGACTATACTGTTATTTAATGAGTAAGAATTTAAAATTAAAATTACCAGATTCTGTTCCACCTATGGTAAGTATGTCATTAGCACCAACATTTGTCGCTATGATTATCTTTACATTTGTTTTTGCCTTAAAATGGGCATGTACATTTACACCATATGGTAATGTCTTTAATGTTGTTTCAACATTGATTGGTCAACCTATTTCATATTTTGGAGCTTCACCAATTTCATTAATTATTGTTTTCTCATTAATGAATTTAATCTGGTTCTTTGGAATTCATCCAAATGCTATTTTAATGCCATATATGCCTGTATTAATGATGGCCTCTATGGCAAATACAGAAGCTTTTCTAGCTGGAGAAACAATGCCTTATCTTGTGTTTGGAATCTTAGGGGCATGTGTGCAAATTGGTGGTGCTGGAAATACATTAGGATTATGTATTGCGACATTATTTGCGAAATCAGAAAAATATAAAGCTATGCGAAAACTTGTGATTCCAGCTAATATTTTTAATATTAATGAGCCAATTATATTTGGTTTCCCAATCATGTTAAATCCATTATATGTTATCCCAATGGTCTTTTCACCAGCTGCATCTGGACTTGTTGCTTGGGCATTAATTGGTATTTTCCCAATTCAGTTTAATCCAACAATTTCAATGCCTTGGGTTACACCTGGATTTATTACAACGTTCTTCCAAGGTGGTATATTCATGTTGTTGTTATGGTTAATCAGTTTGGCTATTCATTTTATCATGTATTTACCATTCTTCTTAATTGATGACAACAATGCATTAAAACAAGAACAGGAAATGAAAGCTCAATAGAAGTTTGTATTGACAAACTTCTTTTTTGAAAGGAGAAGATATTATGGCAAAAATACAATGTAATGTTATTTCTTATACACTGATGAGAACTGTTGATATTGATGTTATTTTACCAACAGTGACAATTCCTGAAAGTATGATGAATCAAGGAAAGATTCATCATGACTACCATCAAAAGTTTCCAGTATTATATCTATTGCATGGTTTTGGAAATAATCATGCACAGTGGTGTGGTTATACAAATGTTGAATTATATGCTGAAGAACGACAGATTGCTGTGGTTATGATTTCAGGTGAAAATAAAAAATATATCGATCAAGATGAGGATTTATTTGCAGATTTTATAGAAAATGAATTACCAGAATTTATTACTCAAGTTTTCCCAGTTTCTACAAGAAAAGAAGATACTTATATTGCAGGACTTTCTATGGGGGGATTTGGTGCTCTTTATCATGGATTGAGTCATCCAGAAAAATATAGGGCTATTGGTGCATTTTCACCAGGTATTGAAATGCAAGGAAATCCAATTGATCTTTATGAAGTTTTGGAACAATGTCAACAAGAGATTCCTATTTATATGGCTTGTGGTGATCAGGATTTCCTGTATGATACAAATGTTGAATTTGTTAAAAGTCTTCAACAAAAAAAGATGCCATTAACATGGTTCAGTGTTCCTGGTTATGAACACGAATGGCGTTTCTGGGATAAATGTATTGAGGAATTTTTGGATTGGATTCCACGCAGTGATGCTTATGCAAATGCAAAAAGAAAAATTTAAGGAGGTAAAATATGGGATTTCCTAAAGACTTTTTATGGGGTGGTGCTACAGCAGCCAATCAATACGAAGGTGGTTATTTGAGTGGTGGTAAAGGTTTAGCGACTGCTGATACCATTACAAATGGTGATCAAAAACATCCTCGACGTATTATGATTGAACTTGAGGATGGAACAAAAAAAGAAATTAATCGTTTTGAAGATGTGCCAAAAGGTGCAAAAGCTATTGTTGACGAAGATGTTTATTATCCAAGTCATGTAGCAACTGATTTTTATCATCACTATAAAGAAGATATTGCTTTAATGGGTGAAATGGGATATAAAACATTTAGAATGTCCATTAACTGGTCACGTATTTTTCCTCATGGTGATGATGATCAACCTAATGAAGAAGGTTTAAAATTCTATGATGATGTTTTTGATGAATGCCATAAATATGGAATTGAACCACTTGTGACAATTAATCATTTTGATTTACCACTTCATTTAGCTCATCAATATGAAGGCTGGTTAGATCGTAGAACAATAGATTTCTTTATGAACTACTGTCGTACTATTTTTACGCGTTATCAAAATAAAGTTAAATACTGGTTGACTTTTAATGAAATTAATTTTTTAAGAGATTATTCTACTTTAGGTATTACAGAAGCATCCAATCCTCAAAAACAGCAACAGGCCATTTATCATTTGTTACTTGCTAGTGCAAAAGCTGTTTATTTAGGACATCAAATCAATCCTGATTTTCAGATTGGTTTAATGATCGCTAATATTCTTTTCTATCCTGAAACATGCAATCCAAATGACGCTATTGCTGAAATGGAAATGGCGAGAGATTTTAAAGATTTTTATTATGATGTACAATGTCGTGGTTATTATCCAAGTTATAAATTAAAAGAGTTAGAAAGACAGAATGTGGTGCTTCAAAAAGAAGATGGAGATGATCAGATATTACTTTTAGGAACAGTCGATTTTATTTCATTTAGTTATTATAATTCAGCAGTAATAGCAACACGTGAAAATACTGAAAAATCTGGAGGTAATCAATTAGGTGGTGTTAAAAACCCATATCTAGAAGAAAGTGAATGGGGATGGCCAATTGATCCACAAGGTTTAAGACTTGTTTTAAATCGACTCTATGATAAATATCAATTACCATTGATGATTGTTGAAAATGGTTTAGGGGCATTGGATCATGTTGAGGAAGATGGTTCTATCCAAGATGATTATCGTATTGATTATTTAAGAAAGCATATTCAACAAATTCAAAAAGCTATTGATTATGACGGTGTAGATGTTATAGGTTATACACCTTGGGGCTGTATTGATCTTGTTTCTGCTGGAACAGGAGAAATGAAAAAACGTTATGGCTTTGTCTATGTTGATATGGATGATTTAGGACAAGGAACACTTCAAAGAACACGTAAGAAATCTTTTGAGTGGTATAAAAAAGTCATTCGTACAAATGGAAAAGATCTTGATTGATGTGATATAGAAAAATATGTTAGAATGTTGCTGGTGATAAAGATGCGATTGATTTTTGATGAAGAATATGAAGATGTTGATAGTAGTATACGTAATTATGATAGTAATAAATACTGCTTATTTATAGATTCTGCTGGACATAATGAAAATAAATCTATCATAGATGTTCATTGGCATGAATGGCTGGAAATTGTTCATATTATTGATGGGCATATGATAACAATGACACCTGAAGGACTATTTGAAGTGAATCCTGGTGATGTGATTGTGATTGGAATGCAGGCACTTCATAAAATGATTGGCAATGCTGGTAATTTTCGTTTCCAATGTCTGCATATCAATATTGGTTTTATTTTACAACATATGCCTTCAACTTTACTTATTGATAAAGTCTTTATGATTAAAGATCAAAAGTCTTTTATTGATTTGTTTTCCCAAGTTATTTTAAAAATGAATCATGATGATATTGTTTCTCAATTAGAATATAAAGCATCCCTTCTTTCCTTATTATCCCAATGTTTAAAAGAAAGTCATTATGATCCTACATCCTATCATCATGAAAACAACGATACTTTTTCAAGAATTCTTTTCTATGTCAGTACGCATTATCGAGAAGATATTTCTTTACAGTATTTATCAAATCATTTTGGTTATACAACGCAACATATTTCATTAATGTTTAAACGTTATTTAAATACAAATTATTATACTTATTTAACGAAATTACGTTTAGATCGTGCAAAATTCTTATTAATGACATCACAAAAACGTATTATAGATATTGCTTTTGAATGTGGCTTTTCTAGTGAGCATACCTTAATTAATCATTTTAAGAAATGGTATGGAAAAACACCATCTCAATATCGTAAACAGGAACATTCATAAATAGACGGGGACTTTTCTTTAAAAAAGTCCCTCTTTTATAGGAGGTTAAAATGAAAGAAAAAGTATTAGTCATTGATGTAGGTGGAACATTTATTAAGTATGGTTTAATTGATGAACAGTGTCATTTAACACAGACATCAAAAATAAAAACACCTTATGAGTCACAGGAACATTTTTTAGAAACATTACAAAATATTTATTTTTCTTTTCAACAAGAAAATATTCAAGGGATTGCGATGAGTGTACCAGGAAAAATAGATGTTGAAAATGGTGTCATGTTGACAAGTGGGGCACTGGTTTATTTAGAAGGGTTAGAACTTGCTAAAAGATTATCTGCTTTATGCCATGATATTCCTGTATCTGTTGAAAATGATGGTAAAGCTGCAGCTTTATGTGAATCATGGGTAGGACAGGCAAAAGAATGTCAAAGCTGCGTCGTTTTGATTTTTGGTTCTGGTATAGGTGGAGGTATTGTCATTGATCATCAGGTACTACGAGGTTTAGATTTGATTGCAGGAGAATTTAGTCCTATTTTTGTTGATTTGCGTCAAGGACAATATGAGAGTTTTGCTGGAACATATTCAACATTAGCTATTGTTAAAAAAGTCCAAGACATCAAACAAGATGAAAATATTGATGGAGAAGCCATGATGCAGCTTTATCGTCAAAAAGATCAAGAAGTGATTTCAGTCATGGATGATTGGTTTGAAGCAATAGCTAAGTTTTGTTATAACATTGATAATATCATCAATCCTGAATGTATTTGTATTGGAGGAGGAATCAGCCAAGACCCACTGTTTGTAGAAAAAATTCAGGAAAAGATTGACAAAATCTTTACAAAGGCTTATCTGTTTAGAAAACCGCAAGTGAAAACTTGTCAATATCATAATGATTCTAATTTGATTGGTGCTTACTATACATATTGTCAACTTTATAATAAAGGTGGTGTGAAATAATGAAATTAATTTTACGTGCAGATGATTTAGGCATCAGTGAAGGTGTCAATTATGGTATCTTAAAAGCTATTCAAGATGGTGTAATCAGTTGTGTGGGGCTGATGCCTAATATGGAAAGTGCAAAGCATGGCTATCAATTAATCAAAGATTTAGATATTTGTTTAGGACAACATACAAATATTTGCTTAGGAAAACCGGTTTGTTCTCCTGATCTTATTCCTTCTTTGGTTAATGAAAATGGGGAATTTTATTCAAGTCATGATATTAACCATCGTCAAGAAGATACAATCAATATTTTAGAGTGTGAGTTGGAAATTGAAGCACAATTACAAAGATTTATTGAAATCACAGGTCAAAAACCAGAGTATTTTGAGGGACATGCTGTTTTTTCAAGAAATTATTTACAGGCTTTAGAAAATGTGGCTGCCAGGCATCATTTATTTTATGACAATCCGATGGATCAACAATGGCAAAAACAATATCGTATTCAATCTTTAGATTTCTTTGCTTTTGATGAAAGTGGACTCTATGACCCTTATCAATATTTTGAAAGTCAATTATCAAATATTCAAAGAAATGAATGCAGTTTGGTGGTTTTTCATCCTGGTTATCTTGACCAATATATTTTAGAACATTCTTCATATACATTGATTAGACCAATGGAATGTGAATTTTTATGTAGTCAGTGGTTAAAAGACTGGTTAAAACATCATCATATTGAAGTCGCCAGTTTTCGAGATTATCAATAAAACATTTGTTTTCAGTAAAAGGAGTACCACTCCTTTTTTTCTTGCTTAATCATAAAAACAAAGTATAATATCCTTATATAGGAGTCAGTTATGGAAAAATATATTAGTGCTTACATTATAACTTTTTATATATATGGTTTTGCTGGATGGATTTGGGAGTCACTCATTTGCCCTATTATGACGAGACATAGGATCAAAAACAGTGGTTTTTTAAATGGACCCATTGTTCCTATTTATGGAGTAGGAGCTTTAACAGTGTCTTTACTATTCTCTCCAACAGAAAGTTATTTATCTATTTTTATTGAAGGGGCTTTTGTAGCTTGTGTGATTGAATATTTAACATCTTGGGGTATGGAAAAGATTTACCATCGTCGCTGGTGGGATTATTCTGATAAAGCTTTTCATGTCAATGGGAGAGTATGTCTAGAAGGCTTTCTTGTTTTTGGATTATTTAGTGTAATAGCAGTGAAATATGTTCAACCCATGTTATTGGAGTGGATTATGCAATATGGTTTAATTACTTTGGTTGTTTTTGCGACTATGCTGACAACACTTTTTGGTATTGATTTTATTTATACAGTTGTTTCTTTAATGCATTTGGATGAACGTTTAGATGCATTAAGAAAAGATATGGAATTGACGGTTCAGACATTGATTGAAAATGTTGAACAGAGTAGACATGATTTTGAAGAAATTATGGAATTGTGGAAAGAAAATGATCATGAGAGTTATCGTCAGTGGGTTCATGAAAAATCTATGATGGAAAGACGTATTATGAAAGCTTTCCCAATGTTGATGCAACATCAAGGAAAAGAGGAGAAAGAAGATGGCAAGAAGTAAACGTGATAATTATCTATCTCGTACTTTTCATGGCTTAGCTGCTGGATATTTTATGAGTTTTGTTTTAGGAACAATCTGTCAGGAAATAGGACAATTGTTTCATCTTTCATTGTTGAATCAATGGGGAATTATACTCACTTATATGCTTGGTCCTATTATTGGTACCACAATGGCATGGTGTATGGAAGCAAAAGGTATCAATTTAGTGACAGCGTGTTTAGCCGGTATGATTGGTGCAGGAACTTTAGTCGTTGATGGCAGTCATGTGACATTAACAACGGGCTCTCCTTTTCTAGCTTATCTGGCAGTGATTTTGACTGTAGAAGTTGTTCGACTCATTCAAGGAAAAACATCACTGGATTGGCTTTTAGCCCCTATAGTTGCGTTAATATGTAGTGGAGTCTTCATCTGGTTTATTAAGCCATTTTATTTACAATTGTTATACTGGTTTCAAGATTTGATGTTACAATGTACACAGCTACCACTTGTTTTGATGGGAATGTGTGTAGCCTTATTGAGTGCTATGATTACAACATCACCATTGACATCACTCTTTTTAATGTCGGTTTTAAGTGGGTTAGATGGCGTGGCTTTGGGTTGTGTTTTGGCAGGTGTCTGTGGACAGATGGTAGGATTGGCAGTTATGTCTATTCATGATAATCCTATTGGAAATGTTTTGGCTGTCAGTATAGGAACAAGTTTTTTACAGTTCAAAAACATAATCAAAAGACCTTTGATCTGGGTGCCACCTCTTATCGCAAGTCTTATCAGCGGTATATTGACAGCGTTATTGTCTTTAAGCTGTACTGTTCAAGGGGCTTCACTTGGTTTAACAGGACTTATAGGATTACGTGAAGCAATGCGTTTGATGTCACCTACTTATTGGATTGTCTTTATTTTGATAGATGTTGTTTTACCAATGGGTATTTGTTTTGGTATGTATAAGGTTATGAGAAAATTAAATTATATAAAAAGTGGAGATATGTATATATCTGGAATATGAAAAGGTGAGGGAAATGAAATTAAGTGAATTATTGAAGGAATTAGATTATCAATTTATACAAGGAGAATTAGATAATGAAGTAACACAAATTGATTATGATTCAAGATGTGTAAAAGAGGGAAGTTTATTTGTCTGTATTCCTGGTGCGAAAGTCGATGGACATTCTTTTATCAAACAGGTTATTCAAAATGGTGCGAAAACAATTGTTGTGGAACATCCTGTAGAATATCAGCAAGGCATTACATATATCATGGTTGAAAATGCAAGAAAGGCATTGGCTTTACTTTCTTGTGCTTTCTTTCATCATCCAAGTCGTGAAATGACAGTGATTGGTTTAACCGGAACCAAAGGAAAAACAACAACGTCTTATATGGTGGCATCTATTTTAGAAAAGGCTCATCAAAAAGTAGGTATTATTGGAACAATTGGTTCTATGATTAATGGTGAGTTAAGAAAAACGAAAAATACGACACCGGAATCTTTTGAATTGCAGCGTTTAATGCGTGAAATGGTCGATGCAGGATGTGAATATTGTGTCATGGAAGTATCTTCACAAGGTTTAATGTTAGACCGTGTCACAGGTATTGATTTTGATATCGGTGTTTTTACAAACCTATCTCCTGATCATATTGGTGAAAATGAACATCATTCTTTTGAACATTATATGTCATGTAAAAAGAAATTATTTCAAATGTGTCGTATAGGTTTATTCAATAGAGATGATGACCATTATTTAGATATGATTGATCAGGCAAAATGTCAAATCAAAACTTATTCTATTCAACAGCCAAGTGACTTACAAGCTTCACATATTGAACTTTATAAAGAAGAAAATATTTTGGGTGTCACATTTGATACAAAGGGAGCCATTGAAGCATCATTCCAGACGAATATACCTGGAAAATTCAGTGTCTATAATTCATTAGTAGCAATTATGATTTGTCATTTATTACACATTGATATTCCTTATATTCAAGCAGCTTTAAAAAAGGTTAGTGTAAAAGGACGTGTTGAAATTGTTCCTGTTCCACGCCCTTATACGGTATTGATTGATTATGCACATAATGCTTTATCATTTGATAGTATTTTATCCACTATGAGTGAATACCATCCTCATCGTATATATTGTGTCTATGGTTTAGGAGGACATCGAGATGTTCATCGTCGTTATGATGCAGGTGCTATTGTCGCTAAATATCATGCTTTTTCTATCTTAACAGCGGACAATCCACGTGGCGAATCTGTTCATGATATATGTGACAATATTATTGAAGGTATTCAACAGGAAAAAGGCGAATATATTGTCATTGAAGATCGTCAAGAAGCCATTCACTATGCTTTAAGTCATGCTCAAGAGGGAGATGTTATTCTTTGTTTAGGAAAAGGACATGAAGATTATCAGATTTTAAATGATGAACCATTACCTTTTAGTGAACGACAAATCATTGAGGAATATTTTCAAGAAAAGGACTAAAAAAGACTTTGATTTCATATAGTATTTTTGGTGATACATATGAAAAAAGTCTTTTTTTATAGTCTAATATTTATTATTGCTTGTTTGATTTGTATATATTTTTATTTTCAACCCAAAATCATTTTTGTAGATCAGGAAATTCATTTGGCTTTATATCAAGAAGTGAATCCTTTACAATATATTCAAAAACTTTCACATATAGAAATAGATGACATTCAAGTAGATAATCAAGTTGATAATGGAAAGCTTGGAAAATATCAGATTCATTATTCTTATCAACAAAAAACATATAGTTTAACTGTTTATATTGATGATATGTTAGCACCTCAATTTGAAATTCAAAATAGAACGATTCTCAAAAATGAAACAGTAAAACCCGAAGAACTTGTTAAAAATATTCAAGATGATTCAGATACAAAGGTATATTTTGTAAAAGAATATATTTTTGATGAAGAAAAAACATATCAGGTAGGCGTTGTTGTTGAAGATAGTTATGGCAATAAAACAGAAAAAAACGCTTATATTCAAGTCCAGAATCAAGATAAGCAGCCTCCCACAGTGACAGGGTTAACCCCTATTACATTACTTATTGGTGATGAAATAGATTTAAAAAAAGATGTTGTTGTCAAAGATGACCATGATGAATCTCCACTATTAACAATTGATGATTCTAAGTTAAATATTCGTCAAATGGGTGAATATGAAGTTTATTATCATGTTAAAGATGCGAGTGGAAATGAAGATACACTGATAAGAAAAGTAGAAGTTTTAAGTCAATACGATAATCGAGAAGCTCTCAAAGATGGTATCAAGACATGTTATTTAACGTTTGATGATGGACCATCATCAAATACCAAAGAGATTTTAGATATTTTAGATGAATATCATATTAAAGCGACTTTCTTTGTGACAGGAACTTCTCCCAAAGATTTCCATTATATTAAAGAAGCCTATCAAAAAGGACATACGATAGGTTTACACACATATAGTCATGATTATGAATATATTTATAGTTCTTTAAAGAATTATATTAGTGATTTAAATAAAATTAAGGATGTTGTTTATCAACAAATAGGAAAGAATGTTGATTTGATACGTTTTCCCGGTGGTTCTAGTAATTTAGTTTCTAAAAAATATAATGAAGGCATTATGACACGTTTAACAAAAAAAGTCATTGATTTAGGTTATCAGTACTATGATTGGACTTCTATTAATGGTGATGGAGAAGGTATTAAAACGGTTGATGGTCTTATTAAAAAAGCAAAGGAAGAAATTGGTGAACAGGAAGATATTATGTTTTTAATGCATGATAGTGGTACACAGGAAAATACTGTCAAAGCTTTACCTGCTATTTTGGATTATTTGATTGAACAGGGCTATGTTTTCCAAATTTTAGATGAAACATCTCCTACTTTTCATCATCATGTCCAAAATTAATCAAATTTATCTTGCCTATCACGTGGCGTTATCCTTTATAATAAAGGTAACAGGAGGGAAGAATATAATGTATACAACAGGTGAAGTTGCCAAAATATGTCATGTCAGCAAAAGGACAGTGCAATATTATGATTATGAGGGAATTGTCCAACCATCTCAAATTCTTGAACATGGAAAAAGAGTATATTCTAAAGAAGATATCCAAAAATTTCAATTGGTTTTACTATATAAAGATTTGGGTTTATCTTTAAAAGATATTCGTTATATTTTTGAACAAGATCATCAAGATACTCTTTTAATTCAAATACTAGAACAACAATACCAAAAAAATCAAAAACAGCTGACACATCTCCAACAACAAAATCAAGAAATATCTGTTTTATTACAGGAACTTCAGAATAATCATGCATTAACTGTCTTTAATTACCAAGAATTACATGACTTGATTAAAGATCAGAAATATCAAAAAACAATTCATTTGACTTATCTTTTTCTATGTTTATATGTTCTTGTTATGATATTTACAATATTTTTAAGTCGCTTTATTCATGATAAATATGTTGCTTATATGTTTATTTTTGATTTCATTTTATTACTCATGTTAATCAAATTCCATCAATCACACTATGCTTATATTTGCCCTCAATGTCATCAAAGAATAACGATTTCTTTTTTTCAGGATTTATTATGTCTTCATAATGGAAGCAAAGGAAAATATTTGAAATGTCCTCATTGTCATCATCGTTCCTGGATGAAAGAAACCTATCGTGATGAATCTTGAATGATTTGAAAAAAGTTTTGAAGTTGTGGACTGATTGATTGATTTGTAATAACTCCATAAGGAATCTGATAATCTTGACTGAGAGGAATATGAACAAGTGATGGATGAACACTTTTCCAGCATTCTAAAGATAATAAGAGATTTTGTGTCTTAGCACATTGATTAAAAGTGGAAGTATCATAGGAAGGTTCAATATCCATAATTTCTATATGCGGACAGTGAGTGAGCAAATCTTGTCTTATTTTATCATTAATAGGGCTATAGTTTGTTTTCATAATCATGATTTTTTCATGACTCAAATCTTGCCAGTGGATGATTTTATTATGAGCAAGAGGATGGCGCTTATTTATGGCGATTTGAAAATGATAATGTCCTAGTGGAATAAAACGATATATAGCATCCTTGTATAAAGCGTTATAAGGTCCAATTAAACAATCAAATTGAGATCCTAATAATTGTAAACGATGAGCATCATCTGTAAAAGGGACCATTTGTATGTCAAATTGCGGGTAATGATGGCTGATTTGTTCCCATATTTTCATTAAAGGCTGACAGGGATAAAGTGTTGATACACCAACACGAATAAGAACGGGTAAATGAAGATTAGCTTCTTGTACTTTTAAAATGATCTGTTGACTTAAGCTCATGATATGTTTCGTTTCATCATAAAGAACTTGCCCGGCAGGTGTGAGGCTAATGCCTTGATGACTACGATAAAAGAGTTGTGTTTGTAGCTGTTCTTCTAAAGTGTTCATTTGTTTAATAACAGCTGTATGTGTAAGAAATAAATGTTGTGCTGCTTTTGAAAAACTTCCCTTTTTAACAACCATCATAAAAACATCTAAAATGGGATTATACATATAAAACCTCCTAGTAGAAACTTTAAGTTTCTACTATTGTATCATCTTAAAACTTCTCAATCAATGAGGTTTTCTTTACAATAACAATAGAAAGAGAGGTTAAGATCATGAAAAAACGTATGATTGGAAATTTAGAAGTATCTGAAATTGGTATGGGATGTATGGGATTTTCACATGGATATGGAAAAGCTCCCAGCGAACTGGATAGTATTCAAGCTATTTACAAAGCTTATGAAGCTGGATGTACATTTTTTGATACTGCTGAAAGTTATGGGAAAGAACAATTCTATTCTGGACATAATGAACAGTTAGTAGGAAAAGCAGTTGAATCATTTAGAAAGAAAATAATTCTTGCGACAAAATTACATATTCATAATGATGAACTCAATAATCAAGAAACATTGTATGATATTGTTTTTAGACATTTACAACAATCTCTAAAAAATTTAAGAACAGATTATATTGATTTATATTATCTGCATCGTATTAATGAAAATATACCTGTTGAAGATGTCGCCAAAGTCATGGGACAGTTGATTCAAGAAGGCTATATCAAAGGATGGGGATTATCACAGGTGACAGTAGATACATTGGATAAAGCTCATCATGTGACACCAGTAACTGCCGTACAAAATCTTTATTCAATGATAGAAAGAGATTGTGAAAAAGAAGTCATTCCATATTGTTTGAAACATCATATTGGTGTCGTTGCTTTTTCACCTATTGGCAGTGGCTTTTTATCAGGTAAAGTTACAACACATACTCATTTTGAAGGTGATGATGTTCGTCAATGGGTTCCACAGTTATCAAAAGAAAATATATCAAAAAATCAGCCAATCATTGAATTATTGAACCAATATGCACAAAAGAAAAAAGCAACCTTGGCTCAAATTTCTCTAGCATGGATGTTATATAAATATCCTCATGTCGTGCCTATTCCGGGTTCTAAAAATCAAGAAAGAATCTTAGAAAACTTAAATGCCAGTCAAGTGATATTGACTGATGAAGAATTTAATCAATTAGAAAAAGCACTGCATAATATTGAAATTTATGGACATCGAGGTATAGAAGAATCAGAAGGAAAAACATTTAGTCAAAACTGGCAAAAATAAATGAAAAAACATCTCTTTTGTTGTATCATAAAAAAGAGGTGTTTTTATGCTTTTAAATGAACAACAATATCAACATGCATTTCATTTATTATGTCGTTTAGAACCAAAAAGTCTATTTTTATTAGAATTTGAACAATGGTTTCAACAAACTTTTCATTTAAAACTCTATGATTACTTTTATGATCAGACACATGATAATCAATCCAGATTGAAACTTTTATTATGGAATCATCAAGAGTGCCAAAAGATGAAGAAAGGTATTCATTTTGATGAAACAAAACAACAGAAAATTGGTAAACAATTTGTTTTTCTTTGTCAAAAATATCATATACACACAAAATCACCTTCGATTATTACTTATGACACATTAGAAGATGAAATAAGAAAAAGAATTTTAAAACAGGTACAAAAAGAAATACAAAGTATTCATAGACCTTATATATGGAAAATAGAAATTATTTTTGATCAAGTACATGTTTTCTATAAAACGGATGAGCAATGTGAAGCTTGTCAGCAAACTGGTATATCGCAAGAAATCAATCAAAAAATTTTAAACATAGTCAAGCCATTGGATTCATTTCATGTTTTTCATGACAATTTTTCTTGTGTATTTACGAGTCAACAGACATTAAATGAAAAATATGATGGGAAAATGTTTTTATATACGAGATAAATTCAAGTATTTATAACTTGAATTTCAAGTTGTTATAAAACAAAATAATAATGAAAGTGAGGAGTTGAAACAATGATCTTAAGAAAAGATTTTTTATGGGGTGGAGCAGTGACTGCTCATCAAAGTGAAGGTGCATACAATGAAGGAGGAAAAGTTCCAGCTGTCTGTGATTTAACTGTTACTGGAAAATTCTCTGATTTTAAAGATGGTATTGATAGCTATCATAGATACCAGGAAGATTTTGATTTATATCAAGAAATGGGATTTAATGCTTATCGTTTTTCAATGGACTGGTCAAGACTGATGAGTGATGAAAACACATATAATGAAACAGGGTTTGAATTCTATGATCAATTTGTTGATGCATTAAAAGAAAGAGGAATGGAACCTATTCCTACATTATATCATTTTGAAATGCCAGTAGTTTTACAAGAAAAATATAATGGTTTTGCCAGTCGTAAAGTAGTAGATATTTTTGTAGAACTATGCAAAAAAATTGTAGATCGTTATAAAGATAAAGTTCATTACTGGATTATTTTTAATGAACAAAATGGTATCTTACAAAAAGGACCTAAAATGTTTTTTGGAGGAATTTGTCCTGAAGGAATGAATCCTCAGACTTTTGACAATCAGATTATGCATAATACATTAATTGCTCATAGTTTGGTCAATGACTATATTCATCAACAGGGTGGAAAAGTCATGGGTATGGCAACTGTTGTACAAAGTTATCCTGAAACTTGTCATCCTTTAGATACACTTGAAAGTATGAAAGCACAGAGTGAAGCTTATGTTTTCTTAGATGTTTTTGCAAGAGGACATTACAACTCTTATTATTATGCCAATATGAAAAATGAAGGAACAATACCTGAAATTCTTGATGGTGATTTAGATATTTTAAAATTAGGAAAAACGGATTATTTATCTATTAGTTATTACATGTCTACGATTTCTCATTATGGTGAAGAAAGTTTAACAAATGTAGAAGATGTTGTGATTAAGAAAAATCCTTATTTGGAAATGTCTGAATTTGGATGGACAATTGATCCTGTTGGTTTAAGAATTACATTACGTCAGTTATACGATCGTTATGAAATGCCTATCTATGTTGTAGAAAATGGTTTTGGATGTGATGATGAAATCAATGAAAATGGGGAAATCATTGATGATTATCGTATTGATTATATGAGAAAACATATTGCGGAAATGAAAAAAGCTGTTGAAGAAGGAGTAGACTGTCGAGGATATCTTGTTTGGGGACCTGTTGATATTTTAAGTAGTCGTGCGAATATGAATAAACGTTATGGTATGGTTTATGTTAATCGTACAAATGATGATTTGAAAGATTTAAAGAGAATGAAGAAAAAATCTTTTGGATGGTATAAACATGTTATTGAAACAAATGGGGAAGAATTGTAAAAGTCATGAATACATGGCTTTTTCGTTTATCTGATGATATATTATAAATAATAGGTGTGGAGGTGAGCATATGAAGGTGACTATGAAAGATATAGCCAAAAAATTGAATATTTCTATTAATGCTGTTTCAATTGCATTAAATGATAAACCAGGTGTGAGTGATGAAATGCGTTTATTAATTTTACGTACAGCTGATGAAATGGGCTATATTAATGAAAAGAGGAAATATTTATCTGTGTTTTCAAGGTCTAATATTTGTATATTGATGCAGAGTTATTATGCTGATACAGGGCATTTCTATTCCATTGTTTTAAAATCTATTGTAGAAGAAGCTAAAAATTTGGGATATTCATCTATAATGAATTATTTTGAAGATCAGCATATGGAAATACCAGAATGTATTACAGAGAGAAAAGTAGCTGGAATTATTATTATTGGTAAGATTTCTGATATGAATTTAAGGAAATTAAAGATAACTGGAATACCTATTGTATTGGTTGATTTTACATCATTGTATGATAGCTTGGATTGTGTATTGACACACAATAAACAAGGTGGTTATATGATGACAAATTATATTATACAAAAAGGATATCGAAAAATAGGATTTTTTGGTGATTTAGATTATTCTTTAAGTTTTCAAGATCGTTTTTTAGGATATAAATTAGCTTTGATGAATCATCAAGTAATCAATACATTTAATGATGATGCTTATATTCAAAAATATTCATTTTTAGATCATATTGAAAAATATGTTCTCAATCACCAAACTGATGAGATAGAAAAAAGACTTCAATCAAAAGAATTGCCTGAAGTTTTGATTTGTGCTAATGATTCTAATGCTTTTATTGTTATACAGGCATTAACAAATTTAGGAATAAAAGTTCCTGAAGATATAGGTGTGACCGGCTTTGATGATACACCATTAGCAGCAAAGTTGAAACCGCCACTAACAACTATGCAAGTACAAAAAGAAAGTATGGGGAAGGAAGCAGTGCATCGTTTAGTAGATCGTATTCAAAGAAAGGATTATATTCAAAAAACAGAATTATTAAGTGTTCAACTCATAGAAAGATCTTCTGTGCAATGAAAATTTATTGAATTTAAAAAAGGAGTTAGTTCAACTCCAATGTCATGTATATTTTTTCTTTAGAGAAGATGATTAATATTTTGAATAGCTGTTTCAATACGCTGTAATGCTTCTTCTTTACCAAAAATATGAATTAATTCTACAGCACCACCGGCACTAGAACGTTTGTTTGTTAGAGCAGCTCTAACAGGTTCCATGATTTGACCATTTTTAAGTCCATTTTCTCTAGCAAGTTCTCTAAAAAATGTAAGAATATGATCATCATTTTGAAAATCTTTGATTTCATGAAAATGCTTTTCTACAAGTGTTAAAGCATGTAAAGATTTTTCAGGATTGGTTTTGAATTTTTTATGTGTATAAATAGTGATATCAAAAGGAAGGGGCTGATTGATAAAATCAAGCAGTTCTTGAATAATATCATCTTGAATTTGTAGAAGTCTAGGTTGAAGAATACGTGAAATTTCTAAGTCGTCAACAGGTTGAGATATAAAATGATAGTGAGGTTGTAATAATTGATGAAATTGAGATAAAGGCATTTGTCTTAAGTACATACCATTCATCCACTTGAGTTTTTCTAGATCAAAGATGGCAGGAGCTTTCGATATATGATGAACATCAAATTGTTGTATAAGTTCTTCTAAAGACAGGATTTCATTGCTTTCAGGGGACCAGCCTAGTAGTGCTATATAATTGATAATGGCTTGAGGAAGAAACCCTTGCTTCTTGAGATCAAGATATGAAGCATCGCCATCTCTTTTACTGAGTTTATGAGTTTCATCTTTGTTGACAGTTGGCAGATGAATATAAGTTGGAATTTCCCAATCAAAAGCTTGATAAATTAAATTATATTTAGGTGTACTAGAAAGATATTCGTTTCCTCTGACAACATGTGTGATATGCATCAAATGATCATCAATAACATTAGCAAAATTGTAAGTAGGGAAGCCATCGCTTTTTATAAGAATACCTTCATTTAAAGTTTTATTTTCAACTTCAATATGTCCATAGACTTCATCATCAAAAGAAGTTATTCCTGTTTGGGGAATGGTTTGTCTAATGACATAAGGTTCACCATTTTGGATTTTTTGTTGAATATCATCTGGTGATAAATCTAGGCAAGGGTCGTGGTCTTCAATATCATTTAAACAAAAACAATAATGAGCACCACCCAATTTGATTAATTCTTGAGCATAATGATGATAGATATCTAATCTCTGTGATTGAATATAAGGTCCATAATGACCATGCTCAGGACCTTCATCATAATGTAATCCTGTTTCATCTAATATTTGTAAAATAAGCTCAAAAGCTCCAGCAACTTCTCTTTTTTGATCGGTATCTTCAATCCTTAAAATAAAATCTCCCTTTTCTTTTTTCGCAATCAAATAACAATATAAAGCTGTTCTTAAATTACCTATATGCATATACCCAGTAGGACTAGGTGCAAAACGTGTACGAATTTTCATTTTCCTCTTTACTCCTTTTAAAAAAAGATATATAATAAACGTTGTGATTGGGGTATAGCCAAGTGGTAAGGCATCAGACTCTGAATCTGACATTTCCTTGGTTCGAATCCAAGTACCCCAGCCATTGTGTTTATAAAGGAATCACGATTGTGGTTCTTTTTTTATTTTATCACTTTATGACTTAAAAAACTATCTTTGATTCATATTAAAAATAACCACAGCTGTGGTTATTTATGATATGTTTCTTTTCTTATAATTTTAAATGCACGATAAATCTGTTCAGCCAGAATAACACGCATAAGCTGATGAGGGAAAGTCATTTTAGAAAAGCTAATACGTTTATTGGCTCTTGTCAGAACATCTTCACCATGTCCTAAAGAACCACCAATGACAAAATCAATCGTACTTTTACCATGAAGCATACAATCTTCAATAGATTCAGCAAATTGAATAGAATCTACTTCTTTTCCTTGAACATCTAATAAAATCATATAATCATCTTGTTTTACTTTATCTAAAATACGTCGACCTTCTTTAGATTTCACAATCATTTCTTCAGCCAATGAAGGATTTTCAGGTATTCTTTCATCTCCAACTTCTATGACTTCTACATCACAATAAGCTGATAATCTTTTTAAATACTCTTTGACTCCTTCTTCTAAATACTTTTCTTTTAATTTACCAACACAAATGATTTTAATTTTCATAATTTCCTCCTGATACAACATCAATTTGACTGGCCACTTTAATATTTGAAAAAGCAATCTGTTCTTCTTGAAATACTTGTCGATAAGTTGCTAGAGCCAGTTCTTCTGTATTGGCTTCTTGCGATAAGTGTGCCAATACAATTTCTTTTGTTTTTTCTCCAATAACCTCACACATCAAATGGGCACTATATTCATTGTTAAGATGTCCCATATCATTTAAAATACGATTCTTTAAAAACATGGGTCTTTTAGTCGCCATTAACATTTCAATATCATGATTACTTTCAATAATATAATAATCAAGATTTTTCATAAATTGACGATTTTTTTGTGATACATAGCCTGTATCCGTCATATATAATAGTTGTTCTTGTCCATTACTAATCACAAAACCAATGGGGTCACTGGCATCATGAGATGTTCTTAATGTGAAAACATCAAAAACACCAAATTGACGATGTGTATAAGGAACAAGCGTATGGTATTCATCTAAGTCTTTGATATTCTTTTTGGCACTATAAATTTTTCCTGCATCAAAGATATGAATATTTTTATTGTGGTCATAATGATCATGGGTTAAAAAAACATATGTAATGTCATTTTCTTGAAATCCTAATTGATTTAATTTAAATAAAAGTTGTTTTCGGGTAATTCCACAATCAATCAATATTCCACATTGTTGATCATATATGAATGTTGCATTACCTTTTGAGCCACTTGCTAAAATATGAAATTCCATAATTCAACTCCTTTGTGTATTTATTATACAAATTTGAACATAAAAAAACAACTTTTTCATTTATGAAAAATTTAACATGGATTTAAAAATATGATAAAATAGAATTATAAAGGAGGGGTATTTATGCCTAGAATTATTACAATCGCAAGAGAATATGGATCTGGTGGTCGTTTAATTGCTCAACGTGTTGCAGAGAAATTGGGAATCTTTTATTATGATAATGAAATTATTGATCTTGCTGCAAGAGAATTGGGATTTGATGTTGATACAATTCGTCGTGTATCTGAAGAAAAATCTTCAAGTTTTATGTATACTTTATCTTCTACAGCTTTTACTTTACCATTGAATGATCAGGTTTTTGCAATGCAATCTAAAATTATTCGTCATATTGCTGAAAATGATACATGTATTATTGTTAATGGAGTTGCTGATTATATTTTGGAAGATTTTGATGATGTTCTCACTATTTTTATTCATGCACCTTTTGAATCAAGAGTAAGACGTGTCAAAGAAGATTATCAAGAAGAACATGATGATTATAAAAAATTTGTTATGAAAAAAGATAAAGCCAGAAGTAATTATTATAACTACTATACAACAAAGAAGTGGGGACAGTTAAAGAATTTTGATTTGACGATTAATAGTGATTTTGGTATTGAAGAAGTCGCAGATATTATCGTTGCTTTATATCAAAAAGGAGAACATCGTCAAAAATAATGAAATGAATTGATAACTTTTGTTTTTATGCCTATATAATAGAAAAGATTATGATGAAATAAAAAACCTGCCATTGGCAGGTTCTGGCTCTATACTAAAACTGGAGGGGAAGTAATATTCAAAACTTCATCTTCCAGTTTTTTTATATAATAATAGACATAGTCGATAACTCGTTTTACAATTAGTTCACCACAAACAAAATG
>NZ_NFLJ01000017.1 GCF_002160865.1 Massiliimicrobium timonense
CAAATCATATTATAAGCAAAATAAAAGACCCTGTAAAACAGAGTCGGTTAAATATTCAGCATCACATTTTAGAGTGATACCTTTTTATTTAACTGTCCATTTTACAGGGTACAGTTTATATCTTGACAATCTTTTTTTATTAATAGATTCCTTGAGAAATCATAGCAGCTACAACCTTTTCAAATCCAGCAATATTTGCTCCTTTAATTAAGTCATATCCTAAACCATATTTTTGAGCAGCTTTGACTGAAGAGTCATGAATATCAACCATGATATCATGTAATTTCTGATCAACTTCTTCAGCACTCCAGCTATAACGCATAGAGTTTTGAGCCATTTCTAATGCAGATACAGCAACTCCACCAGCATTTGCTGCTTTTGCAGGTCCTAAAGTTCCACCATTTTCTAAGAAGTAAGTAATGGCTTCAGGTGTTGTAGGCATGTTAGCACCTTCAATAATATATTTCACTCCATTAGCAACTAATTGTTTCGCTTCTTCTAAACCAATTTCATTTTGTGTCGCACATGGGAAAGCCATATCCACTTTTAATCCCCATGGTTTTTCACCAGCATGGAATTCACATCCAAACTTTTCAGCGTAATCTTTAAGTTTGACATCATTTGAACTTCTGATTTTTAATAAGAAATCAATTTTTTCATCAGTAGTAATACCGTCAGGATCATAAACATATCCATCTCTACCAGAAATAGAAACAACTTTTGCTCCATATTCTCTTGCTTTTAAACATACACCCCAGGCAACATTTCCATAACCTGAACATGCAATTGTTTTACCTTCATAAGAATCATTGAAGTGTTTTAAAACTTCTTTACCATAATAAACAGCACCAAATCCAGTTGCTTCAGGTCGAATTAAAGATCCACCATATGGTAATGGTTTACCAGTTAAGACACCATTTTCATAGGCTCCTCTGATTCTTTTATATTGTCCATACATATATCCAATTTCTCTGGCACCTGTTCCAATATCCCCAGCAGGTACGTCAACGTCTGGTCCAATATGACGATATAATTCAGTCATAAATGATTGACAGAAACGCATGATTTCATTGTCTGATTTTCCTTGTGGATCGAAATCAGAACCACCTTTACCTCCACCAATTGGTAAAGTTGTTAATGAATTTTTAAAGATTTGTTCAAAACCTAAGAATTTAATAATTCCTAAATTGACAGATGGATGTAATCTTAAACCACCTTTATATGGTCCAATCGCATTTGAGAATTGAACACGATATCCTCTATTGACATGAACTTTTCCCTGATCATCTTGCCAAGGAACTTTGAACATAATGGCTCTATCAGGTTCTACCAATCTTTCTAAAATAGCCATATCCTCGTATTCAGGATGAGCTTCAATAACAGGTTCTAAACTTTCTAAAACTTCTTCGACAGCTTGAATAAATTCTGGCTGATCAGTATTTTTTGCTTTTACATCTTCTAATACTCTCTCAATATATTTCATTGTTTGAATCCTCCTTGAATTTATTATATACAATGATAAATAAAAAACAAGCATTTTAATAAAAAATTATTATAATTTTTGAAATTTAGATAAAAATAATGTTTATTTTTCGCTAAAATAGAATTCAAAAGTCTTATTTCTTCATAAATGATAAATTTTTATAATATAGGGAATAAAGTTTTCATTCTTCCTTAAATATGATAAACTACAATAGGTGATAAAAAATGATGAAAAAATTTAAAGAATATAGAACATTTCTATTATGTCTGATTTTATTTGTTTTCTTTATGATCTTTGGTATCTATGCTTATATGCAAAAGAATGTTCCACAGTCTATCGGTAGCTTTTTACTGGGATTGATTGCATTCGTGTTAATGAGTGCCAGATATAAGATTGTTTTATTTGAAAATGAAATGATGATTTATGAATGGAAGATTGCTGCATTTTTACCTGTTTTGATTCCTTATCAAAATATTCAATCTATTCAAAGGAAATCAAAACATCATGTTATGATTCAACATCAAAAAACAAGTCATGTTTATGTATTGAATAGTGATCAATTTATAAATGCTTATCAAAAAATATCAAAGGAGATTTCAACTCATGAAAATCAATAAACAATGTTTACCATGTTTGATGAATCAAGTTGTTAAAATTGCAAAAATGACAGATTGTTTAGAACAAGATGAATTATTTCATCAAGTCTTTCATTATATGAGTCAAATGGATTTTCATAAAACGAATCCTGAAATTATCGGTGAAGTCTTTGCCTTAGTTAAAGATTATTTACATTGTGAAGATCCTTATTATCAGATTCGATATGATTATAATCAGTTATTTTTAAAACAATTATCTCAAATTGAGCAACAGATTGATTCGTTTGAACAAGCTGTTTTATATGCTATTGTGGGAAATGTCATAGATTTTAGTCCTATCCATCAAAATGTACAAAAAGATATGATGACTTATTTTCAAAATATGGATCAATTATCTTTAACTATTAATCATGTTGAAAGATTAAAAGAAGATTTAATGAGTGCTTCTTCTTTAGTCTATCTGGGAGATAATTGTGGTGAAATATGTCTTGATTTATTGTTGATTAAAAGAATAAAAGCAATGAATCCTCAACTCAAAATTTATTTTGTGACAAGAGGGAAACCGGTTGTTAATGATTCTATATTAGAAGATGCTTATGAAGTTGGTATGGATCAATATGCAACAATTATTTCTAATGGGGATGGATCACTGGGCACGATTCTTTCTCGTGCCAGTCAAGAGTTTTTAGATGTTTATCATCAGGCCGATCTCATCATTGCGAAAGGTCAAGCTAATTTTGAAAGTTTAAGTGAGGAAGATAAGAATATTTATTTCTTATTGATGGTCAAATGTGATGTCATCAGTCGATATATAGGTGTAAAGCAAAAATCATTTGTCTGTCTATCTCAGAAAATGAGGTGAGAAAGTGGAATTACATATTCAAAGAATGCAAGATCGTATAAGTTATAAAAGACAGAATAGACTCACTATTATGATTTTCCTTATTATTTTGATAGGATGTTCTATTGGTTTAGTATGTATAGACTTTCATTGGAGTTCTATAGGAATTATGATAGCATTGGGGATTTTATGTTTAGAATTTATTGTTATTGCAAAAAAGAAAAAAATGAATAAGCTTCAACAAACGATTAGTAGTGACTTAGTTATTATTGATGAAAATCATCGTTTCTTTTATCAAAATCGTATTTTTGATTTAACATCTCTTAAAAAGGTACAATATGATTCAAAAGTTATTATCGCTTTTTTTGAAGATTTTATTTTATATATTGAATATGATAGAGATGTTGTCAATTATTTTCAATCTTTGTGTACAAAGGTAATAGATTCAACAATGACACCAAAAAGAAAAATGTCTATGCTTTTACTTATATTACTTGTTGTAGCTTTTTGCTCAGTTGTGATGAAGCTTATCACAGGTGTTGGTTATTGTTTATTAATGAATACTTATCTTATTGATTGGACTGGATTATGGATAGAGCTTATCATTATACTTGTTGTGATAATAAGTATTGGACTTGTTTTGATAATGAAAAAACACTCTTTTCCTATATATTTAATAGGATGTATAATCATTGGTTTATTTATAGTATTACCATTTGGAAAACTTAATTATTTCAATTATCATGATCAATATTTAGCTTATCGTATAGATGATAAACAGTTGACTCTTTATGATAACGTACGTTATTTATTTGGACAAAAAGTTTTTGAAATAGATACCAATTTTGTTCAAAGAGTAGGTCAATTTGAAGATGTTTTTTATATTGCCTACGATGATACTTATAAATTTTATGCAATGAATAAAATCACACAGGATCAAGATAGCTTCATAGATGAATATGAAGGGTGTATATATGGAAATGAGTGGATGAACTTAGTTATTAAACAACATCAAGTTGTTATGAATCAAGATGTATGTGAGGTTTCTCTTGTAGGTAATCAAATTTTATATATATCAGATGAACTACATGATTATCTTATTCAATTGGATAATGATGAATGTAAAATTTATCAATTGGATAGACAATATAATAATACTCTTAGAATAAATCCGGATTTATTTGAAGAAGATTTAAATAAACAAGAAACAGAAAAATCTATATCAACCAATGAATCAACAGATTCCTCACAAGAAGAATCTAAGCAAGAATCATATGAAATAGCAGAGGAAGAAAAAGATCAGCAACGTTATGCAAGTTATACTCAACTACTGGAAGTTGATGATATTTCAACTATAAAATCGGATGAAAATCTTATTAAAGTGCAAGATGAAGATGATATTTATCAAGCTGTAAAAAGTATTGATCAAGAAATCACACGAATAGATAATAGTGAGGGTGTTATTTTAGATGTGCAAATATTGGATATGACTATCTATTCACAAAATGATGATCAATATGGTGTTTATATAACACGACGTATTGATTCCTCGGTAGCAGAATCTCAAACAGTGCAGGATATTATTCTAATGAGGAAACAGGACCAAAACTACGTTGGAACAAGATTTTATAGTGTTCGTTTTATGCCATCTACGCATCAAACGCATAATGAGCCTTATGACACAAGCTGGACAACTGATTATCTTTATCGTGTGGATGGACATAACATTGTAGATAATGCATGGTAAAGTTTGATAGAAAGGTTTTACTGACCTTTCTTTTTTTATATAAGTCTTTAAAAGTTGATTTTTAAGTTATGAATATGATAGATGAGAATACTTATAAAGTTTTTATAAAAAATTCTTTTTTTTGTCTTTTAAATGTGTTAGAATGATAAAAAATGAGGTGATATTTATGAAAAAGACAATTTTAAATCAACAATTTCATCACCATCATCATTGGAACACTTAGGGTTATATCTTAGAAAGATACAGCCCGTTTTGCATATATTTATAAATGGGTGTATCTAATGACTTAGAAAGAATGGACGAGTCATTATGGCTCGTCTTTTTAGTTAAGGAGGACTTTATGGAAGAATTTAAATATTTGATACCAGAAGAAAGTATTGATGCCATTATGGATAATGTTTCTGTACTCAGAGACATTGAAAAGGATTTAAGACATCTCTTTGTTGAACGTGGGTACTTGGAAGTTTTAATGCCTTCTTTTGAATATGTTGATCTTTATAATGATATGGATATTGGAATTGATGAAGAAAAGATGTTTCAATATGTCAATTATGAAGGAAAAAGAGTCGCTTTAAGAGTGGATTTTACAGTTCCACTTGCAAGATTATATTGTTCACAAAATGAAAATGGTGAAAAAAGATATTGTTATTTTGGAAAGGTTTATCGAAAAGAAAAAAGGCATAAAGGAAGAAGCAGTGAGTTTTTTCAGGCAGGAGTTGAACTGATTGGGAAGGGAGGATTTGCTGGTGATTTGGAATGTCTGGAACTTGTTTTAAAGACAATGACATGTTTAAAATTGAAACATATACGTATTGAGATGGGATCAGCTAAGTTTTATCATCGTTTGGTCGAGATTGTTGATGATGAACGATTTATAGATATTTTGAAACGACGTGATTTAAGTGCTATGAAATCATTTGTGGAAAGTCATCACTTTGATCAAAGTATACAGACATTATTAATGACTTTACCTCAGGCATTTGGGGATGTTCAAGTGTTATATGATATGAAAAATAGAGTGGAAGATACATTGTTGAAGGAAGCGATTGAAGAATTGATTGAACTGTATGAAAAGATTCCTCATAGAGAACTTCTGACTTTTGATTTAGCGATGACACCCATGATGAAATATTATACGGGAATCATGTTGAAAGGCTATTCTCCTTATAGCGCACAACCAATTATGAATGGGGGACGTTATGATCATTTGATGAATCATTTTGATCGAGAGGTTCCAGCCATTGGCTTTAGTTATGAGTTAAGTCATATTTTAAAGGCCTTAGAAAAGGAGGAGGAAGCATGATTAAAATAGCAATAACGAAAGGTCGTATTGAAAAACAGGTTTGTCAGTTGTTGGCTGAAAAGGGCTTTGATATGGAGCCTATTATTCATAAAGATCGTGAATTGATGATTGAAACAAGTGATGGTTTATCTATGATTTTTGCAAAGGCAAATGATGTTTTAACCTTTTTAGAACATGGTATTGTGGATATTGGTTTTGTTGGTAAAGATACTTTGGAAGATAGTGATTTTCAAGATTATTATGAGATGTTGGATTTAAATATTGGAAAATGTTATTTTGCTTTAGCGGCATATCCAGAATATCGTGATAAGATTTTTAAACGTCGTCAGCGTATTGCTTCCAAATATACGAAGGTAGCTAAAGATTACTTTCATCAAAAACAACAGGATGTTGAAATTATTAAATTAGAAGGTTCGGTAGAATTAGGGCCGGTTGTGGGATTAAGTGATGCGATTGTGGATATTGTAGAAACTGGTTCAACTTTGAAGGCAAATGGTTTAGAAATTATTGAAAAAATTAGTGATGTATCAACAAAGATGATTGTAAATAAAGTGAGTTTGAAGTTTAAAAAAGATGAAATCTTTGATTTGATAGAAAAATTAAAGGGGGAATAAAGATGTTGAAGACATATGATTTACAAGGACAATTCAAAGATGTGGTGAAGAAGTTTTCTTCACGTAAAACAGAAATTTCGCAACAGGTTAATGAAACTGTGATGCAAATGATTGAAGATATCGAAAAAAATGGTGATCAGGCCATCATGAAATATTGTTATGAATTGGATGGATATAGGATGGAAGGACCACAAGATTTTATTGTTTCTAAACAAGAAATTTTAGATGGTGTGACAAGTGTTGGGAAAGATTTTATGCGTATATTGGAACGTACAAAAGAACAACTGATTGATTTTCATCAACATCAAGTTGATCGTTCATGGTCTATTTATAAGGAAAATGGAGTGATGATGGGACAGATTGTACGTGGCTTAGAAAAAGTTGCTTTATACGTACCAGGTGGAACTGCCACATATCCTTCAACGGTCATGATGAATGCGATTCCTGCCAAACTGGCTGGTGTCAAAGAATTGATAATCATCACACCTGTGAAGGCTGATGGAAAAGTGAATCCTTCTATTTTAGCAGCTGCTTATGTCTGTGGCATTGAACGTATTTATAAAGTAGGAGGAGCACATGGTGTTGCCGGTGTAGCTATCGGAACAAATATGTTACCAAAGGTAGATAAGATTGTTGGTCCCGGAAATATTTATGTTGCGACAGCTAAAAAATGTTGTTATGGGCGTGTGGATATTGATATGATTGCGGGTCCTAGTGAAGTCTTGATTGTTGCTGATGAAAAAGCCAATCCACAATACATTGCAGCTGATTTAATGAGTCAGGCAGAACATGATAAATTGGCGAGTGCTATTTTGGTGACAACATCTCAATCATTGATTGAACAGGTAAATGTCGAGCTTCAAAAACAGATGCCATTTTTATCAAGAGCTGATATTATTGAATCATCATTGACAAATTATGGTGGTGCCTTTTTGGTGGATTCTATTGAGGAAGCTTTTCAGGTATCTAATGAATTTGCGCCAGAACATTTAGAAGTTTTAGTAGAAAATCCAATGAATACTTTACCTTTGATTCATAATGCTGGTTCTATCTTTTTAGGAGAATATACACCAGAACCATTAGGGGATTATATGTCTGGAACAAATCATGTCTTACCAACAGGAGGAACAGCTAAATTCTATAGTGCTTTAGGTGTTTATGATTTCGTGAAGTATTCATCTTATAGTTATTATCCAAAACAAGTTTTACAGACTTTTAAAGATGATGTGATGACTTTTGCAAACAAAGAAGGATTGGATGGACATGCAAATAGTATTGCAGTGAGATTTAAGGAGGATGAATCATGCGACAAAGTCAAATCAAAAGAATAACAAAGGAAACATCTATTGAAATGTCCCTTTGCTTAGAAGGAACAGGTCAAGCTCAAGTAGATACGGGCATTGGATTTATGGATCATATGTTTGAGTTATTAGCTTTTCATAGTGGAATAGATTGTATTGTCAAATGTCAGGGTGATTTAAAAGTAGATAGTCATCATACAGTAGAAGATTTAGGAATTGTTTTTGGTGAATGTTTAAAAGAAGCATTGGGAGATAAAAAAGGAATTTATCGTTATGGTCAAATGGCTATTCCTATGGATGAAGCTCTAGTCACAACGACACTGGATTTAAGTGGACGCCCTTATCTTGTTTATCAAGCTCAATTACCTTGCCAGCATTTAGGAAATTATGAAACAGAAATGACAAAAGAATTTTTTAAAGCTGTCAGTGATCATGCTTTGATGACATTACATATTGTAGAGAACTATGGAGAAAATACACATCATATTATTGAAGCTATGTTTAAGAGTTTTGCCAGAGCTTTAAAACAAGCTATTTGTATTGATGAAAAGAATAGGGAACAAATTGTTTCTTCTAAAGGAGTCTTGTAAGATGATTGTGATTATTGATTATCATGTAGGTAATCTCATGAGTGTTCAAAATGCTTTTTTAAAACTAGGTATGGATGTTGTTGTGAGTCGTGACCATGATGTCATTCGTCAGGCCAAAGGGATTGTTTTGCCGGGAGTCGGAACTTTTCCAGTGGCGATGGAACATTTAAAACAATATGATTTGATTGATATTTTAAATGAAAGACAACAGGCCGGTATTCCCATTTTAGGGATTTGTTTAGGAATGCAAGTCTTATTTGAAAAAGGATATGAAGTTTGTCCAACACAAGGTTTAGGCTTTTTAAAGGGAGAAGTTCGACGCATGGAAGTTCAGGCAAAGATTCCTCATATGGGATGGAATGATTTAATAATGCAACAAAAACATCCTCTCATGCAATATGTTCATCAAGGAGATTATGTCTATTTTGTTCATTCTTATATGGCATATCCTACTGATGATGAGTTGATTGCTTATTGTGAGTATGGGCAAGAAAAGATTACAGCTGTTGTTGCTAAAGACAATGTTATGGGATGTCAGTTTCATCCTGAAAAAAGTGGAAAAGTTGGTCAAAAAATATTATTAGCGTTTAAGGAGATGGTAAAATGATAATCATTCCAGCAATTGATTTAAAAAATGGGGAAGCTGTTCGTTTATATAAGGGCGATTATCAACAAAAAACAGTCTATTCTTCTTCACCAGAAATGCTGGCTCAAGCCTTTGAAAACATGGGAGCAATGTATCTTCATGTTGTGGATTTGGACGGGGCTAAAGATGGCATGACAACCAATATAGAAACAATTAAAAAAATACGTAATACGATCTCTATCCCTATTGAAGTGGGTGGAGGTATACGTGATGCCAGAACGGTTTCTTTATATTTAGATAAAATTGGTATCAATCGTGTTATTCTTGGGACTGCAGCTATTCAGAATCCAGATTTTCTAAAAGCAATGTTAAAACAATATGGGGCACAAAAGATTGTTGTAGGGGTAGATATTAAAGATGGGTATGTTTCGACTTCAGGATGGCTAGTACAAACCCAAGTCCATTATTTAGATTTTTTAAAAACATTAGAGAAGATGGGTGTTCAATACGTTATTTGTACAGATATATCGAAAGATGGAACTTTACAAGGGCCTTCATTTGATATTTATCAACAAATCAAAGATACAACATCTTTACGCTGTATTGTATCAGGTGGTGTCAAAGATAGAAATGATGTTTTAGAAGCTTATCGTCAAGGTTATGAAGGCTGCATTGTAGGTAAGGCTTATTATGAAGGAAAAATTGATTTAAAAGAGGTGATAGAATGCTTGCCAAAAGAATCATCCCCTGTTTAGATATTAAAGATGGAAAAGTTGTAAAAGGTGTCAATTTTGTTGGCTTAAAAGATATTGGTGATCCAGTAGAGATTGCCAAACGCTATGATGAACAATGTGCAGATGAAGTTGTTTTTCTTGATATTACAGCGACTTATGAAAATCGAGATATTCTTAAAGATGTCATTCAAAGAGCTGCCTGTGAACTTTCCATTCCTTTAACTGTTGGTGGGGGTATTCGTACATTGGATGACTTTCGTATGATTTTATCCAGTGGAGCAGATAAAGTCTCTATTAATTCAGCAGCTATCTTAAATCCTCAACTTATCAAACAGGCATCCGATGAATTTGGTGTGCAATGTGTTGTTGTGGCTATTGATGCGAAAAAACGAGAAGATCAATCGGGTTATGATGTCTATATAGCCGGTGGTAGAAAAAACACAGGTTTAGATTTATTAACATGGGCCAAACAATGTGAAGATTTAGGAGCTGGTGAAATCTTATTAACATCAATGGATCGTGATGGAACAAGAGATGGTTTTGATATTGATATGTTGAATGCACTGATGCGTGTTGTGTCGATTCCTGTGATTGCCAGTGGTGGCTGTGGAGGACAGGAAGATATTGTAGAAGTATTTGAAAAAACAAATTGTGATGGGGCTTTGGCGGCTTCTTTGTTTCATTATCAGGAAGCAACCATTGAAGATGTTAAGGCATTGTGTGCCAAACATCATATCCCCGTAAGGAGGGAATTATGAAACCAGATTTTGAAAAAGGGAATGGCTTAGTACCAGCCATTGTACAAGATGCAAAAACAAAGTCCGTTTTAATGTTGGCTTATGTTAATGAAGAAGCATATGATAAAATGTTAGAAACAGGTGAAACTTATTTTTATTCACGCTCACGTCAGGAACTGTGGCATAAGGGTGAAACATCAGGACATTTCCAATATATTCAAGGCATGTATCTGGATTGTGATGATGATACTTTACTGATTATTGTTGATCAAGTAGGAGCAGCTTGTCATACTGGTTCCTATTCATGTTTCTTTCAAGAGATAATTCCTTATGTTTTTGAAAAAACAATCTTTCATGAAGTTTATGATGTGATTGCTGATCGTCATATTCACCCTGTTGAAAAATCTTATACAAATTATCTATTGGATCAAGGTGTTGATAAGATTTGTAAAAAGGTTGGAGAAGAAGCGAGTGAAACCATTATTGCTGCAAAAAACAATAATAAAGAGGAATTAATTGGAGAAATCAGTGATTTATTTTATCATGTGCTTGTTTTGATGTATCAACAAGGTATTCAAGTGGAAGATATCGAAAAGAAACTTCAGGAAAGACATCAAATCAGTGGAAATAAAAAAGAATTTCATCAAAGAGGAGATTATTGATTCATTCATTTAAAACCTGCCTATATAGATAAAACACAATAAAAATGTGATACTATATACAATGAAAGGACTGATTGATAAATCTGTTGCTTTAAAAAGATTGAAATATAAAAGACCTAATATGCAAGAATTGTCTTATTGCTTATGAATAGAAATCATTGGGATATAAAAAAGCAATGAATATCTTTTATATATCACAAATCTATCAATTGATGAGAAATGGAATTTCTGATATGCATTGTCGAAGTGATTTGTATTTAGCTAAAGAAATAGAAGATGAAAAAAAGTTAAATCTTTGTAAGGGAAATCAAGAATGAGATTTCTCTTTTTTATATATTGAAAGGATATATTAAAAGTCTTTTTGTTTACTGAAAATAAATTTAAAGCGTTTACAAACTATGATATAATGAATTTATAAATAGGAAAGGAGTATGTTTATGGGAGGTTTGAAACAAGAGTATTTAGATAAGATTGATGCGATTGTTGATCAGCATAAGGATCAAAAAGGACCTATGAAATTAATGCTTCATGATATTCAAGATGAGCTTGGCTATATCCCTTTTGAGGCAATGGTAAAAATAGCTGATGCTTTGAATGTTCCTGTTTCTAAGGTTTATGGTGTTGTGACTTTTTATTCACAGTTTACAACCGAACCAAAGGGAAAGCATGTCATTTCAGTTTGTCTTGGAACAGCCTGTTATGTCAATGGAGCACAGACGATTTTAGATTTGCTTTGTGAAATGACGGAATGTGAAGTGAATTCTACCAGTGAAAATGGATTGTTTTCAATTGATGCCACGCGTTGTGTGGGAGCTTGTGGATTGGCTCCAGTTGTCAGTGTGGATGGGACAGTTTTTGGATGTCAGAAACAACTGGAAGATCTGAAAATGCTTATTCTTGATTATTTGAAGGAAGAAGAACCATGTTAGTTCAAGATATCGTGGCTCTTTTAAAAGCAAGAGAAATCTATATTGCACAAGATAATATTTATCAAAAAAATTATGATAAAGGTTTTGCGACTGATTTAATGTCGGATGCTTTAGCTTTGTTGAAGGATGAAACAGAAGATGTTTTATTTTTAACAGGATTAGCCAATGTACAATCTTTACGTACAGCAGAGGTTTTGGATTTAGATACAGTGATTTTGGTGAGAGGAAAACCATTGGATCAACAGATGATAGAAACAGCGAAAGATTTACACATTAATCTTTTTCAAACTGATCAAACGATGTTTGAAGCCTGTGGGCTTTTATATGGAAAAGGAATGAGATAATGAAATATGTTTATCAAGTAGAAAAAGAAAATTATGAGGATGCAGGGAAAGCCTCTACAGATATTAAAAGAACTTTAAAAACAATTGGCATTGATCGTCGTGTTCTTAAGGCTGTAGCGATAGCATGTTATGAAGCTGAAATAAATATTGTGATTCATTCCAATGGTGGAACTGTGACTTTTGAAATGGATGATGATGGTGTTATCACATTATCTTTTGACGATGTTGGACCGGGTATAGAAGATCTGGAATTAGCACAAACACCGGGTTATTCGACTGCCTCTACAAAAGCACGTTCTTTAGGTTTTGGAGCTGGAATGGGATTGTCTAATATGAAAAGTGTTGCGTCTTCATTTCAGATTACATCTTCGCCAGAGGGAACACATATTCAAATGACATTTCAATGAAACCAGTTATTCATTTTTTAGGGGATCACTGCAAAAACTGTATTAAGTGTGTCAAATCTTGTCCTACAGAAGCGATTTCTATTATGCATGGTCAAGTGATGATCGATGATTCAAGCTGTATCAATTGCCATGTCTGTGTGCAATCCTGTGATTATAAACAATTAAAAATTAAAGAAGTGAATCTTACAAAAGCCTTTGAAAAACATGAATATAATATTGCTTTGATTCCAACATCTTTATTATCTGATTTTAAAAGTTTTGATGAATTAAAAGCTTTTATTCATGCTATTAAAGCTTTTCATTTTGATGAGGTTGTGCAATATAGTGATATTGAAGGATATCTTTACCAACAGGCTATTGAAACCAGTTTTCAATCAGATCGTGTGATGTTGACATCTTTTTGTCCAAGTATTAATCGTTTGATTAAACAGGAATATCCTACATTAATAGATCATCTATTACCTTATGATTATCCTGTAGAAATTGCAGCCAGACGTTTAAGAAAGAAATATCAAGGTAAAGATATTGGTATTTTTTCACTCTGTGAATGTGTTGGAAAACTCACTTTAGCGAAAGAACCTTTAGGTAAAGACAATTCACAGATTGATTATGCTTTAAGTATTTCACGTATGTTTCCACATTTTAATAAACGAAAAAGCCAACAAAAAGATGATATTGATATATACCGTGATGGTGTGAAAAGTATTGTCAGTGATTTATTTGGTAAAGATCATTTACAAGTGATGAGTGTGGAAGGTTTACCACAAATTCGCATGGTTTTAGATTTGATTGAATTTGATCGTTTAAAGGATATTCGTTTGATTGCTTTGTATCATTGTTATCAGGGATGTATTGGTGGTTATTATTTATGGAATAATCCCTTTGAAGGACGTTTTCATATTGAAAGTATGTTGAATGATTGTTTAGACAATCATCTGATATTAAGTGAAGATGAATATCTTAAAAAACGTCAGATCAATGTTCAAAAACAATCCATTCAAGAGCGTATGAAATGGTTTCAAAAAGTGAATGCGATTTTGGATACTTTACCTCAATATGATTGTGGAAGTTGTGGTTTTGCCAATTGTCGTGGTCTGGCTATGAAAATAGCGAGTGGTGAAGTAGATGATTCACTTTGTCGAATCAAAAGAAGGTGAGAATATGCAGGTCAAACAAATATTACAGTTACCTTTGGAACTCATCAATGATGTCAGTTGTAAGCAGGAAATCAAAGATGTTTATATAGGTGACTTATTGAGTGTTGTGATGGCACATGGAAAAGAAGGAACGTTATGGTTGACAGTTCAAAAACATTTAAATGTGGTGGCCGTTGCACAGTTGCTTGATTTTGCAGGGATTGTCTTTGTACAGGGATCGTATCCTGATGAGGAAACGATTCAAAAGGCAACAGAGTTGCAGATTCCTTTGCTGGTCAGCCCTAAAGATGCTTTTGCACTTGTCAAAGATTTGATAACGTTAGGTTTATAATATGTATTATGATTTACACATTCATTCTGCTTTATCACCTTGCAGTGATGATACCATGACCATTTATAATATCTTTCATATGGCTTATATCAAAGGTTTAGATTTGATTGCGATTACTGATCATAATTCTTTAAAACAACAACATCATTTAGAAAAAGTCATTCAAAGCCCTATTTTAAAAGGAAAGATTGATTTTATATATGGAGTAGAGTTACAAAGTTGTGAAAATATTCATGTTTTGGCTTATTTTCAAAGAGGAACACATTTACAGCCTATTCAACAATGGATAGATCAGCATCTTATGAAAACAATTAATCAAAAAGATTACTATGGAAATCAATATATATTCGATGAAAATGATCAAATTATAGATGAAGAAGTTTATCTTCTTTTAAATGCATTAGATTTAACATTAAATCAAATCATTACCAAGATTCATCAGTTTCAAGGAATAGCTGTTTTAGCTCATGTTTTCCAAAAAAAATATGGTGTTTATGAATTGTATCAAGATATACCAGAATCTTTGGATTATGATGGTATTGAAGTGAGCAGTTTAAAACAGTTAGCTGATTTAAAGAAACTTTGTCCTCATTGTAGGGATAATCTTGTTTTGATCAATAGTGATGCTCATCAATTAGAAGATATCCAAGAACCACTTTATCAGATTGATTTTCAACAGTTAGAAAAGATATGGAGAAAAAGATAATGCAGGAAATAGCAATGACAATTTTGGATATGATTCAAAATTCTTTACGTGCTCAAGCTTTACAGATCCATTTATGGATTAAAGATAGTATCAAGGATAATATGATTCATATTGAAATATGTGATAATGGTTGTGGTATGAGTTTAGAAACTTTACAACAAGTCACGAATCCCTTTTTTACGACACGTACCACACGTTCTATTGGTTTAGGTATTCCTTTGTTTAAAGAAAGTGTAGAAGCGACGGGCGGTTATTTTCAAATAGATTCTCATTTACAAAAAGGAACAAAAATCATAGGTGAATATGTAAAAAATCATATTGATACACCTCCAATGGGAAATTTAGTTGATACTATGATCACTTGTATTCAATATGATGAAAAAGTGAATTATTGTTTTCATTATCAAAATGATGATTGGGCATTTGATATGAATACAGAAGATATAAAAGCTCTTTTGGGTGATGTGCCAATCAATCAGCCAGAAATCATACTATGGTTAAAAGATTATATAAAGGAGGGTATGCATCAATGAAGTCATTGGATGAATTGAAGAAAATTAGGTATCAGGCAAAAGAAAGAATGGCCATGCGTGGCCAAGATGGACAGGATTATCGTGTTGTGGTAGGAATGGCAACCTGTGGTATTGCAGCAGGAGCTCGTCCTGTATTGAACACCTTTGTCGAAGAAGTGGCTAAAGCTCATTTACCTGTTGCAGTCATGCAAACAGGATGTATTGGTATGTGTGCTTTAGAACCCATTGTAGAAATTTTTGATAAAGATAATCAAAAAACCACATATGTATTGGTTGATGAAAAGAAAGCGAAAGATATTGTTTTACGTCATTTGATACATGGTGAAGTGATTGATGAATATACTGTCGGACATTATTCAAAATAGGAGGTGCAAAGATGCCATATAAGAGAACGCAAGTCTTAGTTTGTGCTGGAACAGGATGTACAATTGGAAATTCTGGAGCATTAATAGAAGAATTTGAAAAAGAAATCAAGTCGATGGGGCTTGATAAAGAAATTGAGGTTTTAAGAACAGGTTGTTTAGGGTTATGTGGGGCTGGACCTAATATTTCTATTTATCCTGATAATATTATTTACAAAGGTGTCAAAAAAGAAGATGTGAAAGAAATTGTGCAGGAACATCTTTATAAAGGACGTCCTGTTGAACGTTTGATGTTGAATGAATCTGATCAAGAAACAAAGGAAATTCATGATATTAGTCATACACGTTTTTATCAAAAGCAAAAGCGTGTGGCTTTGCATAACTGTGGAATCATTGATCCTGAAAACATTGAAGAATATATTGGACAGGATGGGTATTTTGCTTTAGGTCAGGTTCTATCACAGATGACCCCTCAAGAAGTTATTGATATCATTAAAGAGAGTGGTTTAAGAGGTCGTGGTGGAGGAGGTTTTCCAACTGGACTAAAATGGCAGTTTGCCTATAATGAACCGGGTGATGAAAAATATGTGATTTGTAATGCTGATGAGGGAGATCCAGGCGCATTTATGGATCGTTCCATTCTCGAAGGAAATCCTCATAGTGTCATTGAAGCAATGGTTATTGCTGGTTATGCGATTGGGGCTCATTATGGATATATTTATATTCGTGCTGAATATCCTATTGCGGTGGAACGTTTAAAAACAGCGATTGCTCAAGCAAAAGAATTGGGATTATTAGGAACAAATATTTTTGATTCTGGCTTTGATTTTGATTTGGAAATTCGTTTAGGCGCTGGTGCTTTTGTCTGTGGAGAGGAAACAGCGTTGATTCAATCTATTGAAGGTGAACGAGGAATGCCTGTTTCAAAACCACCATTTCCAGCTTATAAAGGCGTATGGGGAAAACCAACGATTATTAATAATGTTGAAACCTATGCCAATATTGCTCAAATTATTTTAAATGGTGCAGACTGGTTTAGATCTATTGGAACAGAGTCGTCACCAGGAACAAAAGTTTTTGCTTTAGGTGGTAAAATTACCAATACAGGACTTGTTGAAGTCCCAATGGGAACAACGCTGCGTGAAGTCATTTATGAAATTGGTGGTGGTTGTCCAAATCATAAACAATTCAAAGCTGTTCAGACAGGTGGACCATCAGGTGGATGTTTGACAGAAGAACAATTAGATACGCCTATTGGTTTTGATGAACTGGTGAAATTAGGTTCAATGATGGGGTCAGGTGGTATGATTGTTTTAGATGAAGATAATTGTATGGTTGATGTGGCTAGATTTTATATGGATTTTATCGTTGATGAATCTTGTGGAAAATGTACACCATGCCGTGTTGGAACAAAGCGTATGCTGGAATTGTTGGAACAGATTTGTGACGGACAAGGGACAATGGAAACATTGGATGAACTGGAAACATTGGCTATGACAATTAAAGATACAGCTTTGTGTGGATTAGGTCAATCTGCGCCAAATCCTGTTCTTTCAACAATTCATCAATTTAGAGATGAATATCTGGCACATATCATTGATAAAAGATGTCCAGCGGGAGTCTGTAAAAAATTATTACGTTATGAAATCAATAAAGATGAATGTCGTAAATGTGGTCTTTGTGCAAGACAATGTCCTGTGGGAGCCATTAGTGGAAAGATTGGAAAAGAAGCCTTTCAGATTGATCCTGACAAATGTATTCGCTGTGGTTTATGTATGAAAGCATGTCACTTTAAAGTGGTAGAAAGAAAGTAGGTGTAGAAGATGTCAAAAATAAAAATTACCATTAATAATCGAGAAGTGGAAGCCTATGAAGGACAGACTGTTCTAGAAGCTGCCAAGAATAATGGCATTCATATTCCTACTTTATGTTATCTAAAAGATGTCACTGGAACGGGTGCCTGTCGTGTCTGTCAAGTCGAAGTTGAAGGTGCTAAGACTTTATGTGCAGCGTGTGTTTATCCAGTCAGAGAAGGCATGGTTATTAAGACCAATTCACAAAGAGCATTGGATGCCAGACGTAGAGTGGTGGAATTGATTGTTTCCAATCATTCTAAAGATTGTTTATCTTGTATTCGTAATACGAATTGTGAATTACAGCGTTTATGTCAGGAATTAGGTGTTCGTGAAGATGCTTTTGCTGGTGAAAAGAGTGAACCAACATTTGACACAGTTTCACCAGGTATTGTGCGTAATACATCAAAATGCGTTTTATGTGGACGTTGTGTGGAAACATGCCAAAAAGTTCAAGGATTAGGAATTTTAGGTTATATGAATCGTGGCTATAAAACGAAGGTTGGACCGATTTATGATAAAAGCTTTGATGATGTCAATTGTATGCAATGTGGGCAATGTATTAACGTTTGTCCAGTGGGTGCTTTACATGAAAAAGAAGAAATACATTATGTGATTGAGGCTTTAAATGATCCAACGAAGCATGTTGTTGTGCAAACAGCACCAGCTGTTCGTGGGGCTTTAGGTGAAGAATTTGGTATGCCTATTGGCACAAGAGTTACAGGAAAGATGGTTCATGCTTTAAAGCTGGTTGGTTTTGATAAGGTTTATGATACCAATTTTGGGGCTGATTTAACAATTATGGAAGAAGGTTATGAGTTTTTAGGACGTTTGAAAAATCAGGGGACTTTGCCAATGATTACATCATGTAGTCCGGGCTGGGTGAATTATATTGAACATGAATATCCTGATTTATTAGATCATCTGTCTACTTGTAAATCCCCTCATATGATGTTAGGGGCGATGGTGAAATCTGTCTATGCACAATCTAAAGGGATTGATCCAAAAGATATTTATGTTGTTTCGATTATGCCTTGTGTCGCTAAAAAGGGTGAAAAAATACGTCCTGAAAATAAAACAACACATTATCAGGATGTTGATGCTGTTTTAACAACACGAGAATTAGCAAAACTGATTAAGATGTTTGGAATTAATTTTAGAGATTTAAAAGATGATGATTTCGATCAAGATTTATTTGGTGAATATAGTGGAGCTGGTGTTATTTTTGGTGCCAGTGGTGGTGTGATGGAAGCAGCCTTAAGAACAGTCGCTGATGTTTTGGCTCATGAAGACTTGACGATGATTGATTATCATGCGATTAGAGGTGTTGAAGGGGTGAAAGAGTCAACCATTAAAATTGGTGATCAGACATTAAAGGTTGCGGTTGCTCAAAGTATGTCACTGGCCAAACCATTGTTAGATGATATTCGTCAAGGTATTTCGCCTTATCATTTTATTGAAATCATGGGATGTCCGGGTGGATGCATTAATGGTGGTGGACAGCCATATGTTAATGCAACTATAAGAAATAGTGGATTTAATTTTAAAGCTGCCCGAGCCAAAGCTTTGTATGATGAGGATGTGTCTTTACCAGTACGTAAATCTCATAAAAATTCTCAAATACAGGATCTCTATCGCAATTATTTAGATCATCCTAATAGTGAAAAAGCACATCAGTTGTTGCATACACACTATAATCAAAAAGCAAAGTTTAAGTGATTTGGGAGGTTTTTATGAAGAAGTTTATACAAATAGGTTTATGTTGTTTGATGATGGGTCTTCTCATGGGGTGTCAAAAAGAAGAAACTGTGCGTATTTTATGTCCAACGGGTGCTCCTGCATTAGCTTTAGTTGGAGAATATGATAACATTAGTAAAAATGGTGAAATTCAATTCGTTGATGGGACAGATCAGCTGATTGCTCAGCTATCAAAAGCCGATAGTGAGTATGATATTATCATTGCACCTATTAATATTGGTGCCCAACTGATCGCAAAAAATCAGACATCATATCGTTTAAAAAGTATTTTAACATGGGGAAATCTTTACCTTGTTGGAACATCACAGGATGCTTTGAATGAAACAGGTGAACTGGCTTTGTTTGGTGAAGGGGCTGTTCCTCAAAAGATTATAGAAACTGTTGATTTGTCTATACGTCTTGAACCGCATTATTATTCTTCAGCAACACTCGTTCAACAAAGATTATTATCTGGGCAGGTAGATGTCGGTATGCTTGCAGAACCACTTGCCAGTGCAACGATTGCTAAAGCGAAACAATCCAATGTGGATTTGTCCATTGTGGCGGATTTACAAAAAGAATATGGTGGGTCTGGTTATCCACAGGCAGCCATGTTTGTAAGGGAAGATTATCAAAATGATGATCTATTTGAATCTATTGCACATTTTACTGAAAATGGTTATCCAGATTTAAAAGAAAAACTAGAAAATATTGGTATTGAGCAGTTAGGACTACCAAGTGTAGATATGACTGTTGCTTCGATAGAACGTCAAAATGTTCATTATGTAGAGGCTAGTCAATGTGAAGATGATATCAAACAATTTCTTCAGCTTTTCAACATCACTTATGATTCAGATATGATTTTATCATGAAAAGAAAACTGATTCTTATTTTTGCTATTTTGGTTTTATGGCAGATGGCTTCTGGAATGATTCAAAAAGAAGTCATCTTGCCTTATCCCGGTGATGTTTTACAGCAAATGGTTGCACATTTGTTTCAACAGAGTTTTTATATTGCGGTCATATCTACAATCATACGGGTGATGATCGGTTTCTTTTTGGCTTTGAGTATAGGTGTATTTTTAGGAATCCTGAGTGGTCTTTTTTCAGACTTTCGTCAATATATACAACCACTGATGACATTTTTTCAAACGATTCCACAAATTGGATATATTTTAATATTACTTGTCTGGTTTTCCAGTCACATAGCCTTGTTGATTATTATTTTTTTGATGCTGGTACCTACCTTCTATTTCAATACATTACAAGGAATGTTACATATTGATTCAGATTTGCAGGATATTATTCAACTCTATCATCATTCTTTTCTTTATAATTTACGTTATGCCTATTTACCTTTGATTCAAGGCTATATACTTTCAGCTATTCAAACAACATTACCGTTAGGTTTAAAAGTTGGAGTGATGACAGAAATCTTTGTGTCTACACAATATGGAATAGGGAAACAATTATATTTAGCAAGAGTTCAGATTGATATGACAAGTATTTTTGCATGGGTTTTATGGATGGTGCTGATGGCTTTTTTGATGATCAAGTTATCAGATATTTTGATTCAATTTATTCAAAAGAAAAATCATTCTCTTTAAAAAAGACGAATGATTTTTAAAAATAAGTCCATACTCTTAACGAGGTGAGAATATGGATTTTCAAAATAGTCAAACAAAAGATAATTTAATGCGTGCTTTTGCAGGTGAATCACAGGCGAGAAATCGTTATACATTTGCAGGTGCTATAGCAGCCAAAAAAGGACATCATATGCTGGCAGATGTTTTCTATTTTACAGCTAATCAGGAAAAAGAACATGCTGAGATTTTTTATAACCATTTAAAAGAGCTGACAGGAAAAAGTATTATGGTTGATGGGAGTTATCCGGTGGATACCTATGATGATGTCTTATCACTTTTAAAGAGTGCCAGATATAATGAATATGAAGAATATGAAGATGTCTATCCACATTTTGGTACAATTGCCAGAGAAGAGGGTTTTCATAAGATTGCACAGGATTTTTTCAATATTGCTGAAATTGAAAAAACACATGGTCGTCGTTTTGAAAAGATGGCAACACTCTTGGAAAACGGACAGCTTTATGCATCTCAACAACCTTGTTGCTGGATATGCTTAAATTGTGGTTTTGTTTTTGAAGGAACACAGGCACCTCAGCAATGCCCTGTCTGTTTACATGATCAAGGTTATTTTATACGTCTAAAAGACGCTCCATTTAGTTGTGAAAATGATAATTTGTAGCGTTTAAGAATATCTGATTAGGATATTCTTTTTATTTAACATGTCTATACGCTTGTCAAAATTTAGTGTATAATAAGATTTATACTGTATGAAGGGAGGACCTATATGAAGCTAATATTACATTATCTGAAAAGATATAAAAAATTAGTATTATTAAATATTGTATCTGTTTTTGGTTTTGCACTAGTTGAACTAGGTCTACCAACAATTATTGCAGATATGATTGATCATGGGGTGACTTATCAAAATGAAAGTTATCTTTATTCGATGTGGTTTTTAGCTATTGTGATTTCGGTGATTGGGGTAGCTGGAACGATTGTGCTAGGTTATTGTTGTGCGAGAATTTCTACTTCTATTACAAGAGATATGCGTAACGATATTTTTACACACATTCAAACATTTTCACCCCATGAATTTAACCGTTTTGGTATTTCATCATTAATTACACGAACAAACAATGATGCTTTTCAAATTCAATTATTTGTAAATGTCTTATTAAGAACAGCTTTATTGACACCAGTTATGGTCATTATTAGTGTTTTTATGACAATGCGTACATCACTTGAATTATCTCTTATTATTGCAGCGACATTACCGGTGATTGTTGTAGGGGTTATTATTATCGCAAAGGTTTCTGAGCCTTTATCACAAAAACAACAATTATCATTGGATGTATTAAATCGTATTACAAGAGAAAATCTTTCAGGGTTAAAGGTGATTAGAGCTTTTAATAATGATGCTTATGAACAAGCTCGTTTTAATAAGACAAATGAAGAATTTACGGGTTATACAAGAAAAATCTTTAAATTAATGCTTTTAACACAACCTGTCTTTTATTTTTTCTTGAATTTAGTGACATTGGTTATTTTTTATGTAGCCAGTCATATGATTGATGCTGGAACTTTACAGGTAGGAAAACTGATCGCCTTTCAGGAATATCTTTTTCATGCTATGTTTTCTATGATGCTATTTTGTAATGTCTTTGTCATGTATCCTCGTGCAGCCGTTTCTGCAAGACGTATTAATGATGTTTTATCTACCAAATGTGATATTCAAGATCATGTGACACAAACAAAGATGTCTAGAGTTAATAAACATCATTTATCATTTCAAAATGTCACTTTTGCCTATCCTGATGGTGAGGAAGCTGTTTTAAAAAATATCTCTTTTGAAGCGACTGAGGGAGAAACAATTGCCTTTATTGGAAGTACAGGTTCTGGTAAGAGTACATTAATTAATTTGATTCCACGTTTTTATGATGTCAGCAATGGGAAAATTGAAATTGATGGTGTTGATATTCAAGATTATCGTATTGATGATTTAAGAAATAAAATTGGTTTTATTCCTCAAAAGGCGATGTTGTTTACGGGTACCATTGCAGAAAATCTCAGATATGGAAAAGTTGATGCAACTTTAGAAGAATTGGAACACGCTGCTAAAGTTTCACAAAGCTATGATTTTATTATGGAAAAACCTCTAGGTTTTGATGAAATGATTACAGAAAGTGCGACGAATGTATCAGGAGGACAAAGACAGCGTTTAAGCATTGCCAGAGCGTTGATTAGAAAACCAGAAATTTATATTTTTGATGATTCTTTTTCAGCTTTGGATTATAAAACAGATGCGATTTTAAGACATGCTTTGAAAGATGAAACAAAACATTCTATTGTTTTGATTGTTGCTCAAAGAATTTCAACGATTAAAGATGCTGATCAAATTATTGTCTTAGATGAAGGACGTATTGTTGGACATGGAAAGCATCGAGACCTTTTAAAGAATTGTCCTATATATCATGAGATTGCTTCATCTCAGCTCAGTGAGGAGGAGTTAGATTATGAATAAAAAATGGCAGGTATTAAAAAACTCTTTACAACAGATGGCTCCTTTTTTCTTGCCTTATAAATGGGGATTTGTGATTGCTTTATTAATGATTGTTGTGACATGTTTTTCATTATCTATTTCTCCAATGATTGAAGGTATGATGACATCATTGTTAATGGAAAATGCTATGGATATGTTACATCATATTCCTGGTGCACATGTTGAATATGATCGTGTCATGGAAATTATTGTGATGTTGTTAGGCATTTATTTATTAAAAACTGTATCACAGTCCATAACGATTGTTACATTAACAAATTCAATTCAAAAGATGATGCATGATTTAAGAAATGCTTTGCAGGAAAAGATCAGAAAGTTACCAGTCAGCTATTTTGATCAGCACCAATATGGGGACATATTAAGTCGTATTACAAATGATGTTGATACATTGTCCAATGCTTTACAGCAGACATTAACAGAAATGATGAGAGGTCTTTTAATGTTAATGTTGGCTATTTTCATGATGTTTCGTATTCATGTCTTGATGACATGTATTGTTTTGCTGATTATTCCTGCTGCTTTACTGATTACACGATTTATTGTGAAACGTTCACAAAAAAAGTTTCAGGCACAACAGGATGCATTAGGAAACTTAAATGGTGCAATTACTGAAATCTATGGTGGATATCGTGAAATTTTACTTTTTAATAAACAAAAAGATGCTATTGAAAAGTTTAAGAATATTAACCAGACACTTTATCATAATGCTTTTCAGGCACAGTTTATGTCATCCATTATTTCACCATGTGTTTCACTTGTGACTTATATGATTATTGGAACAATCGGCTTTATAGGAAGTCTTTCTGTTTTAAATGGAACACTACTAGTTGGTGAATTACAGGCTTTTGTTCGTTATATCTGGCAGGTCAATGATCCGGTTTCTCAAGTAAGCAATTTATCTTCTCAAATTCAAGCAGCTTTTGCAGCTTTACATAGAATATCAGATATTTTAAATGAATCTGAAGAAAAACCAGTTGAAAACCCACGAGTTTTAACAAATGCAAAAGGCCATGTTGAATTTAAACATCTATGTTTTGGTTATCATGAAAAAGAAGTTCTTCATGATATTGATGTGAATATTCAAAGTGGTCAAATGGTTGCAATTGTTGGTCCAACCGGTTCAGGAAAAACAACTTTGATTAGTCTATTGTTACGTTTTTATGATGTGACTTCTGGAAGTATTTGTATAGATGGTGTAGACATTAGACAAATTCCACGTGAACAATTACGTTCTATGTTTGGTATGGTTTTACAAGATACATGGTTGTTTCATGGAAGTATCTATGAAAATATTCATTATGGACGTTTAGATGCAAGAAAAGATGAAGTCATTGAGGCAGCTAGACAGGCTAATGTTGATCATTTTATTCGTACATTACCAGATGGGTATGATATGATTGTCAATGAAGAAGCCAATAATATTTCACAAGGTGAAAAGCAATTATTAACAATTGCCAGAGCTATGTTGAAAGACCCTCAGATTATGATTTTGGATGAAGCAACATCTTCTGTGGATACACGATTAGAAAAGAGATTACAGGATGCTATGCAAAGAGTCATGAAAGGACGTACAAATTTTGTTATAGCGCATCGTTTATCAACAATCAAGAATGCTGACTTGATACTTGTTATTAAAGATGGTTATCTTGTTGAACAGGGAACACATGAAGAATTATTAGAAAAGAATGGTTTTTACAGTCAGCTCTATAATGCACAGTTTCAAGAAATGTCATAATATGTGATATTATGTGAAATAACAGTAAAAAAAGAAAAATGCCCTCAAACTTTCGTATAGAAAAGTAGGAGGGCATATTTTATGAAAAAAAGAAGAACAAAAATTGTAGATTTTAAAAATGATGTTTTGTTTAAATTTACTTTAAGAGATGACCAAGATCCCGATTGTTTGTATCTTTTAAAGCTGATTATTGAAAATATTGCAGGTATTGAATGTCATTCTTTAAAGGTTCAAAATCCTGAATTGAATCCCCAGCATGTAGAAGATAAGGATATGATTCTTGATATTAGAGTCATAAATGAAAATGGTGAAATTTGTGATGTAGAAATGCAAAATTCATCATTAGATAGAGAACAATATCAAAGATTTCAAATCTATGGTGCGAAATTGCTTTCTGAACAACAAAAAAGAGGTGATGATTATATTGAACATATTCACCCTGTGTTTCAATTGATTTTCATTGATGATTTAGATACTGATAATTTGATGTTAATAGATAAGTATATGACGAGAAATGATTTGGGTAAAGTAGAAAGATATTGTTTAATAACGAGAATTTATATATATTTACCGTACATAAACATTTTGAAAAAAGAAAAACAAATAGGTAACTTTGATGAACTGGAAACAGCTATCTATATATTTAAAAATGGGTTGGATGATGATATAATAAAAACAGGTAAAAAGGTGGTGAAGATCATGGAAAAGAAAGTTGAAAAGTTTAATGAAGATATGATTTTACAGGATATGGCATTTCATCGTGACTTAAACAAATGGGCAAGTCATGCAAGAATTCAGAGAGTACGTGAAGAAAGTTTAAGAGAAGGGAAGCAAGAAGGTTTAAGAGAGGGGAAACAAGAAGGTTTAAGAGAAGGAAAACAAGAAGGTTTAAAATATTCTGTATTGAAATTATTTCAAAAAAGATTTTCTGAAGTTGAAACAGCTTTTCTGGATGATTTATCAGCTGAACAGTATGAAAAAATTCTTGATCTTCTCCTGGAAGGAGCTACTCTTGAGGATATTTATCGTGCTGTTGCAATAGTCAATCATGAGTGATTAAAAAAGAAGTTCATATTGTAAATTTAAATGGAGATGGCAATTATGGAAAAGTTTAATGAAGATATGATTTTACAGGATATGGCATTTCATCGCGACTTAAACAAATGGGCAAGGCATGCAAGAATTCAGAGAGTACGTGAAGAAGGCTTAAGACAAGGGAAACAAGAAGGTTTGAGAGAAGGAAAACAAGAAGGTTTAAAATATTCTGTATTGAAATTATTTCAAAAGAGATTTTCTGAAGTTGAAATAGCTTTTTTGGATGATTTATTAGTTGAACAGTATGAAAAAATTCTTGATCTTCTCCTGGAAGGAGCTACTCTTGAGGATATTTATCGTTTTGTTAATAAAGAAGTAAGTGGTTGATTTTGAGGAAGTTTGACCTGATTCTTGAAGGAATCAGGTTTTTATATCTTGAAAATTGTTTGCCTTTTACTTTTAAGAATAAGTTGTGTATAATAGTAAAAACAAAGAGGGGCTGAAATCGTGAATATCAAAGACATTAAAAATCATGCAAATAAAATTTATATACAATATCGAAAACAGATTATACCTGAATTTTTTTACGTGGGTTATGTTGGTGTCTTGGCTCAATATTTAAGAAGTGGTATCTTTTCTTTTTTTGTATCACTGTTTTTATGCTCTATTAGTCATGGCTATGTGAAATGTGCAATGAAGTTAGTTGATTTTCCTAAACCGGTATTGGATTATCATGATTCACTGAATGGAATCATCTGTTTTCCAAAAGTAGCTCCTGCTTATTTAATGAGAAAAGCAGTACTTGTTGTGTGCACACTTATCTGTTTGCTTCCTTCTTTTTTTACCATTCAAAGTTTAATACCTGAATTTTCAATAGAATGGTTTTCATCATTAGGCAATACGCTGATTCAAACAGAATATTTTATTCCTAAATTTCAATACTTATCATTGATTATGGAAAATACATTTTTAGTAGGAAATATTATACTATGTATCCTAGTTTATCTTTTTTTGACAGCATTATTTATGCCAGTGCCTTATGTGATGGAATTAGAAGAATTTTCTTGGAGTGAATGTTTAAGTTATTCCATGCGTTTAATGAAGAAAAAACTCTTTTCATTTGTTTGTCTTTATTGTTTTTATATGTTTAGACATGCTTTATATTGGATTGTGACAGGATGTGTTGTTTTATGGATTGGTCGTTTAAATGAAATTTTGATGTTGTTTTGTATGATTACATCATTGTTTTTATATATTGAGGTCTTCAAAGGGAGATTTGAAATTGCCAAATATTTATTTTATAAAGAAATGAGTGAAGAATATCATGAGAAAAATTGAAAATATAAAACGAGTTATTATTAAAATAGGATCTTCCTCATTGTGTCATTCAAATGGTTATATTGATCAACAGAAAGTATTATATTTTGTTATGCAGATAGCACAATTTATTGAACAAGGAAAAACAGTTGTCATTGTTTCTTCAGGGGCGATTAGTGCAGGGATGGGTGCTATGGAACTTTCATGTAAGCCAGAAACATTGCCTCAAAAACAGGCACTTGCAGCCATTGGACAGGCAAAACTTATGCAAATTTATGAAGAAATCTTTCAACTTTTTCATTTGAAATGTGCACAAGTTTTACTGAATCATGGGGATTTTGATGATCGTCAACGTTTGATGAATCTTTCTCATACTATGAATGCTTTGATTGATTATGGCGTGATACCTATTGTCAATGAAAATGATGCTTTGGCTGTAGAAGAAATTAAGGTTGGGGATAATGATACACTTTCAGCTTTGCTGGTTCCTGTGATTGATGCGGATTTGCTTATTTTAGTTAGTGATATTGATGGACTTTATACAGATAATCCTCATGTCAATCCTCAAGCGCAACTTTTAAAATATGTAGAAAGAATTGATGAAAGAATTGAAAAGATGGCATCAGGATCTTCATCAAAGTTAGGAACTGGGGGTATGGCAACCAAAATCAAAGCAGCTAAGATTGTCAATGACTATGGAAAAGATATGGTCATTGTCAGTGGTCAAAAACAAAATGCTCTTTTGCATATTTTTGATGAACATGAAGAAGGAACATGGTTTAATGGACAAAGTGGAAAGAATTTAAATGCAAGAGATCACTGGTTGACTTATCGTAGTCATTCTAAAGGAAAAATTATTGTTGATAAGGGAGCTAAACAGGCACTAAAGGAACATAAAAGTTTATTGCCTTCAGGGATTATGGATGTCAAAGGATCGTTTTTATCAGGACAGGTTGTGGATATTGTAGATCAAGATGAGCAAGTCATTGCAAAAGGGATTGTTCAATATTCAAGTTTGGAAATTATGTTGGTCAAAGGACATCAAAGTTTTGAAATGAAAAAGATTTTGGGAAATTATGATTATGATGAAATTATTCATGCGAATAATATGGTTATATTAGGAGGAAAATCCAATGAATAAAAATCTTCTGGAACAATTGGTTCAAGCCAGACAGGCTCAGCGTCAAATGATGAATGTATCAACAGATAACAAAAATAAGGCTTTGCAAAATATTGCGAAAACATTAAAAGAGCATATTCCTGATATTATCGTAGAAAACCAAAAAGACATTGAAAATGCGAAAAAAACAGGGATGTCAAAAGCAATGATGGATCGTTTATTCTTAAATGAAGAACGTATTTTGAGTATTTGTGATGATGTTTTAAAGTTAATTCATTTAAAAGATCCTGTTGGAGAAATTGTAAGAGAAATCAAACGACCTAATGGATTGTTGATTCAACAAGTCCGTATTCCAATTGGTGTCTTTGGTATTGTTTATGAAGCACGACCTAATGTTACTATTGATATTGCCTGTTTATGTATCAAATCTGGAAATGTCTGCTTGTTAAAGGGTGGTAAAGAGGCCATTCATTCTAATCGTATACTTGTGTATTACATGCAAAAAGCTTTGCAAGATTTACTTCCTGTAACATCTGTTCAATTGATAGATTATGGTGGACGTGAAATGGTTGATGAATTGATTCGTGCCTATGGTTATGTGGATGTTGTGGTTCCACGTGGAGGAGCAGGATTGATTCAACATGTTGTGCAAAATGCAACAGTTCCAGTGATTGAAACAGGAGCAGGAAATTGTCATTTATATATCGACAAAGAAGCAGATATGGAAAAAGCAATAGATATTAGTGTGAATGCGAAAATTCAAAGACCATCTGTTTGTAATGCGATCGAAACAATTCTTGTTCATCAAGATATTGCAGCTAAATATTTACCATTATTATATGAGCAGTTTCAAAACTGTGTAGAAATACGAGGGGACCAAAGTGTTCAAAAATATATTCCTTGTCAACAGGTGACAAGAGAGGATTATGCAACAGAATATGATGATTATATTGTCGCAATCAAAGTTGTTCAAGATGTCAAAGAAGCTGTGGGACACATTGCTCAATATTCAACGAAACATTCAGAAGCTATTATTACAGAAAATATCCAAACAGCAGACTATTTCTTGAGTCATGTGGATTCAGCCTGTGTTTATCATAATGCCTCAACTCGTTTTAGTGATGGTGGTGAATTTGGCTTTGGAGCAGAACTAGGAATTAGTACCCAAAAGCTACATGCTAGAGGACCATTAGGCTTACAGGAAATGACATCTTATCAATATAAAATATATGGAAATGGACAAGTCCGTGAATAAGGGATAAAAATTTTATTTTTTGTCCTTTTTGTTTATTTAATTGAATTATGAGATTCACTTTTTATATTGACATTAATTAGTCGACTAAGTATAATGATTAGTGCACTAAGTAATAGGAGGGAAAGTATGGAATATCAATGTTTTAGTGAAATGATGGAAGAAATGAGAGAGATTCATAAAATGATTCAAAAATTAACATCTCAAAAATGTCATCATTTAACAATGGAACAACTCAAACTCATTTTTTTGATTTCTCATGCACAAATGAATCAAAAGGAGATTGCCCAAAAACTTCGTATTACTGAGGCAACACTTTCAGTAAGAATCAAAAGATTGGTTGATATGGGGTTTATTGAAAGGAAATTAAATGAAGATGATAAAAGACATTATTATATTGTTTTGTCTTCTCAAGGTAAAGCAGTCATTGAAGAAATGAAAAGAGATTTTCATTATGTTCATCAAGTTGTTTGTAAAGATTTAACTGATGAAGATTATCAATCTGTTTTAAAAGTTGTCAAAAAAATAAAAAGGAATTTAAAGGAGGAGATTGAGTGACTAAGTTACGTAAATTTGCCTATAAGTTTTGGCTGCCAATTATTTTGTGTATTGGTTTTGTTTTTATTCAATCACAATCAGAATTGGCATTACCAGACTATATGAGTGATATAGTGACAAATGGGATACAAGCTGGTGGATTTGATACATCAATAGGTGAAGTTTATAGTCAAGATACTTTTGAACATCTCTTGATTTTTGCAGATGAAAAGCAAAAAGATATCATTGAATCAAGCTATACGTATGTTTCATATAAAGATTTATCTGATGATATCAAAAAAGAGTTTCCACATTTGCAAGATGCTTATGTTCATAACAGTATGACTCAAGAACAGAATCAAAAGCTGGAAAATGCATTGATAAAGCCAATGCTTATGGTTTCAGCCATTGATTCAATGGACCCTAATTCAAAAGAATATCAACAATTATTTCAAAATGTACCAGAAGGTATGGATATTTATCAGGTTTTTTCAATGATGGATGAACAGGCCAAAAGTCAAATGACAGCAAAAATTGATGCTCAAATTGAAACAATGGGTGAATCAACGATGTTGGTTGCGGCTGGAAATGGTGTCAAAAATGAGTATATGGCACTAGGAGCAGATGTTGATCAAATGCAGACAGAGTATATCTTTATGTCTGGATTGAAGATGTTAGGTATTGCTTTACTTGGTTCGTTAGCTGCAATGGCATCAGCGTTCCTTTCTTCACGAGTAGGGGCAGGGTTTGCCAGAGATTTAAGGCGTGCTGTTTTTAAGAAAGTCGAAAGTTTTTCTAATAGTGAATTTAATAAATTTTCAACAGCATCACTCATCACACGTACAACAAACGATATTACACAAGTCCAAATGTTGATGATTATGTTGCTTCGTATTGTTTTATTTGCACCTATGATGGGTGTTGGAGCATTAATTAAAGCTTTTACCCATTCATCATCTATGACATGGATTATTTTGATGATTTTATTTGTCATTACACTTGTCATTGTGATTTTGATGAAAGTTGTTTTACCAAAATTTAAAATTATTCAATCATTAATTGACAGATTAAACTTAACTATGCGTGAAAATTTAACAGGTGTTCTTGTGATTAGAGCTTTTGGTAATGAAAAACATAGTGAAGAACGTTTCGATAAGGCCAATAATGATTTAACAACAGTCAACTTATTTGTCAATCGTGCGATGGCTACATTAATGCCAATCATGATGTTTATTATGAACTTTGCAACTGTTCTGGTTGTTTGGGTTGGTTCACAACAATTAGATTTAGGACATATTGCGATTGGAGAAATGATGGCTTTTATTCAATATGCTATGCAGATTATTATGTCATTCTTGTTTATTGCGATGATATTTATTATGATTCCTCGTGCCAGTGTAGCTGCTGATCGTGTTTATGAAGTTTTATCAACAGAATTAACCATTCAAGATCCACAACAACCTGTTGATTTTGATCCAAAACAACAAGGGGTTGTGGAATTTAAAGATGTGTCTTTCCAATATTCGGGTGCTCATGAACCTGTTTTAAGTCATATTACTTTTACAGCAAAACCGGGACAAACAACAGCGTTTATTGGTTCGACAGGTTCTGGAAAGAGTACCTTAATAAATTTGATTCCACGTTTCTATGATGTGAGTGCTGGTGAAGTCATTGTGGATGGTGTCAATGTTAAAGATGTGAAGCAACATGATTTAAGAGAACGTATAGGTGTTGTTCCACAAAAAGGTGTTTTATTCTCTGGAACGATTCGTTCTAACTTACAATATGGGGCTCATGATGCCACTGATGAAGAATTGAATGAAGTGATTCGTGTAGCACAGGCAAAAGAGTTTGTGGATGCCAAACCGGATGGTTTAGATGAAGCTATTTCACAAGGTGGAACAAATGTTTCTGGTGGACAAAAACAACGTTTAGCAATTGCAAGAGCTCTTGCAAAAAATCCAGAGATTTTGATTTTTGATGATAGTTTTTCAGCATTGGACTTTAAGACAGATGCGATTTTAAGAAAAGAATTAAATCAGTTAATGGAAAAGAATCATAATACTGTATTGATTGTTGGACAAAGAATAGCTTCTATTATGGATGCTGATCAGATTATTGTTTTAGATGATGGAAAAATTGTTGGAAAAGGAACTCATGAAAAATTGATGAAATCTTGTCAAGTTTATCAGGAGATTGCTTATTCACAACTTTCAAAGGAGGAATTAGCCAATGCCTAGAGGACACATGGGTGGTAGACAGATGTCTAATGAAAAAGCTAAGGACTTTAAGGGAACGATTCAAAAATTATTTGCACATTTACGTCCCTATTATGTGAAATTTATATTTATCTTTATATTTGCTGCAGGATCAACAATCTTTTCTATTTTTGGACCGAAAGTATTGGCTCAGGCAACAGATAAATTAAGTGAAGGAATAATGGCTAAGGTTTCACATACAGGTGGTATTGATTTTGATGCAATCTTTCAAATTCTTATTTTCCTTGTCTGTATTTATTTGTTCAGTGCTTTACTAAATTATATTCAAGGATTTTTAACTTCAGGTATATCTCAAAAAGTTGCTTATGATTTTAGAAAAGAAATTTCAGAAAAAATGGATCGTTTGCCATTGAGTTATTTTGATACACATTCGAGTGGGGATACCTTATCACGTGTAACCAATGATGTTGATTTGATTGCGCAATCATTGAATCAGAGTTTAACACAGGTGGTGACATCTTCCGTTACAGTGATTGGAATTTTAATCATGATGCTGACAATCAGTATTCCAATGACATTATTAGCGTTATGTGTGTTACCTATTTCAATGTTTTTAATGACTAAAATCATGAAAAGAACACAAAAGTACTTTATTTCACAACAAACAAGTTTAGGAAATGTGAATGGTCACATTGAAGAAATGTATGGTGCTCATCAAGTGGTCAAAGCATTTAATGGCGAAGAAGATTCGGTCGCACGTTTTGAAGACTATAATGATGATTTATATAACTCTGCATGGAAATCACAGTTCTTTTCTGGCTTGATGCAACCACTTACAACATTTGTTGGAAATATTGGTTATGTGGGTGTGTGTTTGTTAGGTGGATTTTTAGCTAGTGGACAAATGATTTCGATTGGGGATATTCAGGCATTTATTCAATATGTGCGTCAATTTAACCAACCGATTACTCAACTTGCTCAAATTATGAATCAATTACAATCGACTGCAGCTGCTGCAGAACGTGTGTTTGAATTTTTAGATGAACCAGAGATGGAAGAAGAACATGCTTTGGTCACTAGTGACCAAGTCCATAACATGCAAGGAAGTGTTACATTCAACCATGTTCAATTTGGCTATACGCCAGAAAAAACAATCATTCACGACTTTTCTATGCATGTTCATGCTGGACAAAGTGTTGCAATTGTTGGACCAACAGGTGCGGGGAAAACAACGATTGTCAAATTGTTAATGCGTTTTTATGAATTGAATGGTGGGCATATCTTAATTGATGGAAAAGATATTACACAATTTGCCAGAAGTGATTTAAGAAGTTTGTTTGGTATGGTTTTACAAGATACATGGTTATTTGGTGGAACGATTCGTGAAAACTTAAAGTATGGAAAATTAGATGCAACAGATGAAGAAATGTATGAAGCCTGTCGATTGGCATATGCTGATCATTTTATTAATACTTTAGAAGATGGTTATGATACAATCATTAATGAAGAATCTAATAATATTTCACAGGGACAAAAACAATTATTAACTATAGCCAGAGCTTTTCTTGCGAATCCTAAAATCTTGATTTTAGATGAAGCAACTTCATCTGTTGATACAAGAACAGAAGTATTGATACAAAGAGGTATGGATAAATTGATGGAAGGAAGAACAAGCTTTATTATTGCTCATCGACTTTCTACGATTAAGGATGCTAATACGATTATTGTCATGAAAGATGGCGATATTGTAGAATTAGGAAACCATGAGTCATTACTTGCAAAAAATGGATTCTATGCCGAATTGTATCAATCACAATTTGAATCAAGTCATGAATAACTTACTCATTTTGAGTGAGTTATTTTTATTTTTTAGATACTTTTAAAAATTTATATAAAATTTTTTAAATAAATTAATGAAAATCTATTTACAAATCAAAAAAAGAGGTGTATAGTAACATTACTTCAAAAATTTGAAGTAAGAATATAAAAAATTTTAAGTAAAACATAGGAGGACATATCATGTTTGAACAAGTTAAAGACGCATTAGTAGAATCTTTAAATATTGATGGAGAAGGAATTACACCAGAATCAAGATTAAAAGAAGATTTAGAAATTGATTCTTTAGCAGCTGTTGAATTATCTTTAGATTTAGAAACAGAATTTGATGTTGAAATTTCTGATGAAGAATTAGCTGCATTAGTAACTGTAGAAGATATTGTGAAATTAATTGAATCTAAACAATAAGCTAAGGTTTCACTTAGCTTATTTTTCTAAGGAGGAATGGATATGGATACTGAAAAAATTAAATCAATTATGCAGATGTTTGAAGAAAGCCAAATATCTAAGATGGATTTAACTGATGGTGATTTGCATATCACATTAGAAAAAGATGTTGAAGTTAAACAGGTTGTGGCACCAGTTGTGGGACAATCTGTTCAAGAAGAAAAAACTGAAGAAAAAACAGGAACACCTATAAAAAGTCCAATTGTTGGAACATATTATCAATCAAGTGGTGCTGGAAAAGAACCTTATGTTAAAGTAGGAGATACGATTCAAGAAGGAGATACAATTTGTATTATTGAAGCAATGAAAGTCATGAATGAAATTAAAGCAACTGTTTCTGGTAAAGTTTTATCTATTGAAGTTCAAGATGGTGAAACTGTTGAATATGATCAGACTTTAATGATGATAGGGTAAGGTGATTGTATGATTGAAAAATTATTAATCGCTAATCGTGGTGAAATTGCTGTAAGGATTATTCGTACATGTAAAGAAATGGGAATACAGACAGTCGCAGTTTATTCAACGGCTGATAGACAATCTTTACATGTGCAACTGGCAGATGAATCCGTATGTATTGGAGGACCTTTAGCTAATGATTCTTATTTGAATATGAATGCCATTATTCAGGCAGCATGTAATACAGGATGTGATGCTATTCATCCGGGATTTGGTTTTTTAAGTGAAAACAGTCAGTTTGCCAGATTGGTTATTCAGTGTGGACTCATTTGGGTTGGGCCTTCACCAGATATTATTGATATGCTGGGAAATAAGTCAGCAGCCAGAAAAATGATGAAAGAAGCTGGCGTTCCCGTTATTCCGGGTTCTAAAGAAGTTGTGGAAACTGTTGAACAAGGAAAAGACATTGCCAGTCGTATTGGTTATCCAGTGATGATTAAGGCAAGTAATGGTGGTGGTGGACGTGGTATGCGTGTTGTTTGTAATGAAGAAGAATTTGAAACACAATACACAAATGCAAAAGCAGAAGCCAAAGCCTGTTTTGGAGATGATGATGTCTATTTAGAAAAATTGATTGAAAATCCAAAACATATTGAAGTGCAGGTCATTGGAGATCAACATGGAAATGTGATTCATTTATATGAAAGAGATTGTTCATTTCAAAGACGTCATCAAAAGATGATTGAAGAAGCACCATGTCATATTTTAAAGAAAGATGTTCGTCAACATTTATTTGAAGATGCTTTAAAAGCTTGTCGTCATGTAGGTTATAACAGTGTGGGAACGATAGAGTTTTTATTAGATAAACATGGAAATTATTATTTTATGGAAATGAATACACGTATTCAGGTAGAACATCCTATTACAGAGATGATTTGTGGTGTTGATTTGATTAAATTACAGTTAAAAGTCGCAGAAGGATTAAAGCTTCCTTATCGCCAAGAAGATATTCATCAAAATGGTTATGCTTTAGAGTGTCGTATTAATGCCGAAGATATGAATCGTGATTTTGCTCCAACACCTGGAAAAATAACTTTTATGCATTTGCCGGGTGGACGTGGTGTACGTGTTGATAGTGCGATGTATAGTGGATGTGAAATTTCACCTTATTATGATTCTATGATTTTAAAACTCATTACATTTGCACCGACACGACTAGAATGTATTAAAAAGATGCGTGCAGCTTTAAGTGAAGTCATTATTGATGGCATTTCAACCAATACAAAATTTCATTACTATGTTCTTCATTCTAAAGAATTTATTGAAGGAAGATATGATACAAGTTTTTGTGAAACATTTATAAAGGAGTTGAAAGATAATGGATCAATTGTTTAAAAAGCGAAATGAAGAATTGAAAGAATTCTCATCATGGCTCAAAAGACATAAGGTCAAAGAAAAAAAAGAAATTCCAGAAAATATTTTTAAACAATGTGATCATTGTCATGAGTCAATTCCTTATTTTTCTCTTATTGAAAATGATTATGTATGTCCTAAATGTGGTTATCATATGAAAATTAGTGCCAGACAACGTATTCGTGATTTGATTGATGATGGTTCATGGCGTGAATATTTTGAAAAAGATCATACAGAAAATATAGAAAACTTTCCGGGTTATGATGCTAAATTAAAAAAGGCACAAATGTCAACAGGAATGAATGAAGCAGTTATTTGTGGGATTGGCAAAATCAACCAAAATCGTCTTGTTTTATGTGTCATGGATTCTCGTTTTATGATGGGAAGCATGGGAAAAGTTGTGGGCGAAAAAATCTGCAAAGCTGTTGAATTAGCAACACGTAAAAAACTTCCTTTAGTCATTAGCTGTACAAGTGGAGGAGCCAGAATGCAGGAAGGAATTGATTCTTTAATGCAGATGGCTAAGATTAGTGCAGCTTTAAAACGCTTTTCCAATCAAGGTGGATTATATATTGCTTTATTGACGCATCCAACAACGGGTGGTGTCAGTGCTAGTTTTGCGATGTTAGGTGATATTATTATTGCTGAACCACAAGCCATGATTGGATTTGCTGGAAAACGTGTCATTCAAGATACCATTAAACAAGAATTACCAGAAGGTTTTCAAACAGCTGAATTTTTACTTGAAAAAGGTTTTATTGATATGATTGTTCAAAGACATGATTTAAAAAATGTTATTTCAGATTTATTAAAGTTACATGGAGGAAAATTATGAGCCTCATAGATAATGAAAATAAAATAAAAGAGTTACAAGCCAAAAGAGCTATGACTCAAGATCAAAAAGAATTTGATGAATTATCTTTACAGATAGATCATTTGACTAAAGAAACATATCAGAATTTAACGGCTTGGGATCGTGTGTCTATCGCCAGACATCCATCACGACCAAAAGCTAGTGATTTTATTGAAGGATTGTTTGATCATTTTTATGAACTTCATGGGGATAGACGTTTTGGAGATGATCAGGCGATTATTGGGGGAATTGGTTATTTTCATTCAATGCCGGTGACAGTGATTGCTCAGGCTAAGGGGAAAACTTTACAGGAAAACTTAGATCGACATTTTGGAATGTGTAATCCAGAAGGTTATCGTAAGGCCTTAAGACTTGCCAGACAGGCAGAAAAGTTTCATCGTCCCATTATTACTTTTGTGGACACAGCTGGAGCTTATCCGGGTATTGAAGCTGAAGAAAGGGGACAGGCACAAGCTATTGCTGAATGTTTGTATGTTTTCTCTGATATCAAAACACCTGTCATTTGTGTGGTGTTATCTGAAGGAGGAAGCGGAGGGGCTTTAGCTTTGAGTGTGGCCGATCGTATTTGTATGTTAGAAAATGCCATTTATTCAGTGTTATCACCAGAAGGTTTTGCAAGTATTTTATGGAAAGATGATAGTCGTGTACAAGAAGCAGCTGAAGTCATGAAACTCACATCTTATGATTTATATGAAAAAGGGATTGTGGATTATTTAGTCAAAGAACCTACTGGTGGTATGCAAAATGATTTAAAACTTGTTTTAGATAATATAGATCAGTACTTACAAAAAGAATTAGATATTTTAATGCATACAAAAGAAAAAGAATTGTTAGAAAAACGTTATCAGAAATTTCGTAAAATGGGAGTGATGTCATGAGTTCAATTGAAATCTTAGGAACAGGGTTTGTCAGAGCTCAAAAGAAAATATCTAATCAGGATTTAGAAAAAAGAGTCGATACAAGTGATGAATGGATTGTTCAAAGAACAGGGATTTCATCACGTTATGTGAGTGAAACTGAAAATACAAGTGATTTGGCTTGTCAAGCCAGTTTACAGGCGATTGAAGATGCTAAAATCCAAAAAGAAGATATTGAAGTGATTATTGTTGCGACAATGACACCGGATTGTATGACACCTTCAACAGCTTGTCTTGTACAGGCAAAACTTGGATTAAATGATTGTCCTGTTTTTGCGTTTGATATTAATGGGGCATGTAGTGGATTTTTATATGCGTTTCAGATTGCCAGTGATTTATTGAATAGATATCAGCATATTCTGGTGATTGGCAGTGAAACAATCAGTAAGATGATTGACTGGAATGACCGTTCAACTTGTGTCTTATTTGGGGATGGTGCAGGAGCAATGGTTCTCGGTCGTGGTCAAACAAAACTTTATCATTATGCCAATAGTGAAGGTGATGTAGAAGATGTGTTAAAGGCTCAAGGCTTACCATTAGTGAAAGATTTACAAAACAACGAAGCTACAACACATTATTTAAATATGAAAGGAAACGATGTGTTTAGATTTGCTGTGAGAGTCTTAAAAGAATCTATTGAAAATGTTTTGGAACAATCACATCTTACAATGGATGATATTGACTTAGTGATTCCACATCAAGCCAATTATCGTATTATTAGTCATGTCGCTAAAAAAATGAAAGTTGATCTTTCTAAATTTTACATGAATCTTCAAGAGTTTGGAAATACTTCAGCGGCTAGTATTCCGATTGCTTATGCAATGGCACAAAGAGAAGGAAAAATACCAGCCAATGGTCGTGTGATTTTAGTTGGCTTTGGTGCAGGACTTACATATGGGGCAACTCTTATTGACAATAGAGGAGGACAATAAAGTGTTATTAAATCAATTATTAAATATTCAATATCCTATTATTCAAGGAGCAATGGCAAACATTGCAACAGCATCTTTTGCTGCATGTGTTTCTAATAGTGGGGGATTAGGTATCATTGCGACAGGATCAATGGATGCCAATCAGACACGCATTGAAATTCAAAAATGTAAACAATTAACGACACAGCCATTTGGTGTCAATGTCATGTTGATGAATCCTTATGCCAGTGAAATTATTGATGTTATTGTTGAAGAAGGTGTACATGTTGTGACAACTGGTGCAGGAAATCCAGGACCATACATGGCTAAATTAAAAGAAGCTGGCATTAAAGTATTCCCTGTTGTTCCAAGTGTTGGATTAGCCAAACGCATGGAAAGAGCAGGAGCCGATGCTTTGATTGTTGAAGGTGGAGAATCAGGTGGGCATGTTGGTGAAATGACAACAATGGCCTTAGTTCCACAAGTTGTAGATGCAGTGAATATTCCAGTTATTGCAGCTGGTGGTATTGGTGATGGTCGAGGTATGATGGCAGCATTCAGTTTAGGTGCTATTGGAGTTCAAGTAGGAACATGTTTATTAGTTGCTGAGGAATGTCCAATTCATGAAAATTATAAGGATGCAGTCATTAAAGCAAAAGATACAGATACTGTTGTGACAGGAAGAAGTGTCAATACGCCTGTACGTATTTTAAAGAATCAAATGGCAAGAGAGTATTTAAAATTAGAAGGACATTTTGAAAGTCGAGAAGAATTAGAAAAATTAACATTGGGTGCTTTGAGAAAAGCCGTTCAAGAAGGTGACGTGAAAACAGGTTCTGTAATGATGGGACAAATTGCCGGAATGGTCAAAGAACGTAAACCTATGAAACAGATTTTAGAAGAAATGATGACTTCAACAAAAGATGTGTATGCCCATTTACAGGAAGTCATGGAGGATATTCAATGATTCAAATACAAGATCGTATAATGAAACTTCCTATCATTCAAGGTGGTATGGGAGTAGGTATCTCGTTATCATCTTTAGCTGGTCATGTGGCTAAATGTGGTGCTATGGGTGTGATTAGTGCAGCACATCCTGGATATAACTATGAAGGATTTAGAAAGAATCCTGTAGCTATTAACTGTCAAGCGATTAAAGATCATATTCAACGTGCCAAAGAGATTGCTAAAGGAAATGGTTTAATTGGTGTGAATATCATGGTTGCCAGTCGTGATTATGAAAAATTTGTAAAAGCTTCTGTGGATGGTGGCTGTGATGCGATTATTTCAGGAGCAGGATTACCTCTAGATTTACCAAAATGGGCAAAAGGAAAAACATTATTAGCACCGATTGTATCAAGTGGTAAAGCGGCAAGATTGATTGCCAGAGTTTGGGATAAACGTTATCAGTATACACCTGATTTTGTTGTGATTGAAGGTAGTGAAGCAGGTGGACATCTTGGTTTTAAAAAAGAAGATTTATTGGCACATACATGCCAGACATTAACTGAGATTTTAAGTGATGTCAAAAAAGAATTAAAAGTCTGGGAAGAAAAATATAAAAAAACAATTCCTGTTTTCGTCGCTGGTGGAATTGATTCTGGTAAAAAAATAGCTGAATTAGTGAAACAGGGGGCTGCTGGTGTACAAATTGCAACACCATTTATTGCCACTTATGAATGTGATGCAGCTCAGGAATTTAAAGATATGGTCATTCAATGTACAGAGGATGATATAGAGCTTGTTACAAGTCCTGCGGGTATGCCGGGTCGTGCGATTGTGAATGATTTTGTTAAGAAAACAAGACAGACAGGAAATATCTGTATGAAAAAATGTCTTGAATGTATGATTCCTTGTACACCAGAAAATACACCTTATTGTATTAGTGAAGCGTTGATTCAAAGTGTGAAAGGGAATGTCCAAAATGGTTTGATTTTTGTAGGAAGTCAAGCTGCCAGAATTCATGATATGAAACATGTTGAAGAAGTGATTCAAGAATATATGGAAGAAATGGAGGAAAATCTATGAAAATTGGTATGATTTTTGCTGGTCAGGGAAGCCAATATGTTGGTATGGGAAAAGCTTTCTATGATGCTTTTCAAGAAGCGAAAGATGTGTATGATCAGGCACATATTGATATTGATGTCAAGAAAGTTTGTTTTGATGGACCAGAAGATGTTCTTAATGAAACATCATATGCTCAGCCTTGTATTTTAACAACCTCATTAGCTATTGCGAAAGTGATTGAAGCACATGGTATTCATCCAGACTATGTCGCTGGATTATCTTTAGGAGAATATTCAGCTTTAGCTTATGCCGGAGCTTTTGATATACAAGATGCGATTACTATTGTTAGACATCGTGGGCAAATCATGAGTGAAGCCCTGCCAGCTGGAACAACATCTATGGCTGCTGTTTTAGCAATGGATGCAACAAAGATTCAAGAAGTGATTGCTCCTATTGATGGAGTAACGATTGCCAATTACAATTGTCCAGGACAGATTGTTATTACAGGAGTGAAAGAAGCTGTTGAAACAGCATCACAAAAATTAAAAGAAGCAGGAGCTAAACGTGTCATTCCATTGAAAGTTTCAGGAGCATTCCATTCTCCATTATTAGAAGAAGCTTCACACCAGTTAAAAGCAGAATTAGAAAAATATGATATTCATCAACCTCGTATACCAGTTGTTTATAATGTTTCTGGAAAAGAAGAAGATGGTGATTTGATTGACATTTTAACTCGACAAATCAAATCAAGTGTTTATTTCTATCAATCAATTCAATATATGATTGCTCAAGGGGTTGAAGCTTTTGTAGAAATTGGACCAGGTAAAGCATTAAGTGCTTTTGTGAAGAAAACAGATAAAACAATTCCAGTTTATAGTGTAGATAGTATTGAAGGATTAAATCAAATGTTAGGAGCGTTAAAAAATGGGTAAAGTAGCGTTAATTACAGGAGCAAGTCGTGGGATTGGAAAAGCGATTGCTTTAAAATTTGCAAGTGAAGGTTATGATATTGCGATTAATTATATTGGAAATCAAGAAGAAGCTTTGGAAGTCCAAAAAGAATGTTGTCAATATGGTGTTCAAGCTATGATTCATGAAGGTGATGTCACTGATTATGATGCGATGGATCAAATGATGAAAACAGTTTTAGAAAAATTAGGTTCTATTGATGTTCTTGTGAATAATTCAGGAATTACAAAAGATCAGTTATTATTAAAGATGAACACACAATCATTTATGGATGTCATTGATGTCAATTTAAAAGGGACATTCAATACGATTAAAGCTGTTTCTCGTATTATGATGAAACAAAGAAATGGTGTTATTATCAATATGGCAAGTGTGATTGGAATTATTGGTAATGTTGGGCAAGCTAACTATGCAGCTAGTAAAGCAGGAGTGATTGCTTTAACAAAATCAGTAGCGAAAGAATTAGCGCCACGTCATATTCGTGCTAATGCGATTGCACCAGGATTCATTGCAACAAAGATGACAGAAGTTTTAAGTGATGATACAAAAGACAATATCTTGAAAAATATTCCATTACAAAAAATGGGTGAACCAGAAGATGTTGCGAATGTTGCATACTTTTTAGCAAGTGATAGTGCCAAATATATCACTGGTCAAGTGATTAATGTTGATGGCGGAATGGTCATGTAAGGAGGACAAATGATGAAAAGAAGAGTTGTCGTTACAGGTATGGGTGCTGTATCACCAATTGGAAATACAGTTGAAGAAACATGGGATGGTATTTTAAATCAAGTCTGTGGAATAGATGAAATTACTCATTTTGATACAACAGATTATAAAGTGAAATTAGCTGGTGAAGTAAAAAATCTTGATTTAGAACAATATTTTACAAAAAGAGATTTAAAATTTAATGATCGTTTTACGCAATTTGCCAGAGTTGTTTCTAAACAGGCTATTGAAAATGCAAAGTTGGATTTAGAAACAATGAATAAAAATCGTTTTGGTGTCATTATTGGTAGTGGTATTGGTGGTGTTGAATCTATTGAAAAAGCGGAACAAAGTTTATTAAATAGAGGACCATCAAAAGTTTCACCATATTTTATTCCTATGACTTTAATTAATTTAGCAGCAGGAAGTGTTGCGATTGATTTAGGTGCAAAAGGTTATGTATCTTCTGTTGTAACCGCATGTGCAGCTGGAACAAATGCAATTGGTGAAGCCTTCCATAAAATCAGAGATGGATATGAAGATGTTATGATTGCTGGAGGAAGTGAAGCTTCTATTACACCATTATCAGTTGCAGGATTTGCTTCTATGAAAGCTTTGCATACTGGTGAGGATAAAAATCGTGCTTCTATTCCTTTCGATAAAGATCGTAGTGGCTTTGTCATGGGTGAAGGAGCAGCTGTTTTAGTGTTAGAAGAATTACAACATGCCTTAGATAGAAATGCGACAATCTATGGTGAAATTGTTGGTTATGGAGCAACTTGCGATGCTTATCATATTACAGCACCATTATCTGATGGAAGCGGTGGTGGAGAAGCGATGAAACAGGCTTTAGAAGATGCTGCTTTACAACCATCTGATATTGATTATATCAATGCTCATGGGACATCTACACCATTAAATGATAAGACAGAAACAATGGCTGTGAAATATGCTTTTGGTGACGATGCATATCATTTGGCTATGTCATCTACAAAATCTTATACAGGACATTTATTAGGAGCGAGTGGTGCATTAGAATCTGTTATCTGTGTCAAAGCATTACAAGATGGATATATTCCAGCTACAATTCATTATCAAAATAAAGATGAAGAATGTGATTTGGATATTGTTGCAAATGTTGGTAGAAAACAAGATATTCATTATGTTATGAATAACTCTTTAGGTTTTGGTGGACATAATGCATCATTAATCTTTAAAAAATGGGAGGATTAGTCATGTTATATAATTCTAATGATATTCAAAAAATTATTCCCCATCGTTATCCATTTTTACTTGTTGATTGTATTGAAAGTATTAGTGAAGATGGAAAAACAATTGTTGGGAAAAAATGTGTGACTGCAAATGAAATGCAATTTTTAGGGCATTTCCCTGAAAAACATGTGATGCCAGGTGTTCTTATTATTGAAGCATTAGCACAAACAGGATGTGTCTTATTACTTTCTAAAGAAGAAAATAAAGGAAAGATTGCTTTCTTTGCTGGAATTAATAAAGCACGTTTTAGAAAACAGGTTATTCCTGGTGATGTTTTAACAATGACTGTCACTTTGACAAAAGAAAAAGGTGGTATTTACTTTGCATCTATTCAAGCAAAAGTAGAAGATGAAATTGCAGTGACAGGAGAAATTATGTGTGCTGTAGGTGAATAATAAAAAAAGCAGAAAGATTTTGACATCTTTCTGTTTTTTTTATGGTTTTATAAAAGTTATTAAGGCTCTGTGTCAAGAGTGATATTTCTATTGATGTATTGTATAAAATAGATGATGACTATGATTCATTTTAGTATTGATTACCATGCTGGTTGTCCTGTTTCAATAAGGTTATCAATATCTTTATAAGCATTTTCAATAGCTTCTATATGATATCATTCATACATATTATAAACAAAATCAGTTAAATTTTTTTCATCCAGTTGTTTTAAAACTTTTCCTGCACTTGTTCTTTTATAGTTTGCATAACTTTCAAGTAAGTAAGCAAAAAATCTCAATTCTTTATTCAATTTCATCACTTCTTAGATACAGTGAATTTTTGGATTACCAGTTGCTTCTTCATATTCCCACATGTCAAAGATAGCAAGACTACTCAAATACCATCATTTCATATCATCATTCAATAACATTGTGTGTTTGGGAATTTAAAAAGATTCTTAGTGCATCCATATCAGTGACTGTTTTTTTGCAATCAGTATTGCAACTTCACTATCAATATTTTGTAAAATGTTTGGTTTTGTTTTATTGATCATACTGCTTCACCTCGATAGATTTTAAACATTCTCATTAAAAAAGCATATAGATAGAATGATTACTATGGTTTTAAAAACTATTGGTGATTGATTTTCCAATAGTTTTTCATTTAATGTTTTTTAAACTTGTAAATAATTTTATTGGCATAAGGAATAGAAGAAAGTTCTTGAGGATGGTCTGAATAGAAATAGAAGATAATAACAAAGTAAACAATAACTCCTATGATCACGGCAAGTACTAATGGAATAAGAACTTTTCTTGTTAGGGCAAATAAACCATAGTAAACAATGGCTACAATGATACCCATGAAGATAGAAGAAATAATAGGTAATAAATATGTCTTTTTTATTTCTTGTCTATAACGTGTGATTTTACGTAACATTCTTTGATTTAAATAACATACTTGTAAACCATATAAACAATTGGCTATCATCAAAGCATAGAGTCCTAAAGGTGTAAACATCAATAAAAGGATTGTGATGACTAAATGGTAGATCAAAGCTGTAGCAGCGTTTTTTAAAGGCGTGTTGACTTCTCCAAGAGCCTGTAAAATTCCATTGGTTAGAGTTGATAAACCAAAGAAAACAATACCTGGACTTCCTAGAGCTAACATTAATGTAGAAGTGGCAACTGTTTCTTCTTGAGGAAAGAGGATACCAATAATAGGATAAGCCAAGACACTCATACCCACAGCAGCCGGAATAAGTAACAGCATTGTCACACGAATGCCTGAACGAATATGTTCTCTTGTTTCACGGGCATTTTTTAATGACCATGATGAAGAAATAGCAGGAATGGATGCTGTTGACATAGCAGAAGCTAAAGCCACAGGAACATTTTGTAAAACAATATATTGACCAGAATAAACACCCCACATAGAGGCTGAAGTTGGATCAGTTCCAATAATAAAAGAATAAATATATTGGTCAATAACAGTAATAAGATTATAAACACATGTTGCAAAGATAATAGGTGTGACTATATGAATAATCATTTTGAAAATATCTTTATAAGAATCTTCATAATCATCAGGAGTATCTTTAATAATTAAATGATTACGATTCTTTAAATACATAATCATCATAAAAATTAAACCCACCAGAACACCGATACCAGGTCCAACTGCTCCCCCAGCGGCACCTGCAGCAGCCATTTCACTGCCACCTGTTTCCATCAATGGCTTAATGAATAAATAAGCACATCCAATGGCGACAATTGCATTAAAAATCTGTTCAATAATTTGTGAAACAGATGTATAAAAAGTTGTCTGATGAGCCTGAAAATAACCTCTAAAGACACCCAATAGACCAGATAGGAAAATAGTTGGACAAAGGATTCTCAGTGGTAATACAGAATACCCTGTAACAAGTAAAGGGGCTAAAAGATAGGCAATGATCGAAGCACTACCACCAATAATACAAATATAGATAAATGAACATTTTAAAATCTTTTGTACATTATTATATTGATGAATAGCTAGTTTTTCAGCAATTAACTTTGAAATAGCTGTTGGAATACTATAAGAAGATAAGAGTAATATTAAAGCATAAATATTATATGCCATTGAATAATAACCAATACCTTCTGCACTAATTAATGCTGTTAAGGGGCTTTTATATAAAGCTCCAATGATTCGTACGAAAATACCTGCAATTGCAAGTATAGATGCCTGTTTAACGATTGAACGTGACATGGGTAAACCTCACTTTCCAGTAATTCTTTGTTTATTATAACATTAATTCCAATAATTGCAAAAAAACTTATATATTTATACATAAAATGATTTTTTTCATAGGTTTTACACATTGATTGTATAATATACTGATAGTGAAAGGAATGGTGAAAAAGTATTGAAAAAATTTTTAAAGATATTTTTAATATTTATGGTAATGATATCTACGATTTACGGATGTTATCGATTTTATCAAGAAAAAAAAGAAGAAAAACAATTACAAAGAATTCAAAATCAAGTCAATGAACAGTCGAAAAGAAAGATTGATGATGAATTATCAGTTATTGCTATTGGAAATAGTAATTTATATAGTGGTTTTAATCCATTACAATTGTGGCATGAGTATAAAATAACGTCTTTTGTGGCTGCTGAACCAAGTCAAGATCCTAATCGTGCTTATTATATTTTAAAAAATGTTTTAGAGTTTCAACACCCCCAATTAATTATATGGGAGATGGATGAAATGTTTACAGGAAAGGATTTTAATGATGAAAAAGCTCAAAAATATGCACCGATGAATCTATTTCCTATAGCTAGAAATTATACAAATTGGAAGAAATATTCAGCTCAATCATTTAAAAACTATGATAATTATGATTATAACTATCTTTCAAGGATGGCTACAAAGGGTTATTTATATAAAACAAAAGTAAAAGCAAGAAAGCAAAATAAAAATTTTATGATCAAAACAATCAAAAGAGCTAATATAAAACCACATAGACAAGAAATATTTTATAAAATTGTGAGTTTATTAAAAGAAAAGCAAATTCCTTTATTATTAATAACGATTCCATCAGCGAGATCATGGACGATGGAGAAACATAATACAATCATGGATTTATCAAAAGAAGTGGGTGTTCCATTTTTGGATTTGAATTTAAATAATCAGTTAATTAATTGGAAAAAAGACACAAGGGATGAAGGAATGCATCTTAATGATTATGGGGCACAAAAAGTAACAGCTTATATAGGAGAGTATTTAAAGGAACATAACTTAATAGAGAATCAAACAATAAGTCAAGAAAGTCAGAAGATGTGGGATCAAGATTATTATGATTATATTGAAATGATCAATTAAACTTCATGAAATGTAAAAAAGTCTATTTTAACATCTATATATTGTGCTATAATATATAAAAATATGTCTTGGAGGAGAATTATGAACGATAGTAGAATTTGTATTGCATTAGATTTTCAAACAAAGCAAGATGTTAAAGATTTCTTAGATAAGTTTGAAGATGAAAAACTGTATGTCAAAATTGGAATGGAATTATTTTATGGCGAAGGAATTGAAATGATTAAAATGATCAAAGAAAAAGGACATAAAATTTTTCTTGATTTAAAATTACATGATATTCCTAATACTGTAAAAAGTGCCATGAAGCAATTAGCTAAATTAGATGTTGATATGGTTAATGTTCATGCTTCAGGAAGTATTGCAATGATGAAAGCCGCTATTGAAGGTTTAAATGAAGGAGCTAATGGAGGAAAACGTCCTTTATGTATTGCTGTAACATGTTTAACATCATTAGATCAAAAAGTTTTAGATGATGAATTATTAATTCATGAACCATTAGAAAATGTTGTTTTAAAATGGGCACAAAATGCGAAAGAAGCTGGATTAGATGGTGTTGTCTGTTCACCTTTAGAATCAAAGATTATTCATGAAAATTTAGGAATGGACTTTTTAACAGTGACACCGGGTATCCGTCTTGCAAGTGATAGTGTGAATGATCAAAAACGTGTCACAACACCAGCTATGGCAAGAGAATTAACATCAAGTTATATCGTTGTAGGAAGAACAATTACAAACGCTGCTGATCCAGTAGCAACATATAAAGAAGTTTATAAACAATTTCAAGGAGAGTAGAGAATTATGGAAAAAACTATAGCAAAAGATTTATTAAGTATTCAAGCAGTCTTTTTAAGACCAAATGAGCCTTTTACTTGGGCATCAGGTATTAAATCACCTATTTATTGTGATAATCGTTTGACATTATCTTATCCTGAAGTCAGAAAAGATATTGAACAAGGATTAGCAAAACTTATTAAAGAAAACTATCCAGAATGTGAATGTTTAATGGGAACAGCGACTGCCGGAATTGCACATGCGGCTTTAGCGGCTGACATTTTAGATTTACCAATGGGATATGTTCGTGGTGGAGCCAAATCACATGGAAGAAATAATCGTATTGAAGGATTAGTGAAACCAGGAATGAAAGTTGTAGTTGTTGAAGATTTGATTTCAACAGGTGGCTCATCATTAGAATGTGTAGATGCTTTAAGAGAAGCAGGCTGCGAAGTTTTAGGAATGGTTGCTATCTTTACATATGGATTAGAAGATTCAGCGAAAAACTTTGCTGCTAAGGATTGTAGTTTTTATACACTTACAAACTATGATACTTTAATTCAAGTTGCAGTTGAACATGAGTATATTGAAGCTGCTGATTTAGAAAAATTGAAAGCATGGAAAAAAGATCCTCATGATGAATCTTGGATGAGCAAGTAAAGTTAAAAAATAGGATGAAAAGGGGATGAAATGTAATTAATGTTGCAATTTCTCCCTTTTTAATGTATAACTATAGAGGTTATGAGAGTCTTAAGGAGGATACATATGTTCAAGAGTTTGAGATATGTCTTAAAAGAAAATTTTACAAACTTATTTAGAATATATTCAATTGCTAAATATGAAATATTAGCAGATATGAGGGATTCTAAATTGGGATTATTCTGGAACTTTGCTAATCCAACTATTCAAGTTTTAACTTATTGGTTAGTATTCGGAGTTATTTTACCAGGACGTTCAGATGAAGATGGTATTCCATATTTATGTTGGTTACTTGGTGGTATTGTTGTCTGGTTTTTTATCTCTCCATGTATTACAAATGGATGTAATGCTGTGTATGCTAAAAGAGATGTTATTACAAAAATGAAATTTCCTGTGAGTATTTTACCTGCAACAGTTGTAATGAAAGAATTGTTTAATCATCTTTGTTTGATGATTATCTTAGTTGTTTTATTTTTGATATTTGGATTTTATCCAAATATTCACTGGTTTGGATTATTATATTATTTATTCTGTGCAGTTATTTTTTCTATTTCTTTATCAATGACAACATCAGTTTTAAATATGTTAGCTAGAGATACACGAAAATTGATTTTAGCTTGTATGCGTTTATTACTCTATTTAACACCAGTTTTATGGAGTCCTCATAAACTAGATGGACATAGAATTCTGTCGGTGTTAATGAAGTTTAATCCTATTGATTATATTGTACAGGGATATCGAGATTGCTTTTTCTTTCATCAAGGATTGTTATCGTTTGGATATCAAGGATTAATTTTCTGGGGTATTACAATCTTGCTTCTTATTGTAGGAAGTTATATGATGTATAAGTTTAAACATAAGTTTATTGATTTGATGTAGAGGTGTTAAGATGAATCAAGAATATGCAATAGAATTTAATCATGTATCTAAAATATACACTTTAAAATCTAAAGATAAAAAACATAAAGAAGACCAGAGATTTTATGCTTTGAAAGATATTAATTTTAAAATACCGAAAGGGGAAGTTGTAGGCGTTTTGGGAACTAATGGTTCTGGTAAATCAACAATGTCAATTATTCTGGCAGGTATTAGTGAAATTGATGAAGGAGAAATGATTGTCAATGGTGAACAATCATTAATTGCTATTAATACAGGCTTAAATATGCAATTAACTGGTATGGAAAATATAGAATTAAAAGGAGCTTTATTAGGACTTTCTAAGAAAAGGATTCAAGAGATTAAAGATGGAGTCATAGCATTTGCAGAAATTGGTGATTTCTTATATCAGCCTGTAAAAAAATATTCTAGTGGTATGAAGTCTAGATTAGGTTTTTCTATTAATTTATGTTTGGATCCGGATATTTTAATTGTTGATGAAGCTTTATCTGTAGGGGATAAAGGATTTGCCCAAAAATGTATTAATCGTATGAATGATTTAAAAGACGAGGGAAAGACTATTATCTTTATATCACATACATTGCCACAAGTTCGCTCATTTTGTAATAAAGCAATGTGGATTGAGGGTGGAATGTTAAGAGAGTATGGTGATATTGATGAGGTTTGTGACCATTATGCTGAATATGTCGATTACTACAATGCATTGTCAAATGAAGATAAGAAAAAAGAACGTGATGATAAATTTAATAAAAGATTATTAAAAGATTATAAACCTAGTCTTTTTGATCGTATTTTTCATTTATAAACCTTAGTACTGACGTACTGAGGTTTTTTTAATATTGTATTAACATTTGTTTAATGATAAGTTCATATAGAATATTTATTTTAGATAGTAGGAAAGGAGTATGCAAATGGATGTAAAAATATCAATTATTATTCCAGTCTATAATGTTGAAGATTATTTGAAAGAATGTTTAGATAGTTTATTAAGACAAACTTTTACAGAATTTGAAATCATTTGTATTGATGATGGTTCAAGTGACAATTCATTAGATATTTTAAAAAAATATCAACTTCTTGATACACGAATCACGGTTTTAAATCAGCAACATCAGTTCGCTGGAACTGCTAGAAATAAAGGAATATCTTGTGCGAAAGGAGAATACTTATTATTTTTAGACGCTGATGACTTTTTTGAGAAAGATATGTTAGAGAAAATATATGAGCAAGGGAAAAAGACACAAGCACAAATTATTTTGTTTGATGCCAGAAAATATCATCAATTAACAAAGGAGTATGATGAAGTTACTTATTATTTACGTAATGAAATACTAAAAGATAAAGAAATATTTAATAGACATGATTTTCCAGATGATATATTGACTCTATCTAATCCGGCTCCCTGGACAAAATGTTTTTTAAAAAAATTTATCTTAGAAGAAAAATTGCTTTTTCAAAATTTAGCAAATACAAATGATGCTTATTTTACAATAAGTGCAATGGCTATTGCTGATAGAATTACATGGATTGATACTAAACTTGTTAATTATCGTATAGGGTTACTTCAAAATACACAAAGCCATAAAGAAAAAAATCCGTTATGTTTTATTGATGCCTATAGAGCTATTTATGATGAATTGAACAAAAGAGGAATTTATCATGAAGTAGAACGTTCTTTTGTAAAGGTAGCATTATCATCTACAGTATATTGTATGAATTCAATTCATGATGAGAAGGTCAAAAAAGAAATTATCTATGCATTACAAGACAACAAGTTTTCAGATATGAATCTCTTAAATTATCCAGAAGACTTTTACTTAAATAAACGTGATTATAATAGTGTTAGGGGATATAATTGTATATATAAAGAGTATCAAATTATGGAGAAGAATAAACAGATTTGTGATGAATATGAAGTTACTATTAAAGCAGATTTACATCAACAACCCTTTGTATCAGTTATTATTCCTATATATGATGTAGAAAAATATTTACCTGCATGTCTGGAAAGTATTGTTAATCAATCATTGAAGAACATTGAGATTATTTGTGTTATTGATGGTTCACCAGATCATTGTCAAAAAATTGTTGAGTCATATGCAACTTATGATGATAGAATAACGATGCTTGTACAAAGAAATATGGGGTTATCTGCATCTAGAAATCACGGATTTAAGGAAGCAAAAGGTGAATATGTTTATTTCATGGACAGTGATGATATTCTTGACTATAATGCTTTAAAAGAATTATATGATTTTTCAATGAAAGAAAATTTGGATTCTGTGTACTTTGATGCATCTTGCTTTGCTGATGATTTTAAACTAAACGAAAAAATTCTTGACCAATATCATAGAAAGTTCTCATATCCAAAAGTATGTATGGGTATAGAACTTTTTAGAAAGATGAATGAAAATGATGAATATAGGGTTTCTGCTTGTCTACAATTCAATAAACGACAACATATATTAAATCAACATGTTCTTTTCCATGAAGGAGTTCTACATGAAGATAATGCCTTTACAACAATTAATTTAATAACTGCTAAAAAAGTCGGTTATATACATAAGGATTATTTTCATCGAAGATATCGTGAAAATTCTATAATGACAAAAAAAGAAAATTTTCAAAATGTTTATGGGTATTATATTGCTTTTAAAGATGTTTATCAATTTATTCAAGATTTAGATTGGATATATAAAAGTGAAAATCAAATAATATTTGATTGGTTATTACGCATACTAACAAATGCAAGAGATATATTTGCACGTTTAGATGATGCAGAGAAAAGTTCATATCTTGGATTGGATTTTACTGAAAAAAATGATTTTAGAATTTTAGTAAGTACACCTGGTTATGTGAAAAGTGAACTTATATTTAAACAACAAAGATTACAGCAAACATTTGATGAAAAATATGAACGTGGGTTAATCATTAAAGAATTACGAACAGAAAACAAGCAATTAAAAAAATCAATTAATCGATTAAAACCTTCTACTTGGATTAAATACATTAAAAGGCATATACGTATAAAATGAATATAAATTAATATGTGCTTAACCTTAATTTAATATATTTTTAATAGTGATTGACTTTAAATAGTTTAAAGGTTAAAATATGAAATGTGTTGTACTAAATGGAGGAAAAAAATATGATTTATGCAGAAATTTTAGCTGGTGGAAAAGGAACAAGAATGGGTAATACAGAATTACCTAAACAGTTTTTAAAATTAGGACATAAGCCTATATTTATCCATACAGTTGAGCAGTTTATTTTAAATAAAAGAATTGAAAAAATTCTTATTTGTTGTCCTGAACAATGGATGTCTTATACAAAAGATACACTAAAAAAGTATGAAGTCAAATCTGATAAAGTTATTGTTGTTGCAGGTGGATCTACGCGTAATGATACTATTATGAATGGTATTCGATATATAGAAGAAAACATAGGATTAAATGATGATGATATCATTATTACACATGATGCTGTTAGACCATTTTTAACACAGAGAATTATTGATGATAATATTGATGGTGCTTTGGAATATGGTGCTGTAGATACAGTTGTTGAAGCTTTTGATACGATTGTTCACTCTGTTGATGGAAAAGTGATAACTGATATTCCAATTAGAAGTGAGATGTATCAGGGACAGACACCACAATCATTTAATATCAAATTATTAAAAGATTTATTCTTATCATTAACAGATGATGAAAAAAACATCTTAACTGATGCATGTAAAGCACTAGTTATTAAGGGTACACCAGTTCATCTTGTAAGAGGTGAAGTTTACAATATGAAAATCACAACTCAGCATGATTTAAAAGTCGCTAATGGTTTAGTGGAAGGTGACAAATAATGATTAATCAAGCGTATAGATTAATAGCTCCTAAACAAATTCGTGCAGATTTTGTTGATTTAAAAATGGATGATGAGAATATTATTGTTAGACCAACTTATCTTTCTATTTGTGCGGCAGATCAAAGATATTATACTGGAAGTCGTGGACGAGTGATAATGAAGCAAAAATTACCTATGGCATTGATTCATGAGTCAGTTGGTGAAGTTGTTTATGATCCAAAGGGTGAATATAAAGTTGGGACTAATGTAGTAATGATACCCAATACACCTATGGAGAAAGATGATATCATTAAGGAAAATTATTTACGTTCTAGTCAATTTAGAGCCAGTGGTTTTGATGGTTTTATGCAAAATGTTGTAAGTATGCGTAGGGATTTGATTATACCTTTTAAAATGGAACCTAGAGTAGCAGTTTTGCTTGAATTAACAAGTGTTGTCATGAATGCGGTGGAAAATTTTAAAAAAATTTCTAATGAACGAAAAAATGTTATTGGTATATGGGGAAATGGAAATTTAGGATTTATTTCTGCATTAGTTCTAAAGAAAACTTATCCTGACACAAAAATTATTGTATTTGGTGTTGAAGAACATAAGATGGCTTATTTTTCATTTGTAGATGATACATACTTGATTAATAATATTCCAAGTGACTTAAAAGTTGATCATGCATTTGAGTGTGTTGGTGGACGAGGAAGTGAAGCTGCAATCAATCAAATCATTGATTATATTCAGCCTCAAGGTACCATTTCACTTATGGGAGTAAGTGAAACACCGGTAGGGATTAATACAAGAATGGTTTTAGAAAAAGGTTTGACACTTTTAGGTAATAGTCGCAGCAATTATGATGATTTTAAGAAATCTGTCGAATTAATGGAAACTTATCCAGATGTTTGTGAATATCTTTCTACAATTATCTCAGAAGAAGTTGTTGTTCAATCCATAAAAGATATGCATAAAGCTTTTGAAGATGATTTAAATAATGATTTCAAAACAGTTATGAAATGGGACATTTAAGACAAGATTTTTATCTTGTCTTTATTTTTATAGAATTATATATCAAATATCATAATTTAAGAACATATGTTCATTTTTAAAAAGTATTTATAGATGTAAATATGTAATCTCATAACATAAGGAGGATTTAAAAGTGAGTGACTTTAAATATCTAGTTACAGTTATTATACCAGTATATAATACACAAGATTATATAGAAGAATGTGTACTATCAATTGAAAATCAAAAGATGGATGTTTCTAAGATTGAAGTATTATTAATAAATGATGGCTCAAAGGATCAAAGTGGAAATATTTGTGAAAATCTTTCTAAAAAATATGCAAATATTACTTATATCTGTAAAGATAATTCTGGAGTTTCAGATACACGAAATATTGGTATTCAAAGAGCACGTGGAAAATATATAATGCTTCTTGATTCAGATGATTATCTAGATAAGAAAAGTATTAAAAATTTAGTAGATTTCTTTGATAAACATTATAATGAAGTGGATTTAATTACATATCCAATTTATTGGGATCGTAATGGTAAAATATCATTACATGGACGTTACAGTTCAAAAAACTATGATAAAGGAACTGGAATATATGATTTAAATCAATATCCGCATTTAAATC
>NZ_NFLJ01000018.1 GCF_002160865.1 Massiliimicrobium timonense
ATGAATGCAGATGATTTTGGATTTTCTAGAGGAGTGAATTTGGCTATATTAGAAGGATTTCAACATGGCATTTTGACTTCTACAAGTTTAATGGTTAATATGCCCGGATTTGAACATGCCCGTCTTTAGAAGTTATCACTATATTTTTTAGGGCTTCTTTTTAACCAAATATTAAATTGTGCCGATTTTGTCGGCTTTTTTTGTGTTTTTGTATTTTTTTAAATTATTTTTTATGTTATAATATTAATAGTGATAGTAGTGTTATATATTTTGGAGGTATTTTTATGGCTTATTTTCTTAAAAAAACTACTTTAAAGGGCAGGACTTATCTCTCTATCGTTGAAAGTTTCTATTCTCATGAAAAGCGCGGTGCTGCCCATCGTACCTATAAATCTCTTGCTTCTGTTGAAACATGGAAAGCCAAAGGCATCGAAGATCCTATCGCCCACTTCCAGAAGGAAGTTGATGAACTGAACAGTCAGCGCAAAAATGAAGGTGTTCCTAAAATCTCCACTGTTTCCCCTGAACTTTATCTTGGTTATTTTCCTTTTGTTTCTTTAATGAATAAAATGAATATTAAAAAATATGTTGATTATTTCAATCTTTCCAATTCTTTTGAATTTGATCTGTATGAACTGCTTTCTTCTCTGATCTATGCTCGTCTTGTGAATCCCTGCAGTAAACATAAAACTTTTCATGAAGTTCTTCCTCAATTGAAAGATACCGCTCATTTTTCTTATGACCAGCTTCTAGACGGTCTTGCATTTATGGGCAATGATTATGGCAAGTTTATTGAGATTTTTAATGAACAGATGAAGAAAGTCTATAATATCAATACTTCAAAAACTTATTTTGACTGTACTAATTTCTATTTTGAAATTGACAGAGAAGATGATTTCAGACGTAAAGGTCCTTCAAAAGAAAATAGAAAAGATCCTATTGTTAGTTTGGGTCTATTGCTGGATGCCAATCAGATCCCTATTGGCATGAAGTTGTTTCCTGGCAATGAAAGTGAAAAGCCGATTTTAAGGGACGTGATTCAAGGCCTTAAAAAGAAAAATCAAATCGCAGGAAAAACTATACATGTAGCTGATAAAGGACTGAACTGTACTCAAAACATTGCTTTTTCTAAAGAAAATGGAGATGGTTATTTATTTTCTAAATCCGTCAAGACTCTACCTGAAAAAGAAAAAAAGTGGGTATTATTAGATAATGAAGACTGGAAAGAAATAAAAAATGATGAGGGTGCATTATTATATAAATATAAGTCATGCATTGATAAATTTCCTTATCGTATAGAGATTGACGAAAAAAAGAAGACAATATATTTTACTGAGAAACGAGTAGTGACTTATAATCCAAAACTTGCATCTAAAAAAAGATATGAAATCAATAGACAAGTTGAAAAAGCAAAAAAATTATGTTACAGCCAAGCAAAAAGATCTGAATATGGAGATCTGGGAAAATACGTTAATTTTACTGATGAAAATGGAGAAAAAGCAAAAGCAACAATCAATGAGGACATCATAAAAAAGGAACTTGAACTAGCAGGCTATAATCTATTGATTACATCAGAAACAGATATGAAATCAATAGACATCTATAATACCTATCATAATTTATGGAGAATAGAAGAATCATTTAGAATAATGAAATCCGATTTAGATGCCAGACCAGTATTCCTGCAAAAAGAAAACAGTATAAAAGGACATTTTTTGATATGTTATTTGACAGTGTTACTGGAAAGAATATTCCAGTTCAAAGTCTTGGATAACAAATACAGTACTCAGGAAATCATAAAATTTGTAAAAAGTTTTAAGGCAGTAAAAGGAGAAAGTAAATATATTAACGTGACAGCATCGAGCAAATTCATAAAAGAATTTGAGCAAATGACAAAATTACCACTAACAAATTATTACCTGACAGAAAGACAGATAAAGCAAATATTCAACTATAAAGTATAAAAAAACAGTAGTGATCAATTAAAAGATTACTACTGTTTTCAGTTAAACTATCACTATGTTTTAATGCTGGATACCAAAGTCAGGTATTATACAACGCTTTGCTGATAGTTACGAGAATAAAATGATGTTTTAAAAATAAACCTTTTTTATAAAGATACAAGATGATTTTGTGTTATGATAAAAGAAGAAAGCGAGGAATATCTTATGAAAGTGATTATGAATGCAGATGATTTTGGATTTTCTAGAGGAGTGAATTTGGCTATATTAGAAGGATTTCAACATGGCATTTTGACTTCTACAAGTTTAATGGTTAATATGCCCGGATTTGAACATGCTGTTTCATTAATGAAACAATATCCAGATTTATTGCATGTAGGTATTCATTTGGTGACAACAGTTCAATATTCTGTGGTCAAAGGGTTAAAAACTTTAACGGATGAAAATGATCATTTTTATCGTGATCCAGAAATTATTGAAAAAAGTGATCAAAGTGAATTGGATAAAGAATATCAGGCACAGATGGATAAGTTTTTAGCGACAGGGCTTAAACCTGATCATATTGATTTCCATGTTTGTACGACACCAAAACAACTTAAGGCAGCTATGAAATTAGCTCAAAAATATCATTTACCTATGCGTGCTCAAGATCAGCAGATAGAAGGTATTTTAAAAGAACATGGTATTGTCTATGCACCATGCCATATTCCAGATTTTTATGATCATGGAACAGTTAACACATTATTAAAATTATTTGAGAAAGCTCTTGATGAAAAAAGAGAAATGATTGAATTGGCTTTACATCCTGCTTATGTTGATCAGACTTTATTAGATTTGAGCAGTTATCATGTTCAAAGAGCAAGAGAATTTGCTTCACTCATGAACCCAGAGGTAGCTACATTTATTCAACAACATGATATAGAACTGATTTCTTTTGAAGATTTATAAATATATATGATGAAAAAGTCTATTTTTAAAGATAGACTTTTTCATTATGGCTGATTATTGGATAGCTGGAATATAAATCAGTTGATCATTTTCTATACCAAACTGATAAACAGGCTGGTAATATCCTTTTGAATCTTCTCTATATACAAGTTTGATTGAATGAATAATGATTTCGTTATCTAAAGAGAGCATCCAATCTTGATTGAATTGTCCTTCTTTAATATATTGGAAAGCCTGTTTTTCGGAAATAATTGGATAAGATTTATAAATATCGTAGGAGTTTATTTGATAAGAAAGAGAGGAAAGAGAATGATCTTGATTGATTTGAACGGAAATATAACCTTGAATATATTGTTGACTTGTGTTTGTATTTATTGAAAATTCATAGGTGCCTGTATCTATTTGTGTAAAAGTTGCTTGTTCTGGAATAGAAATGCCTTCCTTTTCAATGATTTTTTTCACTTCTTGCCAAGATAAGTTTTGCGTGTTTGGTTGAAATTCTCCAGGATAGGTAATATCCATAGTGGCTTCTTGTTTATCAATAAAGATGTTTATGTCTTTGTTTTTGGATACAAAAGAAATGTTATGATTGTTTATTTCTGTTTTCTTGTCATCTATGATGTCCTGATGCTTTTGAAAAATAGTCTTTGCGAGAGTGTTATAGTCTTCATCGCTATATGTTTTGATTTTATAAACGGGTTGTGAGCTTGTTTGATGAGAGAGTGGAACATGACTTATGACTTCGATATGTGACATATCTGCTTTTTTATAATAAGCTTGTGTTAAATTGCCTAATTCCTGATATGAATAAGATATAAATATATAAACAAAAGATAGGATTGTTAAAATGAGAGGAAACTGAGAAATAATGACAGGTCTTAATTTGATAGGTTTTTTCTTTGCTTTTTGGTATAAAGTATGACTTAAAATAAACAAACCAAAACCAATCATACATCCCAAAGTATTATTCAAAATATCATCCATTTCAAAAATACCACGATGTGTGATCAGTTGTGTTGTTTCAATTAATAGTGTAAACAATAGTCCTGAAAGATATGTCAGCCACCAATGCCTCATTTTTTCAAATAAACATGGTAATAAGATGCCTAAAGGCACACCCATGATGATATTTAAAATGATATTACGCCATTCACGTAGTTGAAAATGATTGATAGCCATACGATAGGAACTGAATAGTTCGAAACTGAATTTTTGTTCATAAGAAAAATGAGATCTACTGGTCAGTGTAGCCAGAATCACAACAATCACATAACCAATAAGCATACCACTTAAAATCAATTTTTTGATTGAACAATGAATATCTTTACCCTGCTTTTTTTGATAAAGAAGATAAAATCCATATATTCCTCCCACGATCAAAACAATCAATCCTGCTAATCCTATTGAAGGAATGGCTAATCTTAAAAACTCTGTTAATCCCATTTGCATTCTCCTTTTTTATAGTGTCAAAATTATAACATATAATGATTTTATGAGGAAGTTTTAAAATATTGATTGTATTTTTATGATAATGTATGTCTATTAATGGAGATTATGTTACAATAAGGATGGGGAAGGTGAATAATTATGAAGAAAATATTAAAAGTTTTCATGCTTGTATTGACTGTTTTTTTATTAACAGGTTGTATGAAAATGAAAATTAATTTTGAAGTGAATGCAGATAAAAGTGCTACAGGATCAATGGACTTGTTGTTTGAAGAATCTTTATTGTCAATGTCTGGGACATCGGCTGATGAGGCTATTGAAGATTTGAAAAATGAAATGTTGTCATCTGAGGATATGAAAGATGCCAAGATCACAACGATTGAGGAAAGTATTGATGGTAAAGATTGGGCTGGAGTTCATATTGAAGGAGCTGACATGACATCGAGTGAAATGCAGGCGATGATCAGTGAAGAAACAATTGATGGTGAAGAATGCATTGTTTTTAGAATGCCTTTGGATGATTTTAAAAACGAGATGGATGCACAATTGTCTGATGCTGCAGGTTATTCAGTAGATAAAATGAAGGCTTTAGGATTAGAAATGGTGATCAATGTCAAAATGCCAGGCAATGCCAAATCTAACATGGGAACAGTGGATGGACAAAATGTCACTATTGATTTATTGGAATTATCAGCTAATGGACATCAGGATAATGAACTTGTTATTTCATCTCCTAAATCAGTAGGAATGAATATGACATATGTTTATGTAGGTATAGGTATTCTTGTTGTGATTGGAATTATTGCTTTCATACTTAAAAATAAAAAGAAAACAAAACAAACTATGATTGAGGATTATACAGATACTCACCCACAAGATGATATTCAGACTGAAACAATTGTACAAGAGACATCTCAAGAACAGGATGATGAAAATAACGGCTAGGCCGTTATTTTTAATATGCAAAGTGGTAATAAAGAATCATAATGATTAAAGTGAATAAAAAGATGGATAGGATTTGGTTGATTTTTTTAAACATATATTTCATAATGTCACCTTATTTTAATATATGTAATTCGTTTAAAAGACTTTTCATTATATTAAAAAAATGTTAATATATTTCAAAAAGATGAGGTGAAAAACATTGAAATTTACAAAGATGGAAGGCATTGGAAATGATTATATTTATGTTGATGGTATTCATCAGGATGTCATTATGACACCAGCATTTATATCACGTATCAGTGATCGCCATTTTGGAATTGGCAGTGATGGGATGATTGTGATTCTTCCTTCTCAAAATTATGATTTTTTGATGCGTATGTTTAATCGTGATGGCAGTGAAGGAAAGATGTGTGGTAATGGGATTCGCTGTTTTGCGAAATTTGTTTATGACCATCATTTAACTGAGAAGACTTATCTGGAAATTGAAACATTGGCTGGAGTTAAAAGAGTCTGGTTAAAGGTTGAAAATGGAACGGTGCAATCTGTCAGAGTAGATATGGGAAAACCATCATTGGATGTGAAAATGATTCCTTGTCTTTTTGAAAAAACGGAAATGATTAATGAACCATTGCAAATTAATCAAAATATTTATTATTGTACCGCTGTTTCAATGGGAAATCCCCATGTTGTGACTTATGTTGATCAACTTGATTTTGCGATTGAGGACATTGGTCCTTGTTTTGAAAAAAATCAGATGTTTCCCGAATCTGTTAATACAGAATTTGTACAGGTCGTAAGTCCAGAGCGTTTAAAAATGCGTGTCTGGGAAAGAGGTTCAGGAGAAACAATGGCATGTGGAACAGGTGCCTGTGCAGTGATGTATGCCAGTTATGTTAATGGCTTATGTGGAAGGCAGGTTGATGTGGAACTGTTAGGTGGAGTATTACATATTGATTATGAAGATGGTCATATTTTCATGGAAGGACCAGCAAGAACGGTATTTGAAGGAATCATAAATGAGGAGGATTTTAAAAATGTATAGTACAGCACAAGAAATCATTCAATATATCAGAGATGCAAAAAAACAAACACCAGTAAAAGTTTATGTCAATGGACATGACTTACCTTGTGATGAATCTATTCAAGTTTTTGGAACAGGAACAAGTCGTGTTTTAATTGGTGATTTAGAAAATGTTGAAAAATATTTAGAAACATATCAAGATCAAATTACAGATACTTATTTAGAACAGGATCGTCGTAATAGTGCGATTCCAATGTTGGATATGCGAAATATCAATGCACGTATTGAACCGGGTGCATTTATTCGTGAAAATGTGACAATTGAAGATAATGCGGTCATTATGATGGGGGCTGTGATTAATATTGGAGCGAAAATTGGTGAAGGTTCAATGATTGATATGGGTGCTGTTTTAGGTGGACGTGCTGAAGTTGGAAGACATTGTCATGTTGGGGCCGGAGCAGTTTTAGCAGGTGTTATTGAACCACCTAGTGCCAAACCAGTTGTATTGGAAGATGATGTTTTAATTGGTGCGAATGCAGTTGTTGTAGAAGGTGTTCGTATTGGTAAAGGGGCTGTTGTTGGTGCAGGAAGTATTGTATTAAATGATGTGCCAGCTGGAGCTGTTGTTGCAGGAAATCCAGCACGTATCATTAAAGAAGAAAAAACAGATGAAACAAAAGAAAAGACACAATTAATGGATGATTTAAGAAAAATTTAAGGTGAAATTATGGAAGATGTCAAACGTTGGAGGAGAGAGCTTCATCAGATTCCTGAACTGGGATTAAAAGAATATGAAACAGCAAAGTATTTGCGTCATGAATTGGAAAAAATGGGATATCAATGGGAAAGTATTGTGGATACTGGAACAATTGTTTATATTGATAATGGCTGTTTATCGACACTTGCTTTTCGCAGTGATATAGATGGTCTACCGATTGAAGAAAAAAATGAAGTCGATTATGTTTCTAAACATTCTGGATGTATGCATGCCTGTGGGCATGATGGACATATGAGTGCATTATTGGGATTTGCAAAACGTTTAAAAATTATAAAAGAACCATTGAATTATAATATTCTTTTGATTTTTCAACCTGCTGAAGAATCACCGGGAGCTGCTCGTTTTGTCGTTGAATCTGGTATTTTTGAAAAATACAATGTCAAAGCGATTTTTGGTATGCATTTGATGCCATTGATTGAAGAAGGAATGATTGCCTGTAAAAAAGGACCATTGATGGCAATGTGTGGAGAACTGGATGTCACTATTCATGGAAAAGGGGCTCATGCAGGATTACCTCAAGATGGTGTTGATAGTATTATGATAGCCAATCAGGCCTATATGCAATATCAGACAATGGTTTCTCGTCAGATTTCTCCTTTTCAGCCAGTTGTTTTGAATATTGGCCAAATAGAAGGAGGAACAGCCCGTAATAGTGTAGCGACACAAACAGTGATGCATGGAACTTTGCGTTGTTATGATGAATCTCTTTTTCACCAAATGACAAAACATATTCAAGCGATTCATGAAAGCTTAATGCAAAGTTATCAATGTCAAATTGAGTGGAGTTGTCCACCAATGTATCCACCAGTCATTAATTCTTCATCGTTGTATTTACAATGGAAAAAATGTGTTGATTTAGATCATTATATGGAATTAGATGAACCTTTGATGTTAGCGGAAGATTTTGCTTTTTATCAAAAGGCTGTTCCAGGTATTTTCTTCTTTCTTGGAACAAAGTGTGATCGTTATCAAAGTGGACTGCATACGGAAACATTTAACTTTCATGAAGATGTATTAATCAAGGCGATTGATTTATATGAAAGAATTGTCAAAAATATAAAGGGGGTTTAATGATGGAAGGTTGGTATACAAGAGGGGAAGAAGCTTTTTTAAAAGCTTATGGACGTTATGATATTGTTTTAGAAAAAGGTGAAGGTGTTTATCTTTATGATACCAAAGGACGTCGTTATTTAGATTTTTATGCCGGGATTGGTGTCAATTCGTTAGGTTATCGTTATCCAGCCTATGTTGAAGCATTGCAAAAACAAATAGATACTTTAATGCATGTTTCTAATTATTTTTATACACCAGTTGCTGTGGAGGCGGCCGAAGCAGTCAAAAAAGCCACACAGTTAGATGCTGTCTTTTTCTGTAATTCTGGAACTGAAGCCACAGAAGGGGCATTAAAACTGGCAAGAAAGTATTATTATTTAAAACATGGAAAGGCAGATAGTGAAATCATTTCTTTTCATCATTCTTTTCATGGGCGTTCTACCGGTTCAGTGAAGTTGACAGGAAATCCTGCCTATCAAAAAGCCTTTGGACCATTAATTGAAGGAGTTCGATATGCCACTTTGAATGATATTGAAAGTGTTAAGAATCTCATCAATGAACGTACTGCTGCTATTATTGTGGAACCTGTTCAAGGTGAAGGTGGCGTTTATCCTTGTGATCAGGCTTTTATGAAAGCTTTAAGAGCACTTTGTGATGAACATGATATCTGTCTGATTTTAGATGAAGTGCAAAGTGGTATGGGACGTACTGGAACAATCATGACATATTTTCAATATGATATCATGCCTGATATTGTTTGTCTGGCTAAAGGTATTGGTTGTGGGATTCCAGTAGGTGCTTTTGTCGCAAACCAAAAATGGGCACAGGCTATGCAACCTGGTGATCATGGAAGTACTTATGGAGGAAATCCATTAGCTTGTATGGCTGTGAAAACTGTTTTTGAAATTTTGGAAAAAGAACACCTTTTAGACCATGTACAGGAAATTTCACAATACCTGATTCAGCGTTTAGATGAAGTTGTCAATGAATTTGATTGTGTGGTTGAACGTCGAGGTTTAGGTTTGATGCAGGGACTGGTATTGAATCAAGAAGCAAAACCAGTTGTGCATTCTTTATTGGATGATGGTGTGATTGTTGTGACAGCGGGGACAAATGTAATTCGTATGTTACCACCATTTATTATTCAACGTGAACATGTCGATGCATTTATTGATATTTTGAAAAAAAATTTAAAAAAATTGTCATAAAAAGAAGAAAAACCTCTTACTTTTTGCGTATATAAAAGTAAGGGGGTTTTTCTATGTACAAATATCCAATAGAATTACAAGATGAAGAAAAAGCATGTGGTGCTTATTGTATTGCGATGATTTTAAAGTATTATCATTTTCATGATGAAATCAAAAACATTAAAAAGAAAGCCAGATTGAATCAAAATGGTATTTCAATCAAAGGAATGATTGAATGTTTAAAAAGCTATCAGATTGAAGCTAAAGCCTATGAAGCACATTTAGATGATGTGGAAAAAGAAGTAAAATGTCCTTGTATTTTATATATGATTGAAGCAGGACTAGGACATTTTGTTGTTTTGTATGAAATCAAAGATGATGAGTTTATCATAGGTGATCCAGCCAGAGGGTTAATCACTTTGTATCGTGAAGATGTGGAAGACATTTTCGGGCGTTTTGTGATTGTGATTAAACATGTTGGTCGTGTTCCTGAACTACGTTATAAAAGTTATTTTCAGTTTTTAAAGGAAATGTTTTTGTCTTATCAAAAGTATCTGACATCCTTTTTATGGAAAGGTTTATGGATTGCGTTGATTGGTTATGGCAGCAGTTACTTTTTTCAAATTTTAATTGATTATATTGATTTAAAGACACCTTTTTTCTATATGGCTGTGCTTTCTTTAGGTTATTGTTTTTTAGAAATGATGCGTACATATCTTTCTCAGTTAAAAATGAAAGAAATGATTCATTTACAAAAAGCAATGGATGAAGATTATGTTTTTCAGTCTTTTATGAATATGTTGAAACAACCAGAAACTTTTTATCGTCAAGATGATGGTGTTATTCAAAGTCAATTATTAAGTTTATTTGAATTAACAGAAATGAGTTTAGAATGTTTTGAAAAGTTTTTTTTAGATGGTATGTTTTTTGTTGTCTTATGGATAGGAATGTGGTTTTTAAATATTTGGATGACATGTATTGTGAGCGTTGTTTTATTGATTATTGTTTTGATGAGTTATCGTCGTTTAAAGGATTTTCAGACTTTGAATAAAAATTATCTGGAAGCCCATTTTCATTTTGGGCATCATGTCTTGGAATTGATTGAAAACCACCGTTTGATTTGTTATTTTGATTTGTTTCAAAGACAAAGAGAAAGAAGTTATCATATTTATTTGGATGAAGCTTTATTAAAAGAAAAACAGGCATTATTCTTAAATCAATTTCATTCTCTTGTCCAATATATGATTGTTTTGTGTTATGGAATGATTTTATGTTTAGGATTTTATTTCTTTTCTCAAAAAACAATGACAATGGGGCAATTGATGATGTTTTATATGCTTGTATCTTATTGTATTCAACCAGTTTTAAATATCGTGACACTAGCAAGTCAGTATAAACAGGTCAGTTTGATTTATGAAAAATATAAGAATTTTGAAATTGATGAACAACCTTCTTTAGAAACCTTGAATCAGTCTATTACATCTATTCGTTATGATGATGTTAGTTATGCCTATGGGTATCAAATGCCAGTTTTAGAACATATTGATTTAGATATTCATCATCATCTTTGGATTAAAGGGGCAACCGGTAGTGGAAAATCTACACTTTTAAAACTGTTGATGGGACAGGATGATACATATCAGGGAGATATTTATATGAATGGACAGGAATTAAGACAGATTGATTTATCATCTTTACATCAGCATATTGGTTATTTAAATGAAACACCAACTTTTTTACATATGACTTTAAAAGATAATTTTTTATGTCCTGATGAAAAGAAAATTCAATTTTATTTAAAAACTTTCAATCAAGAACAGCTTATAGATATGTTTCATATCGTCTTAAATGAAGATGGAAGTCCTTTGTCTTTAGGGCAAAGACAGGTTGTTGCGTTGATTCGTATGTTGTGTCGTGAATGGGATGTTTTGATTATGGATGAAGCTTTTTCGCATTTAGATACCCGTCTGGCTAATAAGATTTTACGATATTTATTGAAAAATGATGAGGGAAAGATTTATATTATGGTGAACCATCAAACAAAGATAGTGAACAAGGATATGGAATGTGTTATAATTGAAAAAGGAAAAATAAAGAAATAAAGGGTGAGAAAATGAATATTGATTTTGTATATGAAGATGAAAAACATTTATGTCAAGAAAGTTATGAAGATGTTTTTAAACAAATTATTGAAACAACTTTAAAAACTTTACAGTTGGATGATGATGTTGAATTATCTTGTGTGATTGTTGATGATGGGCAGATTCATCAAATCAATCGTGATTATCGTCATATTGATCGTGCGACAGATGTGATTAGTTTTGCCTTAGAAGATAATGAACAATATTATGTAGAAGGAATGCCAAGAAGTTTAGGAGATATTTTTATTTCTTATGATCATGCTTGTGCTCAAGCCAAAGATTATGGACATTCTTTAAAGCGTGAAATGTGTTTTTTGATGACGCATGGTCTTTTGCATTTATTAGGATATGATCATATGAATGAAGATGAAGAAAAAGAAATGTTTAGTTTACAAAAAGAAATTTTAAATCAGTTAGGAATAGAAAGAGGTTAAATATGGATTATCAAAAACTTGTAGATGAAGCGTTTGAAGCTTCTAAGAATGCTTATGTTCCTTATTCACATTTTCGTGTGGGAGCGTGTCTGTTGTTAAAAAATGGACAGAGAATATACGGGACAAATATTGAAAATGCAGCTTATGGTTCAACTATGTGTGCAGAGCGTAATGCGATTTTTCAAGCTTATTGTCAAGGATATCGTCAAGATGATATCGAAGCTTTAGCGATTGTGGGAGATTGTACACCTTTAATCTCTCCATGTGGAGCCTGTCGACAGGTACTGGCAGAATTAATGAATCCTCTCACACCTATTATTTTAGGAAACAAAGATTATTATGAAGTGACAAATATGCAGACGTTATTACCACGTGCATTTACAGGAGAAAGTTTATGACATTTAAATCAGGATTTGTAAGTATTGTTGGTCGTCCCAATGTTGGAAAATCAACGTTATTAAATCATATATTAAAAACAAAATTGGCGATTACATCATCAACAGCTCAAACAACACGTAATACCATTCAAGGGATTTATACGGATGATGAGGCACAGATTATTTTTATGGATACACCGGGTATTCATAAACCACAGGATGGTTTAGGTTCATTTATGAATACTAATGCTTTAAATAGTATTTATGGTGTGGATATTGTTTTATTGATTGCGCCAGCTGATGAAAAGATTGGTAAGGGAGATCGTTTTATTGTCAATCGTTTAAAAGAAGCTGATGGACCTGTTTATCTGATTTTAAATAAAATAGATTTATTGTCTAAAGAACAACTGGTTCAAAAATTGGCACAATGGAAAGAAATGTTTGATTTTAAAGAAATCATTCCTATCAGTGCATTAAATGGAGATAATGTAGAACATTTATTAGAAATTATTAAAAGTGATCTTCATGAAGGTGTGATGTATTATCCTAAAGATCATATTACAGATCATCCAGAACGTTTTATTATGGCTGAATTTATTCGTGAAAAGATTCTTTATTTTACGCATGAAGAAGTTCCACATAGTGTTGCGATTGTGATTGAAAGTATGACAGAAGATGAACAGGGAGTGCATGTCATGGCAGCGATTGTCGTGGATCGCCCAAGTCAAAAAGCCATTCTTATTGGAAAACAAGGCAGCATGATAAAAAAAATCAGACAAAATGCTCGTCGTGAAATGAAACGCTTTTTACAGACACCAGTAACACTGGAATTATTTGTGAAAGTGGAAAAGAACTGGCGTAATAAACAAAAGTATTTAAGAGAGTTTGGTTATGATGAAAACGACTATTCATGAGGAAACAGTCGAAGCGATTATTTTAAAGAAAACACCTTATAAAGAAAATGATATGATTTTACATGTTTATACCCGTGAGTATGGAAAAATCAGTGTTCTGGCACGAGGCATTAGAAAGATGACAAGTAAAAATGCAAGAGGATGTCAGGAAATGATGTTAAGTGAGCTGACGATTCATCTTAAAAAAGGACTCAGTTCATTGATGAAAGCTTCACCCGTGAATTATTTTCGACATATTGAAGAAAACCTTGAAAGTGAGATTGTTGGACAATATATTTTAGAATATTATTATCGTTATGTAGAAGAAAATCAGCCTTTAGAAAAAGAATATGAAATCTTATATGAGGCTTTACATGCTTTAGATGTTGGTTATATGCCTTTGTTGGTTTATCTTGTTTTTAATGTTTTTATCTTAGATCATAATGGTGTTTCTTTAGATGTTGATGGATGTGTCTTTTGTCGTTCTCCACAGGTTGTTTCTATTTCATTAGAAGATGGAGGATTTGTCTGTCGTGAACATCTGGGTCATCACCCATTATATTCTCATGAAGTTCTTAAGGCTTTTCGTCATATCCATAAAATTCCAATGAAAGCTATTGATCATATTCATGTATCTTCATCTGTTATTTCTGTATTGGTTCCTTTAATGGAAACACTGATAGAGGAATATACGGGAATTCAGTTGAAAACATCACGTTTTATTCATCAAATTGTGTAGAATTTCTACACAATTTTATTTTTCTTCAAAACAAATTGGTGTATAATAGGAACAAGTGAAGGGGAAATGATATGGGACAATTTTTACCAGTGACAAGAGAAGAAATGTTAGAAAGAGGTTGGCAACAGCCTGATTTTGTTTATATTAGTGGTGATGCTTATGTAGATCATCCATCCTTTGGTGCAGCGATTATTACACGAATTTTAGAAAGTCGTGGTTTTAAAGTGTGTATGTTAGCCCAGCCAGACTGGCGTCGTTTAGATGATTTTCAGCGTTTTGGTAAACCACGTCTGGGATTTTTGATTTCCAGTGGGAATATTGATTCAATGGTGAATCATTATAGTGTATCGAAAAAAAGAAGAAAGAAAGATAGTTATTCAAATAATGGTGAAATGGGACATCGTCCAGATCGTGCCGTGATTGTTTACAGCCAAAAAGTACGTCAGGCTTATCCCGATGCGACGATTTTAATTGGTGGAATTGAAGCCAGTTTAAGACGTCTGGCACACTATGATTATTGGGATGATAAAGTCAGAAAGTCTATTCTTGTAGATGCAAGGGCAGATTTATTAATGTATGGTATGGGAGAAAACAGCATTATAGAGATTGCAGAAGCATTGGATTCGGGATTAGAGGCACGTTATTTAACATATTTGGATGGAACGGTTTTTAAAGTGAAGGATTTATCTATGATTTCACAAGACTATGTCATGTTACCTTCTTATCATGATATTACTCATGATAAAAGAGAATATGCGAAATCTTTTGGTATTCAATATCGCCATACTGATCATTACAATGCGAAAACATTGGTAGAACCTTATGAAGGGTTTTACATTGTACAAAACCGTCCAAATCGACCATTAACACAGATGGAAATGGATGATACATATGCTTTGCCTTATCAAAGAACATATCATCCAAGTTATGATTATATACCCGCTATTGAAGAAGTTCGTTTTTCATTAATTAGTAATCGTGGTTGTTTTGGAGCCTGTAATTTTTGTGCATTGAATTTTCATCAGGGACGTATCATTCAGTCACGTTCACATGAATCTTTGATTGAAGAAGCGAAAAAGATGATTCAAGAGCCAGATTTCAAAGGATATATCCATGATGTCGGTGGACCAACAGCTAATTTTAGATTTCCTAGCTGTCAAAAACAAACCAGACATGGAGCTTGTCCAACTAGACAATGTCTATGGCCTCAGCCATGTCGTCAATTAAGAGTGGACCACCAAGATTATTTGAAGCTGTTAAGAAAATTAAGAAGCTTAGATGGTGTCAAAAAGGTCTTTATACGTTCGGGAATTCGCTATGATTATTTGATGTATGATCAAGATGACAGCTTTTTTAAGGAACTTGTACAATATCATATCAGTGGACAATTAAAGGTGGCTCCAGAACATATTAGTAATCAAGTGTTAGACAAGATGGGAAAACCTCATCGTGAGTTATATGAAAAATTTGTTCAAAAATATACACAACTCAATAAAGAGATGAATAAGAACCAATATCTTGTACCTTATCTTATGTCTTCACATCCGGGCAGTGATTTAAACAGTGCTATCGAACTGGCAGAGTATTTAAGAGATATTCATCATCAGCCAGAACAGGTTCAAGATTTTTATCCAACTCCTGGTACATTATCAACAGCGATGTATTATACCGAATTAGATCCTCGTGATTTGAGTCCAGTCTATGTTGCGAAAACACCAAAAGAAAAAGCCATGCAAAGAGCTTTGATGCAGTATCGTCGTCCACAAAATTATCATCTTGTTTATGAAGCTTTAGTGTTGGCAAAAAGAACTGATTTAATAGGTTTTCAAAAGAAATGTTTAATTAAGCCTAAAGGACAAAAACGCCCACTTCAAAGGAGGTCATAATATGAAACGTCATGCAGTTTTCACATCATCCATGCATATCAGCATTCATTATTTTATTTATGAACCTCAAGTTGTTTTGCGTGTGAAAGGCATTGTTCAGATTCATCATGGTTTAGGTGAACATGCGGGTCGCTATGAACATTTTGCATCTTTTTTAGCTAGTCATGGCTATGTTGTTGTGGTGAGTGATTTTGCCGGTCATGGACGTTCTTTGATTGATTTTGAACAGGGCTATTTTGGTGAACATGATGGACCTATTCATTTGATTGAAGACATGCATCGTTTACAGATGATTATTAGAGAAAAATATCCAGATTCTCCTTATTTTATGCTAGGAACAGATTTGGGTTCTATTCTCATTCGCCAATATATGAGTGATTTTGGTGATTTTATTGAAGGAGCTTTATTATTAGGAACACTTTCGCAGGTGGATTTCTTTTATTTCAAACGCATCTATTTGTGGTTATTAAAGTTTTGGAAAGGACCTGCTTATAAGGCACAGCAATATTCTCGTTATATACGTCATTATTTGAATAAAAGAGTTCATATGACAAATGATATGGATTGGTTAACAAGTGATGAAGATGAAAGAAAGAAGTTTTTAGATGATCCAATGGCTCATTTTGCTTATACTGTTCAGGGTTATCGTGATATGACTGAGATGATTAAAGATGTCAATAGTGATAAATCCATCATGAAGATTCCTGCTTATTTATCTATTTATATTGGTGTAGGTGAAAATGATCCTATGAATGCTCATATTCAAAAATTGATTCAAAAATATAAAAAAATACCAATTGAAGATTTAACTTTCCATATTTTCAAAGGGCAACGTCATGCATTGCTTTTTGAAAAAGAAAAAAAGAAAGTTTATCAAAGTATTTTAGATTGGCTTGATGAGAGAACGTATTTATAGGGTACACTCATCGTTGGTTGACAAATGACTACTATAAGGGTATAAATACGAAGTAAATATAAAAATAAAAAGACTTGGCTATTGCTAGGTCTTTCCTATTTTATATAGGTATAAAATGAGATAAAAGGGGTATAAATATGGCAAATAAAGATATGGATAAATTAATTGCTCATGCGAAAAATTCAGGTTTTGTCTATCAGGGATCAGAGATTTATGATGGACTTGCAAACACTTGGGATTATGGTCCTTTAGGTGTTGAAATGAAAAATAATATCAAAAAATTATGGTGGAAACGTTTTATTCAAGAGTCACCATATAACGTGGGATTGGATTCGGCTATTTTTATGAATCCACGTGTCTGGGAAGCCAGTGGTCATGTGGGTGGATTTAGTGATCCATTGATTGACTGTAAACAATGTAAAACAAGACATCGTGCTGATAAATTAATTGAAGATTATGATCCTGACATTCATAGTGATGGATGGTCACCAGAAAAAATGATGTCATTTATTAGAGAACATCATATTCAATGTCCAGATTGTGGAAGTGAAGATTTTACAGATATTCGTGAGTTTGAATTGATGTTTAAAACATATATGGGTGTTGTCAAGGATGCAAAAAGTGTTGTTTATTTGCGACCAGAAACAGCTCAGGGAATTTTTGTCAATTTTAAAAATATTCAAAGAACTTCACGTAAAAAAGTGCCTTTTGGAATAGGGCAAATTGGAAAATCTTTTAGAAATGAAATTACACCAGGTAATTTCATCTTTAGAACAAGAGAATTTGAACAGATGGAATTAGAATTCTTTACAAAACCAGATACGGATTTAGAATGGTTCCATTATTGGAAAGAACAATGTATGCAATTTTTGTTGGATTTAGGTTTAAATAAGGATCATTTACGATTTAGAGATCATGAACAGGAAGAATTATCATTCTATTCTAAAGCAACAAGTGATATTGAATATTTATATCCATTTGGATGGGGTGAATTATGGGGAATTGCTGATCGTACAGATTATGATTTAGGAAGACATCAGGAATATTCTAAAAAGAATCTTGAATATTTAGATCCTGAAACGAATCAGAAATACTTACCATATGTTATTGAACCATCAGTAGGAGCAGATCGTTTATTCTTGTCTGTTTTAGCAGATGCCTATGAAGAAGAACAATTAGAAAAAGAAACACGTTTAGTTATGCATTTTCATCCAGCTGTGGCACCTGTGAAAGTGGCTGTTTTACCACTAACAAAAAAACAGAGTGCAAAAGCAACAGAAGTTTATCAGCTTTTAGCTAAAGAATTTAATGTGGAATATGATGTGGCTGGACAAATTGGAAAACGTTATCGTCGTCAAGATGCGATTGGAACACCTTATTGTGTAACTGTTGATTTTGATAGTGAAAATGATCAGTCTGTCACATTAAGAGATCGTGATACAATGGAACAGATTCGTTTACCAATTGATGAATTGGTTGACTATATTGCAAAAAAGATTCGTTTTTAATGAAGGAGGGCATATATGGCACGTCTATCACAAGAGAAAATTAATGAAATTAGACAAAGTGTTGATATTGTTGATGTGATTGGCGAATATCTTTCTTTACAAAAAAAGGGAAGAAACTACGTGGCATTATGCCCTTTTCATGACGATAAAAATCCTTCTATGTCGATTTCACCAGATAAACAGATTTTTATGTGTTTTGTTTGTGGAACAGGGGGTAATGTTTTTACCTTCTTACAGAAATATTTGAAAATATCATACATAGAAGCCGTGAAGAAAGTTGCCGAAATGGGTCATATTGATTTGAGTGATTATCATTTAGATGTCGAAACAAGACCGATTTCTAAAGAAAATGCCACACTCTATCAAATGCACGAGGAGGCACAGAAAATTTATAGTTATTATTTGAATACAAAACTTGGGCTTGAAGCCAAAACATATTTAATGAAACGTCATTTCTCTGATGAATTAATAAAGGAGTTTCAAATTGGTTATGCTCCTTTACAGTCAACATTATATCAAGCTTTTGAAAAACTAGGTTTTCAAGAAATAGATATGGTTAAATCTGGTTTGATTGTAGAATCCTATCAGCATTTTGATCGTTTTCAAGATCGTATTATGTTTCCCCTCTATAATCAGCAAGGACAGGTGGTTGGCTTTAGTGGTCGTATTTATAAACCAACACAGACTGAAAGCAAATATATGAATTCGCCCGAATCAGATATCTTTATCAAAGGGCAGGTTTTATATCATTATCACCAATGTAAAGAAGCTGTTAAAGAAGCAGGGTTTATTTATTTGCTGGAAGGATTTATGGATGTTATTGCGATGTATAAAGCAGGTATTGAAAATACAGTGGCGATTATGGGAACCGCTTTAACAAAAGGTCATATTCAAGCTTTACGTCGTTTAACGCATCATGTTCGTCTTTGTCTGGATGGAGATCAGGCAGGACAGGCAGCAATGGGTAAAGCAGCCAGAGAACTGGAAGAAGCTGGATTTCAAGTTTCCATTGTTGTTTTACCAGATGGACATGATCCCGATGAAATTTATGAAGAACATGGTCAAGAGGGATTACATGAAGCACTTAAAAAGATTTTAAAACCAATAGAGTTTTTAATGGATTTTGAATATCAGAAAATTGATTCACAGAACTATGATGATCGTAAAAATTACTTAGAAAAAATGTGTTATGAAATTGCGAAAATTCATGATCCTATAGATCAAGATTATTATATTCATGTTTTATCGAAACAATCAGGTTTTTCTGTTGATTTGATTCATCAACAAATCAATGGTCTACAACCTCAATTTCATCATGAAGTCAATGTTCCTAAAAAAAAGGTAGTTCATTTAAAAGATAAATATCAACAAGCTGAACATGATTTGTTGTTTTATATGTTAAATCATAAAAGCGTAGCTTTAAAATATGAAGCAAAAGCTGGATTTATGTACAATGATCGATATCGTATCATTGCTTCTTATATTATTGACTATTATCGTCATCATAATCAATTAGAGATTGCTGATTTTATTAATAGTATACAAAAAGAAGAATTGATACAAACTGTGATAGAGATTTCTCAATCACCGTTACCTGCAAAATATGAGGAACAAGCTATAGATGACTATATTCAAATGATAGAACAGAATGCAAAAAGAATGAAAAAAGAACAGTTATTAGAACAATTTCGTTATATTTTGGATCCTCAACAAAAGGCTCAAATATTAAATGAAATTGTAAAATTAGGAGGTCACTAAAAAGGAATATGAAAAAAGATATGAAGAAGAAAGCAACACCTGTTACATTGGATGATTTAAAAAATTTAATCAAAGAAACAGCTGAAGCAATGGGTGGAAAGTTATCACAGGATGATTTGGATGCCTTTTTAACAAAATATGATTTAGATGATGAATCAGCAGAAGATTTACTTGCTTTCATTACAGATAATGATATTTTAATTGAAGATGGTTTTGATGCTTTAGATGATCTTGATGATGAACAGCTTATGAGTGGTATGACAAGTGATTTGGATGATCTGGAAGCTTTAGAAGGTTTAGATGATTTGGATAATTTAGATGATTTGGATTCTGATATTGATAATGATGTCAATGATTTAGATTTTGGTGGAGATTTTGATATGTTAACAGGGGATACTGTTAATATGTATAATAATGAGGAAGAAGATGACTCTAATCAATTAGGAAGCAATGTGAAAATTAATGATCCAGTCAAAATGTATTTAAAAGAAATTGGACGTGTGGAATTATTGAGTCATGATGAAGAAATTTCATTAGCAAAACGTATTTTAGATGGTGATGAAGATGCGAAAAAGAAATTGGCAGCAGCCAATTTACGTCTAGTTGTTTCTATTGCGAAAAGATATGTGGGTAGAGGAATGTTGTTCCTTGATTTGATTCAAGAAGGAAATATGGGGCTTATTAAAGCTGTTGAAAAATTTGATTATACGAAAGGATTTAAATTCTCTACTTATGCAACTTGGTGGATTCGTCAGGCTATTACACGTGCAATTGCTGATCAAGCCAGAACAATTCGTATTCCCGTACATATGGTAGAAACGATTAATAAACTGACAAGAGTTCAAAGACAGTTGATTCAAGAACTTGGTCGTGAACCTTCAGCTGAAGAAATTTCAGAAAAAATGGATGGCATGACACCTGAGAAAGTACGTGAAATTCAAAAGATATCATTAGAACCTGTATCTTTAGAAACACCTATTGGTGAAGAAGATGACTCTCATTTAGGTGATTTTATTGAAGATGAAGGGGCTATGTCACCAGATGATTATGCAGCCAATGAATTATTAAAAGATGAATTAAATGAAGTCTTATTAGAATTAACAGATCGTGAAGAAAAAGTATTACGTTTACGTTTTGGTCTTGATGATGGACGTACCAGAACATTAGAGGAAGTTGGAAAAGAATTTAATGTCACACGTGAACGTATTCGTCAGATTGAAGCGAAAGCTTTAAGAAAGTTAAAACATCCATCACGTTCAAAACGTTTAAAGGATTTCTTAGATCGTTAATATGAAACTATCAAAAAGATTACAAGCCATTGCGGACTTGATTATCAAATATAAACATGGACATATTTTAGGGGATATTGGAACAGATCATGCTTATTTACCTTGTTATTTGGTAAGTCAGCATGACTTTTCAAAGGCTTATGCCTGTGATATTGCAAAAGGACCGATACAGGCATCTATAGAAACGATTCAAAGTTATCATCTAGAAAATAAGGTTATTCCATTATTAGGAAGTGGAATACAGCCACTTCTTGATAAAAAAGTAGATATGATCAGTTTATGTGGTATGGGAGGTAAACTGATTGTTGATATTCTCAATGAATATCCTGATTATATAAAAGATCAGCGATTATTCCTACAGGCGAATGTTGGTTTGGAAGTTTTACGTGAGTATCTGTCTTTACATCATTTTGAAATTCTTGATGAAGATATTGTGAAAGATGCTCATCATATCTATGAAATTATTGTATGTCAAAAGACAACAAAAACATTATCCTATAACGAAAATGATTTCTATTTTGGACCATGTTTAAGACAAAAGAAAAATGCTTTATTTTATCAAAAATGGCAAAGACAATTAGAAATTCATCAAAATATATTGACTTCTTTAGAACCGACACATCCTCGTTATCAGGAAGTATCACATATGATTGAAATGATAGAAGGTGAAATCAATGAAAGCTAAACAGATTATAGAAATCATGGAAAAACATTATCCTTTAGAATTACAGGAAGAATGGGATAAATGTGGATTGCAGATTGGTGATCAAGACACAGAAGTTTCAAAGTTAATGATTGCTTTAAATGCCGATTTACAGACAATCAATGAAGCCATTGAAAAAGGGTGTCAAATGTTAATCACACATCATCCATTTTTATTAGATCCTATTGTGAATATTGATCAGGATGATTTTATGGGTGCATTTATTTTTAAAGCGATTGAACATCATATTGTTGTGTATAGTTCACATACAGCTTTAGATAATGTATCCATGAATCAGTGGTTGATTGAAGCATTAGGGGTTCATGATATCAAACGTGGAGAAGATCAGATTACACGTATAGCCACATTGAATCAACCAATGGCTATGAATGAATTCCTTGATCATGTTCAAGATACATATCATTTAGAGCATTTTCAATATGCTGGGCAGGTAGATCAAGTATCGCGCATAGCCATATGTGGTGGCAGTGGAGCTGATTTTATGCATCAGTTCTATGGAAAAGTGGATGCTTATTTAACAGGTGATACAAAATATCGCCATGCGAAAAATGCGATTGATTATCATCTTTTACTCGTTGATATTCATCATCATGCTGAAAAAATAATGGTTAAAAAATTAAAAGAAGTTTTAGAAAAGGAAGTGAATGTAGAGATAATAGAGGGAAGTTCTCCTGATTATTATCACTACCGTTAAATGATTTTAACAACAATGTGCTATATCCAAAAAGGAAATCAGACATTAATGCTTCATCGTAATAAAAAAGAAAATGATATTAATGGTGGAAAATGGATAGGTGTTGGTGGTAAATTTGAGGCTGGTGAAAGCGTGGAAGAATGTATGAAAAGAGAAATTTATGAAGAAACGGGTTTAACTGCGCTAAAGCTTCAGCTTCATGGCTTTGTTGTGTTTCCACAATTGTATCATGGACAAGATGAGGGCATGTTTGTTTATACGTGTTCTGAATTTAGTGGCGAACTTCATGAGTGTGATGAAGGTGATCTTCAATGGGTTGATAATGAGAAAATTCCTCATTTACCAATGTGGGAAGGAGATTATCATTTCTTTGAATGGATTCAAGATGATCGTTTTCATAGTGCTAAAATTTATTATCAAAATGATCATGTTATAGAATATCAGGAAAGCTGTTATTAAGGTTTAAAGATGAAGAAAATAATGATTGGTTTGATTGCTGCCTTTTTTTTATCATTGCTTATTTTTATTTGTCAAGTCAAAAAATTTCACCATTAGAAAAAGAAATAGCCACAGATATTTTTCGTGGAATTTAAGAATCAAAAGAACCATTAGAAGATATTTTCAATCAGAATATGACTGAAGAATCGGTAGATCAAGTCTGGTTAAGAATATCTGAACTTTGTGATTATGGCTATGATTTGGATCGGTTAAATGAATATCAAAGGAATTTTTGGCTGATGTTTCATTTTCTTGGAGAAACAGGGAATGGTGGTATTGAACAATTTTTTATAATGGTTATGAATTTGTTGAATCTACACTTCATACTTTACAAACTTTAAAGTTGAATGATAGCTATCAATACTTAAAGAACGCACAGGAGATTTATCCTCGTGAGATTGTAGAAATGTATAGTGACTCGAAAATGTCTGAGCAGTTAAATAAAATAGATGCGTACTACTACAATGATGTAGAAGAAGAATGTTATCATTTTCTTATTCAATATCTTCAAGAATATAAAGATGAATTTATAGAAAAATGAATTGATGAAATAACAATTTGAATTTTAACACTCTTAGGAGTGTTTTTCTTTATAGTGTCGTTTGTCTTGAGTGTGGTCAAGGTTTCATCTATAATATTTATGGAGGTATGGAATATGAAAGATTTATATTTAATGAGGCATGGTGAAACATTATTTAATCAAAGAAGAAAGATACAGGGATGGTGTGATTCTCCATTAACTAAAAAGGGTATAGAACAAGCTAAAAAAGCAAGAGAATTATTAAAAGATATTCATTTTGATCATTGTTATAGCTCTACGGCTGAAAGATGTTGTGATACACTTGAACTTGTGACTCATCAACCTTATCAAAGATTAAAGGGAATTAAAGAAAGATATTTTGGTGTGTTTGAAGGTGAAAGTGAAGATTTAAATCCTCCTGTTGATAAATATGATGATTTCTTTCCTATTTATGGAGGAGAAACAAGATTACAGGTTATGGAAAGAATGGTAACAACGCTAAAGGATATTATGGAACAGGATGCATGTCAAACTGTTTTAGCTGTATCACATGCTGGAGCTTGTCGCTGTTTTTTATCACATTTAGGGAAACCTGAACAATTATTGAATGGTCAAAAATTAGGGAATTGTAGTATTTTACATTTTCATTATGATCAAGGTCAATTTACATTTGTTGAAATGCTGAATATTTAAGAAGGTAATCTAAAATAACACGGGGTTGTGGGGTTTTGGATTATAAGAAATTGTGGGAAGGCTGTTCTTCCCACAATTTTAAAACTGTATAGGAGAATCATGATCTGATGATGGGTCATGGTTCTTTTTTTCTGCTTTTTCTATCAGTTTATCTAACTTCAGATTGATTTCCTGAGTCAAGTCATCCAGTTCATCTGCATATTCGTATATCATATTGAGTCTGTATAGTATGTCTTCCAGCAGACGTTGTCTGCTGATAATGCTTACATCATGATTGTCCACAATCAGTGTATAAATCTTTTTTCTTGTCATCATTCTGTAAAATCCCCCTTGTTTTTGATTGGATACAGGTGATATGTTGAGTCTTTATTGAGACTGTACATGATTCTTGTCTTGAAACGATGCCAGTTGAGGTATCCGTTTGAACTGTGTTTCAGCAGCTTGATGGATTTGTTTCTGTTTTCAATCAGGCCGTTTGATATGCGTCTTCCATTTGCCGGCACAAATGAATTCACAATCTCATATTTCCATTTGACCAGTGTATTCCCAAAATCCATCATTTCCTTGATCTGGGAATTCCTGAAGGATATGATCAGCTCTTCTATGTTCTTCAATGCGTTTTTTTCATTGGATCTGCTGTAAAATTCATCCAGCTCATATTTAAGATCATAGGCTAGATCCAGTACAGAGTCATGTCTGACCATGAACTCAAGGATATCATAATAGTTGTAATACCCCTCAAGGGTATGATTGTATATCTTCTTTTCGTTAGGGTCGAATATTCTATTGTCATTGGAGAAGAACATCCAGTTGCATTTCTTTAATGCATAGTAATGCTTGGATGCTTCCTTTAACTCAAGCTTTTCAGTCTTGGTTTTTTCTTTTTTCTTCTCAAGATATTTTTTTCTGGAATAATACTTATTCATGACATCGATTCTCACTCTGTCAATTTTTCTTCCAAATTCCTGCTTCACATGAAAATGGTCGGTTGCACATATTGCATTTGGAAACATGATTTTCGATACGATTCTGTATGTTTCCCACATGTCAAAGGAAACAATTTTGACATTCTTCCTTTCCTCAAGAGGAATGGAGAAGAAATAATCCATGAGTGTTTGCTTTCTTCTTGACGGAAGGACATCGACTATATTTTGTGTTTCGAAGTCGACAAGAACGCATACGTACTTACTGTGAGCAGACTTGAATGCATAGACCTCATCTATCAGCAGATACTCAGGCAGAGGTCTTCTTGATATGGAGACAAATGAGTCAAATACATGTGCAGCTGTTGTCTGGGATATGTGGTATCGTTCGGCCACATCCCTGAATGTCATGTTTGGCTTTCTCAAATCCTCCAGGATATTATATACAGTCGCCAGAGAGATTCTTGAGCCAGCAACGGTAAAGGGATTGGACTCCATAAATGTCTTATGGCATTTTGGACATCTATATCTGCGAGCTCTGTAATTGATGATGCATTTCTTGTTTGTCAGTATGGAATGGTTGATATGCTTGACACTATAGTCCTTGACTCTGTCTGTCATGTTGAGGCAGACAGGACACTGGTGGGGCTTCTTCTTCAGTGTCACATCAATATAGATACCATCCTTTTGATGATGGATATCGAATGTTTCGATATCCTTGTCCTCGATATTGAAGAAAACAAGGAAATCATTCTGGGAAATGATGCAGCTGGACATGGTCGTGGTATTATCACACATCGTCATCACCATCCAAAGCCAATAGAATCTGTAATTTCATAAAACATCCCGTCCTTTCTTTTTCTACATCTTCATGATAGAGGAAATGGAAGCAGAAAGACATAAAGGTCATGTGGTTTGAAAAGAGAAATACAGTTTTCTGGAAAATTTCTTATAGATGAGCAGTTCATCTATTGGGCAGTTGCCAAGCTTAACGATGAAATAGTATATGTGAGACAGTTCGATAATAAGATGATCTGTTGAATCAGAAAGAATGGAAACAATATCATCGAAGGAGACAGCAGATAGGAAAGGAATCATGGGAAAAAGAAGCAGCGCATGAGTTTTGCCGCAATGAGGGCATATGACTCTCTGGATGTTGATGGAGCTGTCCTTGAAGTTTCTTTTATAGTAGCCATGAACAGACAAGCCTCTATGAGAGCATTTTGGACATGACAGAAGAGACAAATCCAGTGAAAAGATAACATTGGAATAATTTTTTTGATTAATGGTATTGATTTTTCTGCTGGTTTTTAATATTATCATATTGTCGTTAGGACAAGATGAGACTCAACTTTGGTCGGGAGGGTTTCATCTTTTTTTCTTTCTATAGATTTCAGAAGATATATCCTGATAATACCATTATAGAATTTCCCGTGATTTTAAACCAGCATAAGAGAAAACAAAAAAAGAGATTTCCCGTAAAACTTATTCGTTTTGGGAAACCCCGTGACTTCTTAGACTATCTTTAAGAAATGAAGCACTCTTAGAAGTGCTTTTTATTGTGAAATGATTTTTGGTAATGATTCAAAAGCGATTCCATTATATCAATCATTAAGTATTGATTTTCAAAAAAATATACAGTCTTATTTAGTGGGATTACGCACTTTATCTATTTATGAAAGATGGATTGAACATCATGAAAAAGAAGCTTTAATGATTGATCAAAAATTAGAAGCACATCAATCATCTTATCCATATAGTGTTGAAATAGAAATGCAACAAGCTCTTATCCAAAATATAAATTCTTTAAGAACCATAGATTTTGTAGATTTATAGTATTGTAAAAATAAAAAACAGGAGTACAATAATTGATTGTATAGGGAAAGGGGAGAAAAGGATGGATCAGAGTCGAAAATCTACAGATTTAATTTATGGGAGTATAGCAAAATCTATATTCTGGTTTTCTATTCCTTTGTTGATAGGAAATTTATTTCAACAATTATACAATACCGTTGATGCATATGTTGTAGGAAATTATGTTTCTAAACAGGCATTAGCTGCTGTGGGGGCATCTTCACCCATTACCAATATGTTAATTGGTTTCTTTATGGGTCTAGCAACAGGAGCAGGTGTTGTTATTGCACAATATTATGGTGCTAACGATAAAAAAAGATTAAAGCAGTCAATTCACAGTTCAGCAGCTTTAACCCTCGTGATGGCTATATTTTTAACGATATTAGGTGTACTTTTGACAAATCCACTTTTACATCTCATTGGTATACCTGCTGATGTTTTTCCAGAATCATCCACATATTTAACGATTTATTTTGGAGGTATAACTTTTGCATTGATTTATAATATGGGAGCTGGAGTCTTACGTGCAATCGGTGATTCCAAAAGACCACTTTATTTTTTAGTTGTTGCCTGTTTAACAAATATTGTTTTAGATTTATTATTTGTAAGAGTCTTTCATATGGGTGTTGCCGGAGCAGCCATTGCGACAGATATTTCTCAAGCATTAAGTGCATTGCTTGTTTGTATTGTTTTGATGAAAAGTGATGAAGTTTATGCTTTAAAAGTCAAAGATATACGTTTTCACTTACCTATTTTAAAACGTATTATCACTATTGGTTTACCAACCGCATTACAACAAAGTATTGTGTCTTTATCCAATGTTGTGGTTCAATCCTATGTCAATGCCTTTGGTTCAGATGTTGTCGCAGGATATTCAGCAACTATTCGTATTGATGGTTTTGTGAATTTACCTTTACAAAGTTTCAATATGGCGATTACAACATTTGTTGGACAAAATATTGGTGCTAAACGTTTTGATCGTGTCAAACGTGGTTCAAAGATTGCATTGTGGATGACATTTGCAGTTGTTGGAGCGATGGCTATTTTCTTATTCTTCTTTGGTAAAAACGTTATTAGTATTTTTAATAGTGATCCAGCTGTTGTTGAGGCAGGATGGAAGATGTTATTTGCCTTTATCACTTGTTATATTGTTTTACCAATTGTCCAAATTTATAATGGTGTTTTAAGAGGAGCAGGAAAATCATCAATTCCAATGTATATTATGGTTTTTAACTTTGTGATATTACGTCAAATTTATTTAGCCATTATCACCTCTATAACAAATGATGTGTTTTTTGTATTCTTTGGATGGCCTGTCACATGGATCAGTGCAGCTATTATGTTTATGATTTATTATCACAAAGTCAAATGGTTACCTGAACAATAAAAAATGCATGTTTCCATGCATTTAATCAAGAATTTTTGTAAAGTCAATAGGTTGCTTATCAAAAGTCTGAGAGTTCGATTCATCAAACTGTTTTAAAAAATCAATGACCTGATTAGTCAGATAGGTTGGTGTTGATGCTCCTGATGATACAGCAGCCTTTTTTTTGCCTTTTAACCATTCAATATTCAAATCATCCAGACATTCAATCATATGAACTTCTTTGTTTTGACTGGCAATACTTGCCAGTTTTTGTGTATTGTTAGAATGAGGATCACCAACAATAAAAACAATATCAATATCCTCATCCATATTCTTAATCGCTTCCTGTCTAATTTGTGTTGCTTTACAAGTTTCTTTTTCAATCTGGACATGAGGAAGAATGGTTTTGGCATATTCACATAAATCATAGACATCATATAATGACATTGTTGTCTGATTGGTTATGACATATTTTTGATTGGCAGGTATCTTCTGTAAATCTTCTTTCTTTGTGATAAGATGCACTTTTTTCTCATTAATAGAAATAGCTCCTTCGGCTTCAGGATGACCTTTTTTTCCAATATATAAGATTTCATATCCTTCATCAAGTCTTGCTTTTATCAAATCATGCGTTTTAATGACGTCTAAACATGATGCATCAATAATATTTAAACCTTTTTCTTTGGCTTTTTGAAAAACCTTTTCACTTGCTCCATGAGCGGTAATAATAACAGTACCTTCATGGACATGATCTAAAAGTTCTAGACGTGTCAAATGAGGGATATCAATTGTTTGAATACCTCTTTTCTTTAGTGCATCAACAATATATTGGTTATGAACAATCATACCTAAAATATAGATAGGTTGTTTTTCATTTTGAGCATTTTTAGCCATTTGGATGGCACGAACAACGCCTTTGCAGTAACCTCTAGGCGTAATTGCTTTCACTTGCATGTTTTTCACCTCATCAACATTGTAACATAATTTCTTGTGATGATGAAGAAATCTTTATATAATGGAATGAGGTGATAAAAATGCATATACAACAAGTTTCTCAACAACTCAATTTATCTAAAAAAGCAATAATGCTTTATGAACAAAAAGGATTAATTCAGTCTCAAAAAGATCAATATGGTTATCGTGTTTATCAAGACAAAGATATTGAAAGATTAATACAGATTAAATGTTTAAGACAACTTGATTTTTCTATTTCTCAAATCAAAGATATCCTTTTTCATCATCAATATGATATCTTTGATTTTAAAAAAGAAGAATATGAAAAAAAGATTTTTGAGATGGAAACATCTTTACAATATATTGATGAGGTCAAAGAAAATCTCATGCAAAAACAGTCATTAGAATATTTAAGTCATCACTTAGAACAAGCTAAGCAATTGAAAGAAATCAATTCTTCTACCCAAACAATTCTCCCCTTTGAAAAAATAGTGGTGGGGTTATCACTTTTGATTTATGCTTTATTTTTATTTGTTGATGATTCTTTTTTATCTCTTTTTGCTTCTTTCGCTATACTTTTGATTTTAGCAATCCACTTTTCTTCTAGATTGAGATTGCTTTTATATGAAATCTATCAAAAGTATAAAAAGGAGTTGCTTTACCCTAAGGGCAGGGATATATAATTAAGATGAGGTGAAATGATATGTGGATTTTTTGGACAGTTGTTATTTTGATGATTTTAAGTGTTATGATTTTAAAAGGGTTATGGAATCTTTGGATGCATCAAAGATTATTGCATCTTTTCCGTTATCAGATGGCAAAAAATGATGTAGAGTGGAATCAGGAATATGCGAAAAAACTGAATCAATATGCTTTGACACAACAAGAAATTGATGATTTTCAGTTGTGCCAAGTTTTACAAAAATGTGATTATACTTATACGAATATTGGTAGAGAATATATGTATGGACGTATGGTTTCAGGAAAATATGAATATCAGCTTTTAGAAACTATGATTGAACGTTATAAAGATCAAAAGATTTTATCACATACTTTATATGAATTATATCAGTTAAGCAAAGAATATGATCGTTGTTTAGGATTGTTTGATCATCATGATGTTTTTACATTATGGGAAAAAAGATTGATTCAAGTTTTAAGTTTTGGTCCACTTTTATTTCTTTTAGCATTTTTTGTGTTTGGTCACAATATTTGGCTCCCTTTTTCTTTATATCTTGGGATAATGGTTGCTTTACATACTTATTTTAGTCAGCGTATACAAACAATAATGAGTGAAACCATGAGTTATTGTTGTATGGTTGAAACATTTTCACGTCTTATCAATCATCATGTTTTTCCAGAGTCTATCATTCAAGATGCCCTTTGTTTTATAAAAAAAGAAAAAAGATATACTTTTTTGACACGCATGATTTCTAAAGTTTCAAAAATTGATGTCTTTTATTTCACCCAAACTATCCAAAGTTTTCTTTTTATATCTTTACACCAGTATTTTACGCTTTTAAAACATCGCCAAGATATAGAAAAACATATGATGTTGATTTATGAGTATATTGGTATCGCTGATTTAGCTTTAAGTGTCTTGTTGTTACGTGAACATGAACAGACATGTTTACCAGTATTTGTTGATGAGAAAAAAATATCGTTTGTCGAAGCATATCATCCATTGATTAAAAATCCTGTGAAAAATAGTTTTACAACATCTCATTCATGCATGATTACAGGCTCAAATGCTTCGGGGAAATCAACGTTTTTAAAAGTGATAGGTGTCAACATGGTTATGGCAAAAACTTTACATACTTGTTTTGCTGATGAATGGATATGTTATGATTTTACGATTCATAGTGCTATCCATATGAAGGATGATTTAACATCAGGAGATAGTTATTATGTCAAAGAAATTAAAACATTAAAAACGATGATTGATGATGTGAAAGTGAAAGATTGTCTTATTTTTATTGATGAAATACTAAGGGGAACAAATGAAACAGAACGTGTCATGATTTCACAGGCTATTTTAAATTATTTATTTCAATCATCATCCATTGTTTTGGTAACAACCCATGATTTATCATTAGTTGAAAAATTTCAAGATATTGATCAATACTGTTTCCGTGATGCAATTATCAATCAACAGCTGTCTTGTGACTATAAAATTCATAAAGGACGTTGTACAGTAGGGAACGCTATCGCATTATTGGAAATTTATGGTTATCATCAAGATATATTGTGTCATTTAAAAAAGCCTAACTAGGCTTTTTTGTTGGATACATATTTTCAAATGGCTGTGTTTCCACATGTACATTTTTATCAATATCTTCATCTATATCATCAAATTGCATACTTTTCACAGCTTTGACAACACGAAAAGCTGTTTTGGCATTGTGTAAAACAGGCTGCAACTGATGAATGATTGGAATGAGTTGATTAGCTGTATATAATGTTTTTTGAGCAGTTTGAATTGTTGAAGCTAAATTCATTTGATGAAGTGAATATCGCATAGATTGTAAAAGAGATGGTTTTTGATACATCATAGGATAATATGGATAAAAATCATAGGGTGGATATTGTGGATACATAGTGAACACCTCCTATGTTAAGATATGCCAAAAGAAAAAAGATGATACTTGTGTCTTCATAAAGAAAATTATGATTTTTTATACCTTTAGTTTGTCAATTAAAAGATTGATACTACTGCCTAACATGATATAAATAATTCAATATACAAGACAAAATAATGTTACAGAAATAATATTATCATTTTTACATGTTGATATCATTTGAAAAGAAAGCAGAAATATTGTATATAATCGCGTTGTCATGATTGATATCTTTTCTTTGATAGATTCGTTAAAGAAAAGATAAGATTGTATCAAAGTTTTTTGCATTTTTATTTATTTTAGTGTATAATCATATGGCTTAAAGGAGGCGATATTATATGAAATTATTTGAACAGTATCAATTTCAACCTTTTATCAAGGAAACATTACAAAAACTACAGTTTCAAGAACCAACAAAAATTCAAAAAGCTGTTATTCCTCTTGTGTATAAACATCGTGATGTCATTGGTATTTCGCAGACAGGAACAGGAAAAACACATGCTTTTTTAATACCTATCATGGATATGATTGAAACATCAATGGATTGTGTTCAAGCAGTTATTACTGCACCAACAAGAGAACTGGCACAACAAATCTATGAACAAGCCAAAATATTTATTGAGTTTAATAAAGATTTACGAGTTTCTTTAATTATTGGTGGGAAAGATAAACAAAAAACCATTTCAAAGTTAAATGTTCAACCTCATTTAGTTATTGGAACACCGGGTAGAATTAAAGACTTATCTTTAGATGAACAGGCTTTAAAGATTACAACAGCAGATATATTCGTTGTTGATGAAGCAGATATGACTTTAGAATATGGTTATTTAGAAGATATTGATGCAGTACTGGGAAAGATGAAAGACAATTTGCAGATGCTTGTCTTTTCAGCAACCATTCCTCAAATGTTAAGACCTTTCCTTAAAAAATATATGGATGCACCAAAAATCATTGAAATAGATGAACATCTTTCTACATCACGAAATATTTCCCACTATTTATTACCAACAAAACATCGTGATCGTTATGATGTGTTAAAGCGTCTTATTGATGTGATTGATCCTTATATTTGTATTATTTTCTGCAATAAACGTGAAGAAGTTGAGAAACTTAGTCATCAGTTACGTGAAGATGGTTATAAAGTTGGAGAAATTCATGGAAATCTGGAACCAAGAGAAAGACGTCAAATGATGCGACGTATTCAAAACATGGAATATCAATATATCGTGGCGACAGATATTGCCGCAAGAGGTATTGATATTGATGGAGTCAGTCATATTATCAATATGGAATTTCCAACTGAACTTGATTTTTATATTCATCGTAGTGGTCGTTGTGGTCGAGGAAAATATACAGGTGAATGTTATAATATGTATGATACATCTAATCAATCTATTGTTGAAGAATTGGAAAAGAAAGGGATTCATTTTGAAGTTAAGGAATTAAAGGGACAACAATTTGTTCAAACAAAAGAACGTCAAAAACGTAAAAATCGTGTGAAACATCAAACGGAACTGGAAAAGAAGATTTCAGCTATTGTAAGAAAGCCAGTGAAAGTCAAACCGGGATATAAGAAGAAACGTAAAAGACAAATTGAAGAAATGGTTCATAAAGAAAAAAGAGCTATTATTAAACAGGATATCAGAAGACAGAAAAAAGAACGTGCAAAACAGGCACAAAGAGAAAAAAGAGAAAGAGAGGCACAATAATGTTGAAAATTGGAAGTCATGTTTCCATGAGTGGAAAAGAGATGTTATTGGGTTCTGTTAAAGAAGCTGTATCTTATGGTGCAAATACTTTTATGTTTTATACTGGAGCACCACAAAATACTGCTCGTAAGCCTGTTAGTCAATTGCGTGTTGAAGAAGCAAAAGAATATATGAAAGAACATCATATATCAATTGATGATGTGGTTGTTCATGCACCTTATATTATTAATCTAGCTAATACTGTTAAACCTGAAACATATGAACTTGCCGTGCGCTTTTTAAAAGAAGAAATTGCCCGATGTGAAGAAATCGGTGTCAGTCGTCTTGTTTTGCATCCGGGTTCTCATGTCAAAGCTGGAGATGAAGCAGGATTAAAGCAGATTGTTAAGGGATTAAATGAGGTTTTACGTGAAGATCAAAAAGTTCATATTGCTTTAGAAACAATGGCTGGTAAAGGCAGTGAAATGGGAAGAACGTTTGATCAGATTCAATATATGATTGAAAATACAAAGCATAGTTCATTATTAGGTGTTTGTCTGGATACATGTCATATTCATGATGCGGGTTATGATTTGACACATTTTGATGATATTTTAGAGGAATTTGATCAGAAGATAGGATTGGATCGTTTACTTGTTGTTCATGTGAATGATTCTAAAAATGAGCGTGGTGCTCATAAAGATCGTCATGAGAATATTGGTTATGGTTATATCGGATTTGAAACATTGAATCAAATTGTCCATCATCCTAAATTAAAAGATGTTCCAAAGATTCTTGAAACACCTTATATTGATGGAAAAGCACCTTATCGTGAAGAAATAGAGATGTTTATGCATCAGACATTTAATAGTGGTTTAAAATAACTATTGAGTAATACAAATATTTTTTGACAAGTGAATTCACTTGTCAATTTTTTTATATAGTTTTCTAGAATAAAATGATATTGTTCATGTGCTAAAGCATATTGATTGTTTTTGATCATATTGAGAATGCTTTGTTGTGTAGATTGGTCTAGTTCAATATCAAATTCTTTTAAAAGAACTTGAAAATCATCTAATTGTAGTCTTGATATATACTCGTTATTTTGATTTCTCATATTTGCCCCCTTAAATATATCCTATGTTGACTCCAGAAAAAAAGAACACTTTTTTGAAATAAGCTTGAAGTGATGATAAAAAATATGATAGAATATGGACGTTTTTAAAAGAAAGGATTCAGATTATGAGTAAAGTTAATCAATTAGGTAATTATAAAGGGATTGAAGTGACAATTTCTTCACGTCAAGTCAATCAAGAAGATGTAGAAAGAGAAATTCAACAGTTATTGTCACAAAGAAGTCAACTTGTTGAAAAAGATGGAACAGTTGAAAATGGTGATGTCACAACAATTGATTTTAAAGGATTAAAAGATGGCGTTGCTTTTGATGGAGGGACAGCTGAAGGATATCAGTTAGAAATTGGTTCTGGTTCTTTCATTCCTGGTTTTGAAGAACAAATGATTGGTATGGCCAAAGGAGAAACAAGAGATTTAAATCTGACTTTCCCAGAAAATTATGGGGCAAAAGATTTGGCTGGAGCAGATGTTGTTTTTCAAGTGACAGTTCATCATATTGCTTCAAAAGTCAAAGCACAGCTTGATGAGGAATTTGTAAAATCATTACAAATTCCAGATGTGGAAACAGTAGATGATTTGAAGATGAAAATTCGTGAAGGTTTAGAAAATCAAAATATTCAAGCTTTAAATGCTGAAAAAGAAAATAAAGTTTTAGGTGTATTAATTGAAAATAGTGATGTAGAAGTAGAAGATGAAGATATTCAAAGAGCTTTAGATCAACATGTTCAGTATGTAACAAATGAATTAGCAAAACAAGGAATGGCTTTAGAACAATATCTTCAAATGATGTCAATGGATCAAGATGCTTTACATGCTCAATTAATGCCAGCTGCAAAACAACAAGCTATTTTTGAAGCAATTATTGATGAAATTGTTAAAGTTGAAAACTTGATGACAAGTGATGAAGATGTTGATCGTCAAGTTGATTTAATGGCACAACAATATCAAATGGATAAAAAAGATATTTTAGAAAAAATTGATTTAGAAGGATTAAGACGTGATTTAAATCGTATTCAAGCAAGTCAATTGATTTTAAACAGTGCAAAATTTATAGTAGAGTAAGATTGTCTAAGGGCAATCTTTTTTAATAAGAGTTTCATTTAAAAATGATATTTTCTGTGTATATCGTTTAATAGAATCTATTTCTCAAACAATTGGACTTCAAAAAAGTTAGACTGTTGATACATTGGCAGGAAAAAATGAAATCATCTGTATAAATTTGTAGAAAGATGAGATATTTTTATGAAATTCGTCAATATTTGACTTCTTTAATATGACAGAAATCGGATGATTATAAGTTTTGGGTGAATCAAGATTCTGTCATTTATGATTGTAATATATTCTCGTAAGCATAAACCATTCATTGAGTTTTAGCAAGATTCATGACATCTTACATGATATGATTACTTTGCAACAAAAGTTTGATATGTTTATTATTTTGAGATATTTAAATATCCACAAAAAATTCACTTTTTCTCCACAAAATATACAAATTTATTTGCATAATTATGAATGTGGAGGAATGATATATATGAAAAAATACTTTGTATTTTTAATGACTATTATCATGTTATGTGGATGTACACATAATAAACAATACGACAAGGATTTTCAGGTTGGATTTATTATAACAACTGAAAAGAAAAAAGATTCTGATATTGTTTATTTGGACAATGATCTTAATGAGATTTATAGACAAAATGAAAAATTGCCGACTTTAGGTGATTCTATGAATATTCCAATGATTAAAGATGGTAAAATGACTCTTGTTCCTAATGGATTGTATCTTGATAATAATGAACAAAAAGTTACATCGTTAGATTTTAAAACTGGGAAATTGGAAACGTATGACGTTCCAAAATTTAATATATTAAATGCAATAATTAAAAATGATTATATACATTAAATAATAGTAATGGTATAGAATATCTAACATTATCAGATAAAAAAGGTCATATAATAAAAGAAATAACGGATAAAGATTATATTATGACTGAAATTCTTGATTATAATGATAAAATATTAGTATTTAAGAGCATAAATAATGAAGAACATATTAAATCATATATATGTGTTTATGAGTTGAATCTTCATTTGATAAAAGAAATCAATATTTCTGATTATGGTTATAGTCAATCAAAAGCAATAATACATAATCATAAATTATACTTTGTTAATTCTTCAGATAATAATCATTCAATTGGAATCCTTGATTCAGACAATGAGCAATTAGAAAAAATAGAACTAGATATGATTCCTAATGAAATAGCCATTTTTAAAAATAAATTATATGTATCTTCTGGCATTCACAGTCAACCGGGTAATAAAATTTGTATTATACAACTCGATGATAGAAAAATGAAAATCGTAGAGGTTAATACATTTATTGATAAAATGATTTCTAACCAAGATGGTATATATACAATGTATTCAGAAGATGGAAAAATAGATATTAGAAAATATGATTTGGATTCATGTAAAGAATTATACAAAGCAACATTTCAATATGATAGCAATACACCATATTATCCATCAGTGTTATTTTCTAACCAATAAAATAAATTAAGCTGTATCAACGAAAATAAAGTATATTTTCGAAGGTACAGCTTTTTAATGACAATGAAAAAGGTGTATCAAATCATAATTAAATATCCATAGCAAACTAAGAAATTTTAAAAATAATAGTATCTATCTTTATTAAAATGAAAATATTTTTAAACAAAATATAGAACTTACACATTATTGTGCTAAAACTGTTTATAAAATAGCTAAAGCTTTGGATTTAACAGTAGAGTATTTAATAGAAGATACTTTAAGATGTGATTTTGAGTTATTTAAAAGTAATGTTTGTCATAAATTCAAGGAATAACAGATACAAACTTTGTTGTAGAGCTTTTAGAAAGTAATCAGATTAGAATTGATTATGAAAAAAATGGTATCCTGATTTTTTTATTTATTAGCGACTTTGGATTATATTTCTAGAATAAATAATATTCCTCTTTGCAAAGAATATAACGATATAAAACAGAATAAGCTTAAAGTCGTACTTTATCCAAGTAGTATTATTGCTATGTCTTTAGCAATGCAAGATGAAAGTTTCAAAGAAAAAGCAATGATTTTTTTCATCATTGCTTCTCAACCATTTTTAATATTTCTTCTTTTAAAACTGAAACCATATCTTCTTGTTTTACTTTTTTAATAATTTCTCCTTTTTTAATAAGCAGTCCTTCTTTAACACCACCAGCAATACCAATATCTGCATGTTTGGCTTCACCTGGACCATTGACAGCACATCCCATAATCGCAACCGTAATATCGCTATGAATGTTATTTAAGAAATCTTCAATTTCATTAGCGACAGGAATGAGGTCGTATTGAATACGTCCGCATGTTGGGCATGATACCAGTGTAGGCACATGATCAATCAGTTCTAATTCTTTGAGTAATGTTTTGGCAACTTTGATTTCTTCAACGGGATCGGCACTTAAAGAAACACGAATTGTATTTCCAATTCCCTGATAAAGTAATGTTCCAATACCTAAGCTTGATTTAATCGTTCCGCCAAGCTTTGTTCCTGCTTCCGTAACTCCTATATGTAATGGACAATCAAAAGTTTGACTGGCAAGAGTATAAGCTTCTATTGTGAGTAAAGTGTTAGATGATTTTAATGAAATCGCATAATCATGAAAATTGAGTGACTCCAAAATATCAACGTGCTTTTGAGCACTTTCAATCATCCCTTGTGCAGTTGGTTTGCCATATTTTTCTAAAATATCTTTTTCCAAAGAACCACCATTGACACCAATGCGAATAGGAATATGATGTTTTTGACATGCTTCCACCACAGCTTTGATTTTATCCATAGAACCAATATTACCCGGATTAATACGAATTTTATCAATACCATTTTCAATAGCTAATAAAGCTAAACGATAATCAAAGTGAATATCGGCAATTAATGGGATATGAATTTGTTTTTTAATGTCTTGAATAGCATAAGCATCTTCTTGATCAAAGATAGCAACTCTTACCATTTCACAACCTGCTTTTTCTAATGCATGAATCTGTTGAACTGTTGCTTGAATATCTTTTGTTTTGGTATTGCACATAGACTGGATAATGACATGATTATTTCCACCCATTGTGATATGACCGACTTGAAATGATCTTGTTTGTGTTCTTAACATAATCTTACCTCGTTTCTTTTTTTATTATACACGAACTTCTTTAAAAAATAAATGAGTTGTAATGGAATCTTACTAAGTGCAGATTTTGACATCAAATTATCTAATAATGATTACGTTCAGTATTTTATGAATAAATATGATATAGTGTAAAAATAGGAGAGGATAATTGTGGTAGATTTAAAAGAAATATTGGATTTTAAAGATCAACATCTTGTGGATGAATTATATAAAAGATTAAAGGAAACAGAAGAATATGAGCATTTAGAAGAAGTTTATGTTGACATCACTCACAAAAATAAGACAAAAATGCAGATGTTTCAATATCAATATGCAAAGATTATTCAAAGAGTATGGGATGTATTGAATATTATTGGGTGGATCTTTTTTGCATGTCTTTTTATTATATGTGGTGCATTTATTAGTGCTACTTTTGTGAATTCTATTTTAACTACAAGTCATGTTTTTGATGGAATTTATCAGTTTTGTTTTGATTTAGGTGTTTCGTTACAAAAAACTGTTTTTCCTGCATTATCAAATCTTTTTAATTATACAGAGCAATCAACATCATTTTTGTTTTGTGTTTTAGGTTTAACAATCCTTTTGATTTTGTTTTATACATCATTATATATATGGAGTCTTTTTAAAAAGAACGATACTAAGAAAAAGAAAAGAGAACTAAGTTTAAAAGATAGCTATCATTATCTCAATTGTTGTGAAGATGATACATGGTTATATATCAAATCATCATTTGAAAAAATGATTCATAAAAGACATCGTAAGGATTTTTTTGAATTTTATTATCAAGCTTATCTTTTGATTGCAAAACATCATGAAGATATGAAAGGAACAATCAAAGATTTAACAAAACATGAACAGATGATTTTATGTTTAAGAACATGCACCAATACGATCAAAAATATCTTAGGAAGTATGGCTATGCCAATGTATATTTCATTTGCTTTGCTGATCTTTTATCAGCAAAATTTTAATGCAGTCAGTAACTTGAAACTTAAAACAGTTTTAGAGATGATTCCATTCGGAAATATTTTCTATAGTTGTTTAGATATATGTTATCATATTATGTCATACTTTCCTGTTTCTAAGTATTTTGCAGCGATTGATTTAGAATTAGCAATGGTTATTTCTTTTTGTATATGTATGATTGTTGTTTGGAGTTTATATACAATTTTAAAGACTCGTCTTCAAGAAATCAAAAGACAATATTTACGACGTATTCAATTTTATTTGAAACAACATCAAGGTATTTATAAACCAAAACAGAAATATCCATCTGAATATTTATATGGGGTGCAGTTTACTTTCTTCTTGTTTTTTGTAGGAATAATGATAGGGATATCTCAGTTTTTTATTGCATCTCTACCTTATCCTTTAGAGGATATACGTATTATTATGGAACATCGACAAAACGTTTTAAGACAAATTCAACCCTATGTTGAAAAAGAAAATCATATTTTAGGAAATTGGAATGAGTATTTTTCAGATACATATGCAACAATTGATTCACTGACAGATATACAAGTGACAGGTACACATAATCGACCATATTTAAAAATATATACTTATTATACACAAGAGGATGCTAAAAAAGCTTTTATGAGTGAACAAAATCAATATACACATCATGGAAAAGATCATGAAGTTCAATATGTTTATTCATCTAAAGGATTTATGATTTTAGATCATACATCACTTATGAAGATGAAAAATGATCAAGATCTTATTGGAAAAAGATTAAGTCAAAAAGAAATCAAAGCATTGATGAAACAGATGGGGTATGTCGTTAATGAATAAAAAAATATAGAAAGCATACAATACATTGGTGATTATTATGGCTGTTTTATTGTCTTTTTTAGAGTTTTTAGTAGGAACACTTTTACATTTTCTTTATGATTTTTTTCCTTATCCTTTTATAGCTATTTTTTCAGCAACGAATGAAAGTGTTTTTGAACATTTAAAACTATTTGTTTACCCAATGTTATTAGGTTATTTATGGATTTATATTTTCAAGGATATTGATATCAAAAAATATATGAAAGCTATGTTTTATGGCCTTTTGAGTGGTTTACTCTCTTTGTTATTCATTTATTATTTTGTTCGTTATGGTTTAGGGATAGAGAGTCTTGTTTTTGATATTTTATTGTTGTTGACTTCAATCATTGTAGGAAATAGTCTATCTTATTATGTCTATTTCTATGTTGATACATCATCATGGATTATTTATGTTGCCGCTTTTGTTTTATTGATGATTTTACTTGTTTTAGGGACTTTTTATCCTTTGGATATACCGTTATTTCAAGAAGAAAAAGCAGTGGAAACACTGCTTCAGTCATTAATAGAATAATATAAAAAGAGCATATAATTCAATAAGAAAGCCTAAAATACGTCCAATTTGAGTGCTTTTAAGATAACCCAATTTTTGATAAGTTTCAGGTGTACAAAAGGGAAATAAAATGAGTGTCATTCCAAGACATAACATGCCACATCCAGTTGTAATATTCTTTTGAAAAGGTAAAAGAGATAAAGCACTTGTGAATAAAAGAAGGTGGAGTCTGATAAATATGACTTCATTCATAAGAAAGAGATATAAAGAAAATAACACAAATTTATCTAAGTGCATAAAAAGAAGTGGTAGATTAAAAAGTCTACCACTTTATGATAAAGTGCTTGATGAATCATCTAAGACAATGTTTTCAAATTCATTAAGAATTGTTTCAAAATAATGGAAAGCATCATCATATAGCTGATCTTCTAATGGATTGACTAAAGCATCTTTTAAAAGATCCACAGGGTCCTTGCTGCCACCAGATTTTAAGAAGCGAAGATAAGCTTCTTTTTGTTTTTCATCACCATTTAATAAACGTGACACAATCGCTAATGCGACAGTCATACCAAGAGTATACTTATAAACATAATAATTATAATAGAAATGTGGAATATAATAACAAGAATAACCCACATATTCATCCATTGTGATTTCTGGCCCATAATACTCAGCATTCTTTTTGTCATACAAATCTGTTATCATTTGTGATGACATTGGTTTTCCTTCTTTGGCCCATGTGTGTAAAATATGTTCAAAATCAGCATACATAGGTTGTCTAAAAATTAAACCAACACAGTTTTCTAAAAGTTCATATAGGAAATAGGCTTTTTCTTGAGGTGATGAAGCATGTTCTAGCATATAGTTGATTAATAGTGTTTCATTCACTGTAGAAGCCACTTCCGCCACAAAGATACGATAATCACAATTGACAGGTGATTGATTGTGACATGATAAATAAGTATGTGCACTATGTCCTAATTCATGAATCATGGTAGAGAGTGAATTATAATCTCCAATAAAGTTCATTAGAATATAAGGATTTGTATCATAACATCCACTTGAATAAGCACCAATGCGTTTACCTGAGTGTGGATAATAATCTATCCATCTTTCTTCTTTGGCTTTTTTGATGATATTGACATAGTCTTCTCCAAAGATTTTAACAACATCTAAAATAATATCGAAACATTCATCAATTGTATATTTCTTTGTTTTGTATTGAACCAAAGGAATATTGAGATCGTAATTATACATTGTTTCTAATTTTAAAACTTTCTTTTTTAAAGCATTATAACGATGAAATAAAGGACGATATTGATTGTTTGCTTTATCTAAAATCTTAAAGAATAATGATGTTGGAACATTATCATCAAATAGACTGGCTTCTAATGGTCCATCGAATTTTTTCACATCTGCATAGAAAGCATCTTTTTTCATGACTCCAGAAAGTGTAGCAGCATAAACATTTTCAAATTTCTTATATTCTTTAAAGAAGTTATGATAAGCTTCTTTTCTGACTTCAGGGTTCTTATTTTTAAGAAATTCAGTTAAAGTTGCACTATTCAATGTTTTTTCTTGACCATCAATATGAACAGGGTCATAGTCTAGTCTTAAAGCATCAAAAACTTGTGATGATATATCTGCAATCGTAGATGTTTTTGATACCAATGTTTCTAATTCCTGTGATAAAACATGTTTCTTTTGACGTAAAATTTCTTGAATTGTATAACGATAATCACTTAATTGTTCGTCTTGTAAATACTGTGTCACTTTTTCACTGTTTTCAATCATCATGACAGTATAGAAATCTAATGACGAAGAAACTTGATCATAGAATGACAAAATTGCAGCATACATTGTCTGGTATTCTTGATTGTTTGGTTCAACATCACAATGAAGATGTGCAAAACAATGTAATTTCTGGATATAACGTGATAACATTGTTTCTTCTTGATGAAATTTTAAGAATTGATTCACATCTTTTAAGAATAAATCTTTTTGTTGTAGTAGTGAAGTGAGCAATTCTTTTGCTTTATCTAAATCTTTATAAAAATCTTGATGATGAGCATAAATAGGGGATAAATCCCATGTATATTGGATATCTATATTTTGACGTTCCATAATTTCCTCCTTTTCAATATACATCTATGATAAAATGAACGGATTGAAAAGTCAAACTGATAACTCAAAATAAAACATATCTTCAAATTTTTGATCTAAGGCAATACATAAAATTAAGGCAAGTTTTGCGGTAGGGTTAAATTGACCATTTTCAATGGAAGAAATAGTTTGTCTGGAAACACCAACAATCTGAGCTAATTCACTTTGAGAAAGTCCTTTTTCATTTCTCATTTCTCATTTCTCTTAAACGATTTTTAAATATTAATTTTTTATTCATATTAAACTCCGACCATGATAGATATATATTGATAACCATTGATAAGACACAGAACAATTAAACTAAGACCGCATAAAAGATAGAGTTTATTTTTATCATACCATCCACGCATACTTAATGATAGTCCAGCCATTGGCATAATTAAAATGTAAATAGTATAGTACACTGCAGGAATTTCTTGAAATTCAAATGAAAAGAATATAAATGTAAAAGCCACAATCATAATAAAAGACATTCCTTTCAATAATGCTTTTCTTTGACATTGGATTTGTCTTTCATCTCTTTCGTGACGATATAAATCAAGAATTTTATTTTTATCCATATGTTTCACCCACCAAATTAATAACCAAAGATAACTTATAGAAAATATAAAGAGAATAAGAAAAATAAGTCCAATATATAAGTACTTAGATAAATGTAGATAATAGTAGTAAGCTAGAAAATATGATGAAAGAAAACTGAGTAGAAGAGTCGTTGTTGTATAAAAGATTTCTTGTTGAAAAGATGTAAAAAAGGATAATATCATTATTAAGAAGCATAAAATGATAAAAACTGATATTAAAATGGGAATTGTTTTTTGGTCAAGAAAAAAATCATATTCTTTATTTATTGTTTTTTGATTTTTTTTAAAATATCTTCTTTATTCATTTTATCACCTCTGACAAGTTTTCTTTACACTTTTATTTTAGAACATAAATGAAAGTGTGTCAGGAAAACTTGACATATTAAACAAATAAAAAACTCTATCTCATTAAGCGATAGAGTTTACTAATTTAGCTAATTTAGATTTTTGTCTACTAGCATAGTTTTTATGATGAATTCCTTTGCTGACAGAAGCATCTAATTTAGATGCAGCTACATTATATGCAGCAACTGCAGCTTCTTTATTTCCAGCTTCAACTTCAGCTCTTACATTTTTAATTGCTGTTTTTAAAGCACTTTTATAAGAATTGTTGATTAAACGTTTTTTGTTGTCGTTTTTATAACGTTTGATTTGTTGTTTCATGTTTGCCATTCTTTTTCACCTCGCTTTGACTTATGCTTTGTTATTCTATCAAAAATAGATGATAAATGCAATGTTTTATTGATAATTGATTAGATTTTTTTTGTTTTGGTAATGCTTATTATGGTGAGAATATGAACAAATATTATACACGCAGTGATTTAGCGATTGAATCATTAGCCTATGCAACAAAAGATAAGGATTATAAACATAATCAAAAAAAGGATGGAAATGTCACAATTGAAATCTTTGAGATTTTACAGACAAGTTCACTTTATCCTCATGATATTGGAAAATATATCGAAATTAGTTTTCCAGACTATCAAGAATATGAAACAGTGTCTAAACATTTTCAAAAACAGTTATCACAACTTATTAAGGATAAAGTCAAGAAAATTGATCCACTGATTTTATGGATAGGATTGGGTAATCCAACATTAACGAGTGATGCGATTGGACCACGAACATTACATCAAATACGTGCCACACATCATTATCCTATTGAAGAAAGGCATCGTCATCAATATTATGATACTATGTGTATTGCACCCGGAGTGATGGCACACACAGGAATGGAAACAGCTAATATTTTACTTTCTTTGATTGAAGAATTTCAACCTGATCTTGTGATTGCGATTGACGCTTTATGTGCGCAAAGTTATGAAAAAATCTGTCGTGTCATTCAAATGAATAATGTGGGTATATATCCAGGAAGTGGAATTGGCAATCATCGTAAAAATATAAGTGAAGCCACAATGGGTATACCAGTTCTTGCGATTGGTGTACCAACAGTTATTCATGTTTCAAGTCTTGTCAGTGATGTTTATAATTTATTGGAGGGCTATTTTAAAGAGTCTTTAGACCCGTCTACAGCTTTAAAGGTAGGAAAAAGAAAAAGGTATGAGGGACGACTTAATGAAGTGCAAAGGCGTTTAATTTTAGGTGAGATAGGACAACTGAGTGAACAAAAGCGAATACAATTATTAAATGAAGTTTTAAATCCTATTGAAGATCAGTTTATTATGAGTGATAAACAGATTGATTTTGATATTGAAATGTTAGCAAAACTATTATCAACAAGCATCAATGAGTTAACTTATTAGGAAATTCAAAATGAATTTCCTTTTTATGTACTAAAAAGAACTTTTTTTGCATATATTTCATTGTATAGTTAAAAGGAGGGAAGGATTCATGAATAAGAATATGAAAATTGTTTTAAAGCTGATTGTGGTGATTGTTATTTTATTGAATCTTCCTTTTCAAAATATTTATAGTGAGAGTGTCGAAAATGTTGTTTCATCATTAACAACAACAAATGTCAAAAAACAGCTTAATGGAAAATCAATTTATATTTATAATACGCATCAAGGTGAGAAATATGCGACAAAGTCGGTTAAGGAAGGGAGTCGTTATTTAATGCAATTATTGGAAAACAAAGGATATGAGGTAGATTATGAAACAACGGATTTTGAGTTGTATAAAACTAAAAATCATATAGATTATGCAAAATCATATACAGTATCACAAAAATATTTATCACAGGCTGTCAAGGAACATGGTGAATACGATTTGGTTATTGACTTTCATAGAGATTCTATTAAAAAAAGTTTATCTACTATAACAGTAGATAATAAAAGTTATGCTAAACTCATGTTTGTAGTAGGAAAAGGAAGTTCTCATTATAGTGAAGTTAATAAGCGTTGTGAAAAACTGGCTGATATGTTGAATGAAAAAATTCCTAAAATATGTCGAGGTGTTTATCTTAAACAAAGTCATTATAATCAAGGTGTCACTGATAATATGATGTTAATAGAAGTGGGAGCAAATGAAAACACATATGAAGAAGTACAAAACTCATTAAATATTTTAGCAATGGTTTTAGATGAATATTTGAGTGCATGAAACAGTTTTGGATTGATTTATGTTGTGTCTTACTTCTAATATGTGTCATCAGTCTGTTTTTTGGTGATCATCAAGTTTCGCAGACATTGTTTGAAAGAGAAATTCAGCAGTTTGAAGAAGATGTCGCTTCACAAAAAGAAATTCAATCACCGATGACTTTACAAGATACAAGCGATAATCAAATTTCTTCTTTAATGAAAACAACAAGTCAGTTTTGTGTCAATGTGATTGAATTTTTTGCCAAAATATTTTCTGATTTTATAAGTTTGTTTTTATTGAAAATAATTTATATTCTTTAATGGTTATAGATGGAATCCTTTATTTTGAATGAAAGGATTCTTTTTTTATAAGGATATTAAAAAGTGTTTATTCTTGAAAGATAGAGTTGCCAATAAACTCAGCTAAAATGGATATTTGAGGAACATCAACTTTGGCAGCTATAAAATAATCTAAGAGTTTATAAAGACGATGTGCTTCTATATATTCTTTTTCCTTTGGTGATACTTGTAATAATAATTTTTGAACAATAGGTTTTAAGATGGCTAATTCATAGACCATAGATGTATTAAAAATAACATCTGCCTGTTCCTGATAAGGGTAAATGTACTGTTCTTCACCTTTTTGAACATTTTTCCAGCGACGGATTGTTTCTGTCGCATCAGCATTTCTAAACTGATAATCTCTTGCTATACGGCGAATGAGGCGATAATCTGATGTCGGGATACGATTATGATTATCATAATTGAGATGAGTTAAAGCATTAATATATATTTTCATTTTCATATTTTCGGGAATATAGTATGACGTACGAGGATTCAGTCCATGAATGCCTTCGATAATAAGAATTTGACGTGGAGATAATACAGTAGGCTGCTGGTTGTATTCTCTTAATCCTGTTTGAAAATGATAATGTGGTAAGTAAACGGGTTTATGATGTATCAGTTGAAGCATTGTTTCATTGAATAATTTTAAATCTATAGCTTCAATGTTTTCAAAATCATAACTACCATCTAGGAGGCGTGGAGTCTGTGTTCTGTTTAAATAAAAATCGTCCATAGAAATTGTGATAGGATCCATTCCTAAGATTTTTAAATGAATACCTAAACGTTTAGAAAATGTTGTTTTACCAGCAGAGCTGGGACCAGCAATTAAAATCATTTTTAAATGTTCTTTTTCTTTCGCAATATATGATGCCAGTTCAGATAACTTCTTTTCAATCATCGCTTCTGACATTAACATCAATTCATTGGTTTGACCATTCATAATCTTTTCATTCATTTTCGCAACATTAGCCACATCAATAAGTTTACCCCATTCTTCATATTCTTTCATGACTTGAAAGAGTTTATAATGTTGAAATGTGACATCATAACGTCCTAAGCGTAATCCTGGAGCAAAGAATTGAAGTGAAATATCGTGAAGATAAGAAGCATCTGGCAGCATGAAACCATAAAAATAGTCATAGATACCTTCCATTTCATAAATGCTGCATATATCTTTTGAACGATATTGTAATAAATCGGCTTTATCTTCTAAATGATTCTTTTTCAAAAAATCAATGGCTTGATTTTTTGGTAATATATGACGAGTTATTTTTGCTTTTTTATGAATGATTTCTAACATTTTTTGTTTGATCTTATTGACATCCTGTGGTGTCAAACTTTCATTTTTTTGAATAGAACAATATAATCCATCTTGAAATGTAAATTCAATATGTATATTTGCATTTTTAAAGAGATGTTTGACTGCAACAATAAATACAAAAGTCAAAGTTCTTTCATAGATTTGTTTACCGATCATACTATCTTTTTTAACCCATTCAATGGATGCATTTTTTTCAATCCTATATGTGAGTTCACATAGTTTTCCATCAACAATTCCTGCATAAATTGACTGATTAGAATCATATGTTTTGATAATGTCTTCTAAACGCATGGGTTTTTCTATTTCAATCTGTTGATTTTGAATATTTAATAACATAGTTTCACTTCCTTATTCATATCTTAACATGTTTTGATATCTATTGACATCTTTCTTTTGATGGTTAATACGTTTATTTTCAATAGGGATGAATTATAGTTGATGATAAAATATATTTTCAATAAAACTATTTTTTTTGTATAATAGAATACGTTAGAAAAGAAGGAGGAAAAAATATGTCAAAACCATTAATATTACAGACGGATTTTGGTTTAGTTGATGGAGCTGTCAGTGCTATGTATGGTGTTGCATTTAGTGTCGATGAGAATTTAAAGATATTTGATTTAACACATGATATACAACCTTATAATGTATGGGAAGCTTCTTATCGTCTGATTCAAACTGTGAATTATTGGAAAGAAGGGAGTGTTTTTGTTTCGGTTGTTGATCCTGGTGTTGGGTCTTCAAGAAGAAGCATTGCGGTTAAAACAAAAGGTGGGCAATATGTGATTACACCTGATAATGGAACATTAACACATATTAAAAAAATAATTGGAATTGAAGAAGCAAGAGAAATTGATGAAACTAAAAATAGATTACCTCATTCAGGGGAAAGCTATACTTTTCATGGGAGAGATATTTATGCCTATACTTCTGCTAAGTTAGCAGCTGGTATTATTTCTTTTGAAGATATTGGTTCAAAAGTGGATGTGGCTTCTATTGTTGAGTTAACGACAATTCCAGCAACGATGGATCATGATATCATCAATGGAACGATTGATGTTTTAGATGTTCGTTTTGGTAGTCTATGGACAAATATTCCTAGAGAGATGTTTAAAAAGTTACATGTGTCTTTTGGTGAACGTGTTGAGATTTGTATTGAACATGAACATCGCATTGTTTATAAAAATATTTTAGTTTATGCAAAAAGCTTTGCTGATGTATCAACAGGAGAAACATTGTTATACACAAATAGTTTAGATCATATGGCAGTCGCTATTAATCAAGGAAGCTTTGCAAAAGCTTATAACATTGGGACGGGTATTCATTGGAAAATCAGCATTCGTCGTGCACCTAAAGTAATTTATGAATAACAATGAGGCTTGTTAGAGATAAATTTATTGACAAAAAAATGAGAAAGATTTACTATTTTGTTGTATTTTAAAAATAATTAAAAAGAGAGGGGCGTGTCTTATGAGTAAGAAGACAACTTTAGAAAAATTTATAGGTGTTTGGAATACAAAAACAATTGTAGGGGTTGCCATTGGGGCAGCATTATTTGGTGTATTGATGAATTTTGGTTCAATTAGAATCTTTACAAATACCAGTTTAACAACAGCTATGGTTGTTCCTGTTATTGTTGGGGGATTATTTGGACCACTTCCAGCTGCAGTCGCTGCGGGAGTAGGAAATGTAATTGCTGATTTAATCAGTGGTTCAGGTTTCTGGTTTGACTGGTCTATTGGAAATGCATTTTTAGGATTGTTTATTGGAGCACTTCCATTATATGGGGCATATATTGAAGATGGTATTTTTGAAGTCAAACATATGATTATTTATGCTATTCTTTGTGTGATTGGATGTGGTATTAGTTTTGGATTGGTGACACCATTCTTTACATATTTATGGTATGGTGGAGAATTAACAATTACTTTATATCAATCTGTTGTTGGGTCTATTTCTAATATTATTGTTTTATTGGTTATTGGTATTCCAGTTTTAAAAGTTTTAGCTAGTAGAAATTCTCGTGGTCGAAACTTAAAAGCTGAATAATGAAAAAACCTGTCATTGAATTTAAAGACTTTAGTTTTCGATATAAATCTCAAACTGAAGATACTTTAAAGCATATTAATCTAACGATTTATGAAGGAGAAAAAGTGTTGTTACTTGGACCAAGTGGTTGTGGGAAATCAACACTTGCTCATTGTATCAATGGATTAATTCCGTTTTCATATGATGGGGAATGTCAGGGATCTTGTAAAATTGCTAGTTTGGAAGTTGTTCAATCTAGCATTTTTCAGTTAAGTAGTCAAGTTGGAACAGTTTTACAGGATTCTGATGCTCAGTTCGTTGGATTGTCTGTTGGTGAAGATATTGCATATGCACTGGAAAATGAGAATATGCCACGAGAAGAAATGATTCCACGTGTATATCAATCAGCCAAAATGGTAGACATGCATGAATTCTTAAATCATGTTCCTTATGATTTAAGTGGTGGACAAAAACAGCGTGTTGCTTTAGCTGGTATCATGCATGATGATGTGAAAATATTACTGTTCGATGAACCTTTGGCGGCTTTGGACCCTATGATGGGAAATGATGCTATTGATTTGATTGACCGTATTTATAGAGAACAAAAGAAAACAGTTGTGATTATTGAGCATCGTTTAGAAGATGTTTTATATCGTCATGTTGATCGTGTCATTTTACTGCAGGAAGGAAAAATTATTGCTGATATGACACCTGATGAACTTTTATTAAGTCCATTGTTAAAAGAAAATGGTATTAGAGAACCTTTATATATTACAGCATTAAAAAATGCCGGATGTCAATTACAGCCTGATCATATTAGTCATATCCAGGATATTGATCTTGAGCCTTATCGTCAACAGCTTATTGATGATTTTCATCAGTCAATACCATCAAAACCTCAAGAGCCACAAGATGTGATTATTGAGGTAAAAGATTTATCTTTTGCATATCAGTCTGATCATCAGATCCTTGACAATGTTTCTTTTGAGATAAGAAAAGGTGAAAAAATTGCCATTGTTGGAAAAAATGGTGCTGGTAAAAGTACAATCGCTAAACTCTTATGTGGTATTTTAAGACCAACAAAGGGACAAATTTTGTTGAAAGGTCAAGATTATATGCAATATTCCATTAAAGAAATAGGTGGAATGATTGGATATGTGATGCAAAATCCTAATCAGATGATTGTCAAAGATATGATTAAAGATGAAGTGGCTTTAGGTTTGACATTGCATGATTATTCAAAAGAAGATATTGAAAAGAATGTTGAAGAAGCGTTGAAAATGTGTAATCTCTATGCGATGAGAAATTGGCCTGTTTCTGCTTTGAGTTATGGACAGAAAAAGCGTATGACAATAGCTTCTATTTTAGCAATGAAACCAGATGTGATGATTTTAGATGAACCAACGGCAGGGCAGGATTATCGTGTCTATACGGAAATTATGACGTTTTTAGATTATTTAAATAAAGAATATGGAATCACAATATTATTCATTACTCATGATATGCATTTGGCAATTGAATATACAGACAGAGCGATTGTCTTTAGTGAAGGAACTTGCATTGGTGATGATAGTGTCTTTAAAATATTAAGTGATGAGGATATTATTCAAAGAGCTCATTTGAAACAGACATCTTTATTTACTCTAGCAAAACGCATAGGTCTTCCTTGTGATGCATTTACACAACATTTTATTGAACATGAAAGGATGAACCGTCATGAATAATTTCATCATTAATCTGATTCCCGGTAAAACTTTTTTACATCAGTTGTCCGGAACAACAAAAGTTCGTTTATTCTTTGTTCTCATTGTATATTTAATTATGTCTTTTGATTTAAGATTAATTCTACCGGTTTTTATTTTAGGTATCATTGGATTGATTTCATTAAGACCTAAGTTAAAATCAGTACGATATATTATTATCTTTGTTGTTGTGATGAATTTGGTGAATATTCTTTTATATTATTTAGCGAATCCTCATTTAGGTATGCTTTATTTTGGTCATGAAACTATCTGGTTTCAATTTAATGATTATTATATTGTGACTTATGAAGAAGTCTGGTTTTTATTATCAAGATTTTTAAAAATGATTGCGTCTTTCTTGATTTCTTTAGATTTTATTTTAGCGATTACACCAAGTGAATTTGCAGCTGGCCTTTACTCATGCAAAGTTCCATATAAAATTTGTACAATTGTAGAAATGGCTTTTCGTTATATTCCTGATATTGCCAGAGATTATCAGAATATTAAAGTTTCTATGCAGGCACGAGGAGTCGAACTGGATCCTAAGAAAACAGGACTACTGAAACGTATTAAACAAAATATTTTGATTTTAATCCCTTTAGTCATCACTTCTTTTGATCGTATTGGTAATATTTCTAATGCTATGGATTTAAGAGGATTTGGTAAAGGAAAGAAACGTAGTTATTATGCAGAACATGAAGAAACACCAAATGATAAAAAAGTGAAAATTGTTTATATTTTATTAGGATTATTTGTTGTAGGATATATTATTGGGAGAATATTTTTTAATGTATCTGAAGTTTGGTATCCATTTTAACAAGGAGGAAGAAAATGAAACCATGTATTGTATGGCAAACTGATTTTAGTTTGGATTGGCCTTTTGTCGCAACAATGAAAGGTGTTTGTAAGCAAGTAGATGCTTCTTTAGAATGTGTTGACAGTACACATACGATTGAAAAATTTAATGTTTTAGAAGCAAGTCAACAATTAAATTATGTAGAGCCATTTTGGCCAAAAGGAACAGTTTTTGTTTCTGTTGTTGATCCAGGTGTTGGAACACCTAGAAAAGCCAGTGTTGCTTTATTAAAAGATGGGAATTATGTAGTCACACCAGATAATGGAACATTAACACATATGTATTATAATATTGGTATTGAGGCAATAAGAGAAATTGATGAAACAAAGAATCGTTATCAGGGAACAGAAAGTGTATCTGTTTTCCATGGTCGAGACTTATTTGCTTATACAGCTGCAAAACTAGCGAGTGGACAAATCACATTTGAAGAAGTGGGGGAAAGTTATTCTCTTGATGATATTGTTTTATTGGATTATGAATATTTAAAAGCTGATGTGAAAAATGAAGATATTCAAGGCATTGTTTCTAATGTTTCTGATCCATTTGGAAGTATTGTTTTTAATGTTTTGACTGAAGACTTTAATCGTGTTGGTTATCATGAAGGAGATTATATTCATGTTGTTTTAGAAAATGAACAAGGTGTTTATTTTGATGAAACGGTTCCTTATGCGAAATCCTTTGGATTTGTAGATATTGGACAACCTGTTATCTTTAATTCTTCATCTAATTATATTTCGATAGGATTAAATCAAGGAAGCTTTAAAGATGTTTATCAGGTGAAAGCTGGACTTCAGTGGAAAGTTCAATTTCATAAAGTTGATTAATAAAAATAAATTTTAAAGCTGCATTCTGAGATTTGTTGATAAAGGAATGCAGTTTTCTTATGTCTATGATTATTTGAATTTGTTATTTCATCATAAGCTATTATGTATAATATGGACTTGTCAAAATGTTTTGACAAGGTCAAAAACAGGATGTCAAAGAAATTAGATAGAATGAAAAGCCTCAATGGATTATTATGAAGTTGTCAAGGAGGGAATTGAATGCAAGTTGGAAATCAAATTAAAAAATATCGTGATCAATTACATTTGTCACAGGAACAGTTAGCTGAGAAAATTTATGTAACGCGACAGACAATATCCAATTGGGAAACAAATAAAAGTTATCCAGATATTCATAGTTTGGTTTTACTAAGTCAGATTTTCAATGTCTCTATTGATCAATTAGTGAAAGGAGATTTAGAAATGATGAAATATCAAATTGAAAAAGAAGAAGTGAATAAGTTCAATAAAAATGCTGTTATTTATGGAGCTTTATTACTTATCGCTGTTTTATCACTTGTCCCATTATGGACTTATTTACAAGCTGCAGGTATCTTTATTTGGATACTGATTTATGGAGTTGCTATTTATTATGCATTTCAATTAGAAAAGCAAAAGAAGAAATATGATATTCATACCTATAAAGAAATCCTGGCATTTACGGAAGGAAAAACATTAGATGAAATTCAAAAAAATCAGGAAATAGGGAAAAGACATTATCAAACATTTTTGTTAGTAGTGGGTGTTGGGGTAGCGTCATTTTTTATCACTTATATGATTGCATATCTTTTGCAAATTTAAAAAGACCAAAAGGTCTTTTTTGTTATAGGCTTTAATTTTCATGAATATAAATTTGACTAACAACACTATTAACTCTTTATTTTACTTTTCATTTAAAAAATGAGTTATAATATATAGATAATTATCATATCTATAAGAAATGAAAAATAGATTTCAAAAATCAAGAATTGGAGTATAATGTTCTTATGTGAATGAAAAAGGATGTGATAATCTTATGGTATTAATGAAAGGAAGACCGATAGATATAGAGAATAGATTAAAAAAAGAAATCAAGGTTTATGATTTATTAGATTCTCTTTCTATAGAATATATGCGTGTTGATCATGAGAGTGCTATGACCATGGAAGACTGTGTGAAAATTGAAGAGGAATTAGATGCAGCAATATGCAAAAATTTATTTTTAGTCAATTCTAATAAGAGTCAATATTATTTATTGATGTTATTAGGACATAAAAAGTTTAAAACAAAAGATATATCAAAACAGATTCATAGTTCAAGGTTAAGCTTTGCGAGTGATGATAAAATGCTTGAATATCTTGATATAACGCCTGGCTCAGTGAGTGTCATAGGATTAATCAATGATACGGATTGTCATGTACAACTCATTGTAGATGAGGATATTCTCAAAGAGGAATATATTGGTTTTCATCCTTGTATCAATACAACAAGTATGAAAATAAAGACAAAAGATTTATTTGAGAAAGTCCTGCCTTCTATTAAGCATGATTATTATATCATTCAATGTTAAAAGATGTTGTGAAAAAATGAGGAAGATAGAGTTTTTATTTATCTTTCTCATTTTTTATTGATATAATATTACCTATGAATATGTGCTATATTTTAACAACAAATATGATATTCTTTTTATTTATTTTCTTGATTTTTATTGGCATATTTTCTTGAGTCTTTTTGT
>NZ_NFLJ01000019.1 GCF_002160865.1 Massiliimicrobium timonense
CAGGAGAAATGAAGAAGCGTTATGGATTTATCTATGTCGATAGAGATAATGAAGGACATGGAACGTTAGAAAGAAGCAAAAAAGATTCTTATGACTGGTATAAGAAAGTGATTGCTTCTAATGGTGAAGATTTAGATTAAAACATGAAGAAGGAATGAATTTCCTTCTTTTTTTGTTTTGATAAATTTAAAAAAATTTGAAATAAAAAAAGAAAAATGAAGTCTTTTTTGCGTATATATAAATTAGGGAGGGAAATAAAAATTTACAAATATTTACTTATAGCAAATATAATGATATAATTTTTATAGACCTTCCTAAGGGAGGAACATGAATAATGTCTGTTTTAAAGAAAGATCATGTTATGAGGGATTTTTTTGGACATCCGGGTCATTTTGCTGATTTTTTAAATGTTTTATTTTTTGATGGACAAAAGGTCGTTGATGCTTCATACCTGTTTCCATACCAAAATGATAAAACTTATGCAGATTATCATTTTTCAATCGAAAAAAGAAATGATATCACAATGAAATGGGATACAGGATTCTGGCAGATTCTTATTAACATGGAAGCACAAAGTCAATCAGATTATACAATGACTTCGAGAATTTTATTGTATGATGCTCTTAATTATGCTTTGCAGGATAAGCATCAAAAAGGTTGTCGTTTCATGCTTGTTATAAGTTTAGTGTTGTATCATGGTGAAGGAAAATGGAAAGCTTTGACATCATTAATGGATCGTATTGAAGCACCAGAATATCTTAAAAGACTTGGTAATGATTGGAAAATAAGAGTTGTTGATCTTAAAGAATTGGATTATCGTCTTTTTAGAAATCAGGAGAACAGGCAGCTGATCAAGGGATTACAATTGATCTGGAAAAAGAATGTAGCAGGGCTTCAAAACATGGTTGTTACAAAGGGAGTTGCTAAGGTATTGGCAACTTTAACGGGACAGGAAGAATTGGTTGAAATTATTGAAAAGGAAGGTGAAGAAAAAGTGGAAATGTATTCATTGTGGAAGGATGCCATTCATATAGGAATGGAAGATGGTAGAAAAAAAGGGAAAGAAGAAGGAATTAAAACAGGACGTGAAGCAGGAATTAAAGAAGGAATGAAAGAAGGAATTAAAACAGGGCGTAGAGAAGGACAACAGATGTTGATTCTTAATTTACTGCAAAATGTACTTGGACAGTTGACACCAGAAATCAAAAAACGTATTCAACAATGTGATGAACATATGTTGCAGGTTATAGGTATGCATATTCATCAAATACATAATGAACAAGATGTTTTAAAACTTTTGATGTGAGTTGTTGCATAGTGATTTTATCTGATATGGATAAAGGAAATGATGTTTAAGTATTCTTTACTTGCAAGAAGATGGGGTATTTTGGATAATGAGTTGTTAAAAGGAAGATGAAAAATGGAAATGTATTCATTATGGAAAGATGCCATTCATATAGGAATGGAAGATGGTAGAAAAAAGGGGAAAGAAGAAGGAATTAAAACAGGACGTAGAGAAGGACAACAGATGTTGATTCTTCATTTACTGCAAAATGTACTTGGACAGTTGACACCGGAAATCAAAAAACGTATTCAACAATGTGATGAACATATGTTACAGGTTATAGGTATGCATATTCATCAAATACATAATGAACAAGATGTCTTTAAGTTGCTTATAACATGCTATAAAAACAATAAAGAAAGGGTTTAAAAAATCCTTTCTTTATTGATGCTGATTCTCTAACCAATTTTCTTTTTTTATACCATAAATAATGCCAATAGCATCAGCTAAGAACCAGCCAATAGGGATGGCCCACCAAATTGCCACCGTTCCCCATAATGGTGCAAAAGCATAAGCTAAAACAACACGTGTTCCTAAAGAAGCAATTGTCAAAACAACAGAAATACCCGGTTTTCCAATACCACGATAATAACCATAAAGTAAAAATAAACATCCAATACCTAAATAACACATACCTTCAATTTGCAAATATTGTACACCTTGACGAATAATTTCTACTTCTTCTGGATGAATAAAAATAAGCATCAATGTTGGAGCGAATATATAGACAATCAATGAAATCAACAAACAAAAAATTCCTGAAATAATAACAGCGGATTTTAATCCTTTTTGAATACGTTGTTGTTGATGAGCACCTTGATTTTGAGCGATAAAAGTAGAAAAAGCATTACCAAAATCTTGTACAGGCATATATGCAAAAGAGTCAATTTTTACAGCTGCAGCAAAAGCAGACATAGTGATGACACCAAAACTATTGACTAATCCCTGAATCATTAAAATACCAAAATTCATAACAGATTGTTGAATACATGTGAGGAGAGAGTAATCTTTAATTTTCATAAAAATATCATAGTCAAAATAACAATGCTGACGTGCTGGTAAAAGATCTTTTTGTTTTATAAAAACATAAATCATAATACCAAAGCCACTGACACCTTGAGCAATAATGGTGGCTAGAGCTGCACCACCAACACCCATATGAAATGATACAATCAAATAAACATCTAAAAAGATATTAATTAAAGTTGCCACAGCAAGAAAATAAAGAGGAACTCTTGAATTACCTAAAGCTCTTAATAAAGATGCAAAATAGTTATAAAGAAAAGTAAAAAAGAAACCAATGAAAATAATAAAAAGATAATCATAGCTTTGTTGATAAATATCCTGAGGAATATTCATGAAATGAAGAATAGGGTGGATACAAAGTAGACAAAGTATTTCTAATAAAATAGAAAACACAGCAATACCAATAAAAGAAATAAAAAAAGATGTTTTCATTTTATCTATTTGTTGACCACCATAGTACATTGAAAATAAAATACCACTTCCCATACATAATCCTAAAATAATAGATGTTAAAAAAGTCATTAAAGTAAAAGAAGATCCAACTGCGGCTAAAGCATCAGAACCTAAAAATTGTCCTACAATAAATGTATCAGCAACATTATAGAACTGTTGTAATAAATTTCCTATAATCATAGGAATAGAAAATAAAATTAATGATTTTGTAATAGAACCCTGTGTTAATTGATTATTCATAAAAAAACTCCTACAAATTCTCTGTAATCAATGTAGACAATGTTTGTGCATACTCATCCATAGATTCAAAATTCCCTTTTTGCAGCCATTCCCTTAATAACATCATAAAGCCACCAATGAATATATGAAGTCTTCTTTTGGTTTCTGGAGAAAGAGAAAACTCCTGTTGTAATTCTTGAATCATTGCATCTCTCATTTCATTATAAAATTCAAATGTAAAATCCTGATTAGATAAAATACAGTATGTTTCATAGTCATTCTTTAAAATATCTAAAATTTTCATTAATAATGTATTGAGCTGTTCAACTAATGTCAGCTTATGATTTTTACGTGTAAAATATAAAATCTGTTCAATGAATTCACGTTGAAAACTCTCTAGTAAATCCTTTGTATCTAAATAATGGGCATAGAATGTCCCACGACTAATATTGGCTTCATGAACAATATCAGTGACTGTCACTTTGCTGGCAGGTTTTTCTTTTAAAAGATCAATAAAAGCTTTTTTTATTAATAATTTTGAACGTGTTGCGTTACGATATTCAGTTCTCATTCAAATCCCCTCCTTCAATATTGGACAGTTTGAACCAATGTGTCTAATATTGTATAAATCATGAATATGTGTACATTGTATACATATTTTAAATCTATTATAATATATTTAAATAAGAAAAGTATATAAGAATTTTGTAATATACGTCAAAAGGAGGAATGCTTATGATGAATTTTTATCGCTTGAACCATCGTCTACAACAGATGACTTTAAAGATTTTAAAGAATCTTTGTCATCGTCATGATATTGTGATTGAAGATGGTGATTTAAAGATTATTTTACATTTAATCAAAGATAATCCTCATACTGTCTTAAATGATGAGTATACTCCTATTTTGTTATCAGAGATTTCACAAAAAACAAGTCAAAAAACATGTTTAAGTTTTAAACCTCTGTTAGATCAAAGTTATTTACTTAAGGAGATTGAATAGCCACGTTTGGTGGCTTTTTTTGTTGTTTCATGAAAAAGAAAATGCTAAAATGTGCAATGGGTGAAGGAAATATGAAAACAATTGCAATTGTAGCAACAGGAGGAACAATTGCTGGTAGGGGACAGATAGGAAAAGCTGTTGCCTATCATGCAGGTGAAATGGATGTCAATGAAATTATTCAATCCATTCCCATGTTGAATCAAGTTGCACATATTAAAGAATATCAGTTAATGAATGTTGATAGTAATGAAATGACACCACAGCGATGGCTTGTTTTATCTCAAAAAATTAATGAACTTGTAAGACAAGATGATATTGATGGTATCGTTGTCACTCATGGAACAGATACTTTAGATGAAACAGCTTATTTTTTAACCTTAACTTTACATACATCTAAACCTGTTGTTGTTACAGGGGCGATGCGACCAGCTACAGCGACTAGTGCAGATGGACCTTATAATTTATATCAGGCTGTTTGTCTGGCTGCTCATGATGAAGCAAGAAATCAAGGTGTTATGGGACTTTTTTCAAGTACAATATTTTCTGGTAGAGATATCCAAAAGGTGAATAACTATAAAGTCGATGCTTTTGAACAAAAAGCTTTCGGATGTTTAGGCTATATGCAAGATCATGAGGTTCATTTCTTTTCTAAAACATTTAAAAAGCACACCATACATTCCTTATTCTCATCATTTGATTATCATGATTTACCAGCAGTAGGAATTGCTTACTTTTATGCTGGAGCAAGTCATGAAATTCTTTATTCTTTGGCTTTGAATCATCAGGGAATCATTTTAACGGGTTCAGGAAGTGGAAATTACAGTCAAGACTGGTTACATGCTATTGAGGACTTATCAAAGCAAGGTATTATATTTGTACGTTGTTCACGAGTTTCACAAGGAATTGTTTTTGATGATGAAGTTTTTGATCCCCATCATCTTTGTATTCCAGGTAATACATTAACACCACAAAAAGCGAGAGTCTTATTGATGTTAGCTCTCACATATACTCATGATTTAGATAAAATAAAGGAGTTATTTAATGAATACTAAACAGAAAGGAATCATTTTTACAATGATTGCGACGATTTTATTTGGTATCACACCAGCAGTTGGAAAATTAACTTATGCAATGGGTAATAATGGTGTTCAATTGGCTTTTTTAAGACATCTTTTTGTATTGCCACTCTTTTTTATTATTGTGGTTTATCAAGGGCAATCTTTTCGATTAAATAAATCACAATGGCTGGATGTTTTTAAAGTAGGTTTTTTTGGTAATACATTAACAATTGTGATGTTATATTCTTCTTATGAATATATTGGTGTAGGAAGTGCTACGGTTTTACATTTTTTATATCCACTTTTTGTTGTTTGTATGAATTTTGTTTTGTATCATCAAAAATTAAATAAACAACAATTATGTTGTCTGGTCTTAGCTATTATTGGAATCTTTTGTTTTATGGACTCATCTTCATCATCCTTGATGGGCGCTTTATTAGCAATTTTATCCGGTGTCTTTTTTGCATACTATATGGTAGGAATGGACCATTCTTCGATTCGTTATATGAGTCCGTATGTTTTTAATTTTTATCTTGTTTTGATGAATTCCATTGTTATTTTTATTTTGGCTTTCTTACTTGGACGTATAACAATATTACCCATCCAAGCGTATATTCTTTCGGGAGTTGTGGCAGTTTTAACATCTTTAGTTGGTGTTGTTTTACTTCAAAAAGGTATTTATTGTTTAGGGGCTTCTTTGACAGCTATTTTATCGACATTAGAACCTATCACAAGCATTGTTGTGGGGGTTGTCTGGTTGAATGAAAGTTTAACATTATTAAAGATTATTGGTTGTATTCTTGTTTTATTCTCTACTTTTATATTAGTTAAAGCTCAAAATCAAAAGGAGGATATTTAATGACATTAGAAGAACTTATTCATGATTTATCTCAACAATCGTCATTTCTACTAGCTATTGATGGCATGAGTGGAAGTGGGAAAACAACTTTAGCTCATCATCTGGCACAGAAATTTCATGCGCAAGTTTTTCATATGGATGATTTCTTTTTGCCATTAGAAATGCGTACACCTGAAAGATTACAGCAATCGGGCGGAAATGTTCATTATGAGCGTTTTTTAGAAACTGTTTTAAAGCCTCTTTCTTGTCAGCAGGATGTTGATTATCAGCCCTTTGATTGTCAAGCGATGACTTTGAAAAAGAGTGAACATAAATCTTATTGCCCTTTTTGTATTGTTGAGGGTAGCTATGCTTTGCATCCCAGTCTGCAGTCTTATTATACTCATGCAGTTGTGTTAAAAATATCAGCCGATACACAAAAAGAACGTTTGTTAAAGCGAAATCCAGAAAAAATAGAGATGTTTATCAATAAGTGGATACCACTTGAAAATCAATATTTTCAAGCTTTTGATCTTTTTGGTCAGTATCCTGTTTTAGATGCAACACATATTTTTTAATTCCCTGCATAGAATGTAGGGGTGATAAAGTGATTTTAAATGAAGAAGAAGTACAAACAGGGTTATCGTTTGTTTTAAAAGATGTTTTTAAAAAATATGATATTGTGATGCAGGAAATGCATATCAAATTAGCTGATGAAAAACTATTGATGAATGCTGTTTTATTGTATAATCAATATCATGTAGATGTTGTTTGTGATTTTCAAATACAATATGAAAATCAAAGTTTTATTTTTAAAAATATTCATGGCAAAATAGAATACCTGTTTTTACAATTTCCAATAATAAGTTTTTTGAAATCATTTTTGAAAGATTCACATATAATCTTTCAAGACAATCAAATTCAGTATCAAATAGCTTTACCTATTCAACAAATGCATATGGGAGAAGGATATTTATCTATTCTATTAAAAAACAATCAAAGTGTTTCACTTTGATTGTTTTTTAAAACTTCATCAATCAAACCGTATTCTAAAGCATCATAAGCATTCATGAAATAATCACGATCAGTATCTTTTTTGATACGACGTAAGGATTGAGATGTCATTTGCGATAGCAGACGGTTTAATTTGTCTTTTTGTTTTAAGATATGACGTGTAGAAATTTCTATATCACTGGCTTGACCTTGTGCACCACCTAGTGGTTGATGAATCATGATTTCACTATTTTCTAAAGCATAACGTTTTCCTTTTTTTCCAGCTGCCAATAAAAAAGCACCCATACTTGCTGCTAAACCAATACTAATTGTTGACACATCACATTTGATAAAGTTCATTGTATCAAAAATGGCTAATCCAGCCGATACACTACCACCTGGTGAATGAATATACATATCAATATCAGCCTGTTGATCAAGGGATTCTAAATATAACAGCTGACTAACAATAGAACTGGCCATTTCATCATTGATTTCACCGCAAAGCATAATAATACGATCTTCCAGCAATCTGGAAAAAATATCATAGGCATACTCCTTAGAATTCTTTTTTAATATCACTGTGGGTATAAAATGCATAAAGTTACCTCCATAATTCATTATAGAGAAATTTGTGTGGATTATTCATAGAAAATTGATTTTTTCTTGGGTTAATATTGAGTTAAGCAAAGTTAAAAAACAAGAAAAGATTTTCGCTCTTGTGAAAAAATTTATATAAAGCGCACAACTTTTATTGATTTATTTGGGTTTGTGGACTATAATATAGACATAAATTATTAGTAAGGAGGATGTCATAAAAATGGCAGTAAAAGTAGCAATTAACGGTTTTGGACGTATTGGACGTCTAGCATTCAGACAAATGTTTGGAGCTGAAGGATATGAAGTAGTTGCAATCAACGACTTAACAGATCCTAAAATGTTAGCACATTTATTAAAATATGATTCAGCTCAAGGTAAATATGCTTTAGCTGATACAGTAGAAGCTAAAGAATCTTCAATCGTAGTAGATGGAAAAGAAATCGAAATCTACAAAGAAGCAGATGCTTCTAAATTACCTTGGGGAGAATTAGGAGTAGATGTAGTATTAGAATGTACAGGTTTCTATACTTCTAAAGCTAAATCTCAAGCTCATATTGATGCAGGAGCTAAAAAAGTTGTTATTTCTGCACCAGCTGGAAATGATTTACCAACTGTTGTATTCGGAGTAAACGAAGGAACATTAACTGCTGATGATACAATCATTTCAGCTGCATCTTGTACAACTAACTGTTTAGCACCTATGGCTAACGCATTAAACAAATTAGCACCAATCAAATCTGGTATCATGTTAACAGTACATGCTTATACTGGTGACCAAATGGTATTAGATGGACCTCATAGAAAAGGTGACTTAAGAAGAGCACGTGCTGCTGCAGTTAATATCGTGCCTAACTCAACTGGAGCTGCTAAAGCTATCGGTTTAGTTATCCCTGAATTAAATGGAAAATTAATCGGTTCTGCTCAACGTGTACCTGTTCCTACAGGATCTACAACTATCTTAACTTCAGTTGTTGAAGGTGAAGTTACTGTAGAACAAGTTAACGAAGCTATGAAAGCAGCTGTAACTCCATCATTTGGATACACTGAAGAACCATTAGTATCTTCAGATATTATTGGAATGACTTATGGTTCATTATTTGATGCAACTCAAACTATGGTTAAAGCATTAGATAACGGAACTACTGAAGTTCAAACTGTTGCTTGGTATGACAACGAAAATTCTTATACTTCTAACATGGTTAGAACTATTAAATATTTCGCTGAATTAACTAAATAATTTAGAAACTTCTTGGGAGTACATTGTATTCCCAAGATTTTTTTATGTCAAAAGATGATTTGAGTCTTTTAACAAATGTATGTCAGATATTTTTTATCATATATTTTGAAAGATAAAATGATATATAGTAAGATAATGCCTAAAGAAAAGAGGTGTTAAAACATGAATACATCTGTTTTGATTGGTATTATGATACCATTTATTGGGACAACATTAGGTGCGGCCTGTGTTTTCTTTATGAAACAAAAAATGGATAATCGTGTTCAAAAAGTTCTGCTGGGATTTGCTTCTGGAGTGATGATTGCTGCTTCAGTCTGGTCACTTTTGATTCCAGCTTTAGATATGTCAGCAAGTTTAGGAAAATTATCTTTTATACCTGCGGCAGTTGGTTTTTTATTGGGAATTTTCTTTCTATTATTTTTAGATCGTACTATTCCACATATGCATTTGGATCATCAGGTAGAAGGAAAGAAATCTCACTTGCAACGTACAACAATGTTAATTTTAGCAGTCACAATGCATAATTTTCCTGAAGGGATGGCAGTTGGAGTTGTTTTTGCAGGAGCCTTGATGGGAAATAGTGATGTTTCTATTGCTGGAGCAATTGCCTTATCATTGGGTATTGCGATACAGAATTTTCCAGAAGGGGCTATTATTTCTATGCCGTTAAAAAGTGAAGGAGTGTCTAAAGGAAAAGCCTTTATGTATGGTACTTTATCAGGTATTGTTGAACCTATGGGTGCTATATTAACGATTGTCCTGTCACAGTTTTTTGTGCCGATCTTGCCTTATCTGTTATCTTTTTCCGCTGGCGCAATGGCATATGTCGTTGTAGAAGAGCTGATTCCTGAAGGTTCACAAGGTACACATTCAAATATTGCGACGATTGGCTTTGCGATTGGATTTGTTATCATGATGATATTAGATGTAGCATTAGGCTGATGAGTTGTGCTATAATGATATAAATTGATATGAGGTGACAAAAATGGACTTGCATGAATCAGGTGAAATGTATTTAGAAACGATTTTAATTTTAAAGAATCAAAATGAATATGTCCGTTCTATTGATATTGCACATACCATGGATTTTTCTAAACCAAGCGTATCACGTGCAATCAAACTTTTAAAAGAATCTCAATTGATTGTTGTAGATGATAAGGGATATATTGATTTTACTGATGAAGGACGTCGTATTGCAGAAAAAGTATATAATCGTCATCAGATTTTAACGGCTTTTTTGATTTCTATTGGTGTAAGCGATAAACAAGCTGAAGATGATGCTTGTCGTATTGAACATATTATTAGTGATGAAACACAACAATGTATTCAAAATTTTTTAAAGAAGCAGTCTTAGGATTGCTTTTCTTTGTTTCAAGAAAATAGTGGCTTGTGAGTTAAAAAAATGATGAATCTATGGTAGAATAAGAAAATGAGGTGGAAATATGGATGATTTTCAGTTTGAGTATGATCAAAAAAAGAAAACAAGATTAAAAAAAGGACCTATATGTGTTCTTATGTGTATCATATGTTTAATGATAGGTGGAGTTGCTGGCTATTTTATACATGGCTTTCAAATGAGTTATCATCACGATGAGAGTGATATTTATAATGAAATTGCTCAAATTATTGAAAGTGATTTTTTGGATACCAGTGATTCCAAAATGAGTTTGCAGGAACGTATGCTAAGTGGTATGGTTTTAGCTTTAGGAGATCCTTATTCTTCTTATTTATCATTAGAACAATCACAATCTTTAAATGCATCTATTAATGGGACATTTGAAGGTATTGGTATTACTTTTACAATGGTTGATGATGGGGCTATTGTTTTAGATGTTTATCAAGATACACCTGCTAAAAAAGCAGGAATTTTAAGTGGTGATATCATCACTCATATTGAAGGAACATCTATTGCAGGATATAGTTCTGATAAAGTCAAAGAAATGATTCAAGGGGAAAAGCAGAGTCAAGTCAAGTTACGTTTGTTGAGAGATGGAAAAGTTCATGAAGTGACAGCAGTTCGTCAAAATGTGGATACTTCTGTTACTTCTTCCATTATGACAATCAATCATCAATCAGTTGGTTATTTGCGTATTGTGACTTTTGGTGAGAATATAAGTGAAAATATAGAAAAGATTTTGCAGGAGATGAAGGCACAGAATGTTGAAAAAATCATTATTGATTTAAGAGATAATAGTGGTGGTTATTTAAATGCGGCACAAGAAATTTTAGACTTGTTTATACCTAAAGGGCAGATTCTTTTCTCTTTGGAAGATAAGGATGGAGAGAGTGAAGAATATAAAGCGACAAGTCGGGAAAAATATGTTTTTGAACAGGGTTATATATTTGTCAATGATCAAACAGCAAGTGCATCAGAAGTATTGAGTGCTGGATTAAAGGAAAATTTGGGTTATCTTTTGGTTGGGGAAACAACTTATGGAAAAGGGGTTGCGCAAACACAGGTGACTCTCTCTCAATCAGCAGTTTTAAAATATACTCATGAAAAATGGTTGACACCACATGGGACATGGATTAATGGAACAGGGTTAAAACCGGATTATGAGGTTAGTACAACAAGTATTCAAGATTTTCATTTTGGTGAAATGACAACATCTTATCAATATGATGATGTTGATGATAATATTCAATATATGCAAGAAATGTTGAAAGCATTAGGGTATCCTGTAGAACGGCAGGATGGATATTTTTCAAAACAAACAACAAAAGCCTTACAGGCATTTGAAAAAGATTATCATTTAACACAGGATGGTGTGTATTCTACCAATGACCGATTTATTTTATTGAGTGCTTTAACTTATCATTTATATCAAGAAAAAGAGGATGCTTATTTACAAAAAATGAATCAATTGATTCAATAGGAGGTGATAAGAATGGAAAAATTTAAATTGGTTTCGCAGTACTCTCCAATGGGAGATCAGCCTACAGCTATTAAGCAACTTGTCGAAGGTATACGAGCTGGTAAAAAAGAACAGGTTTTATTAGGGGGAACAGGAACGGGAAAAACTTTTACCGTTTCTAATGTGATTGCACAGGTGAATAAACCGACACTGGTTCTGGCTCATAATAAAACTTTGGCAGGGCAGCTGTATTCGGAATTGAAAGAGTTTTTTCCAGAAAATCGTGTAGAGTATTTTGTTTCTAATTTCGATTTTTATCAGCCAGAGGCTTATATTCCTAAAAGTGATACTTATATTGATAAAAATGCAAAGACAAATTATGAAATTGAAATGTTACGTTCCGCAGCAATGAATTCTTTGTTAGAAAGAAGGGATACCATTGTTGTGGCTTCAGTGGCTTCAATTTATGGATTGGGAAATCCAGAACAATATCGTGAAATGATTTTTTCTTTACGTGTAGGACAAGAGATTGATCGTCGTGAACTGTTGACTTATCTTGTTGATCGTCAATATCAAAGAAATGATATTGAACAGTCTAAAGGAACTTTCAGAGTACGTGGAGATGTTATTGAAATTGTACCCGGACATACAGAAAGCTGGTTGATTCGTATTGAACTGTTTGGGGATGAAGTAGAAGGAATCAGTGAGGTTGATCCTTTAACAGGAAAGGTTTTAGGACGTTATAAAACATATACGATTTATCCAGCATATGGTTATGTGACGAAAAAAGAACAGATGTTACGCGCCTGTGACACGATTTCAGAGGAATTAAAGGAGCGTCTACAATATTTTAAAGATGCGATGAAACCTTTGGAATATGAACGTCTTGATCAACGTACCAGACATGATATTGAGATGTTAAGAGAAGTAGGAATGTGTCCCGGTATTGAAAACTATTCTCGTCATATTGATGGACGTCTGGCAGGACAGCGACCTTATACACTGATTGATTATTTTCCAGATGATTTCTTGATGATTATTGATGAGAGTCATGTGATGTTACCACAGGTGAGAGGGATGTTTAATGGGGATCGCAGTCGAAAAGAAACGTTGGTTGAATATGGTTTTCGTTTACCAAGTGCTTTGGATAATCGACCATTGCGCTTTGAAGAATTTGAAGATATTATTCATCAAGTCATCTATGTTTCAGCAACACCGGGTGATTATGAATTAGAAAAAACTCATGGAGAATATGCTGAACAGATTATTCGACCAACAGGATTATTAGATCCAATTATTGATGTTCGTCCAACAAAAAATCAGATTGATGATTTGATTGATGAAATTCATGAACGTATTGAAAAAAATGAACGTGTGCTTATTACAACACTGACAAAACGTATGGCCGAGGATTTAAGTGCCTATTTAAAAGAAGTAGGGTTAAAGGTGGCTTATTTACATTCAGATACGAAGACTTTAGAAAGAACGGAAATTCTAAGAGATTTAAGACTTGGTAAATATGATGTTTTAGTAGGTATCAACTTATTAAGAGAAGGTTTAGATTTGCCAGAAGTTTCACTTGTCTGTATTTTGGATGCTGATAAAGAAGGGTTTTTAAGAAGTGAACGTTCTTTGATTCAGACGATTGGTCGTGCGGCTAGAAATGCGAATGGAAAGGTTATTATGTATGGAGATCATATAACAGAATCTATGCAAAAAGCAATTGATGAAACCAATCGTCGTCGTCAGATTCAAGAAGCTTATAATAAGGAACATCATATTATTCCACAAACAATTCATAAGGAAATTCATGATTTGATTCAAGGAAAGGAAACAATGGAGGAAGCTTCATCGTTGCTTCAAAAAGGTAAGAAAGCGACAAAACAGGCGAAAAAGAAATTGATTGATGATTTAGAAAAAGAAATGAAAGAAGCGGCGAAAGTTCTTGACTTTGAACGTGCAATGGAATTAAGAGATATTATTTTAGAACTTAAAGGTGAAAAATCATGAAAATAGATGTTCTCGCAAAAACTGTTTTTGATGATATTATAAGTCATGGTGGTCAAGTTTATATTGTAGGCGGATCAGTGCGTGATGATGTCCTGGGATGTCAGGATCTTCATGATATAGATGTAGAAGTTTATCATATTTCATATCAACAACTTTGTGATATTTTACAAAAATATGGGCAAGTCAATACTTTTGGTCAGTCTTTTGCGATTGTTCAATTGGATACTTTACCTCATTATGATTTTGCTTTACCACGTCAAGAAAAGAAAACAGGTGTCAAACATCAAGATTTTGAAACAATGATTGATCAAAATTTACCAATAGAAAAAGCCATTTTAAGACGTGATTTAACGATTAATGCTTTAATGTATGATTATCAACAAAAAAAGATTATTGATTTATGTCATGGTTTAGATGATATCAAACATCATATCATCCGTTGTGTTGATGCTTCACGTTTTATTGAAGATCCATTACGTGTTTTAAGAGTGGCTCGTTTTGTCGCAAAGCTACAATTTCAAGTCGATAGCCAAACTAAAGAGCTTTGTCGACAAATGGTTTCTCAACATATGTTAGATCATTTGTCTGTTGAAAGAATTTATCAAGAATATTGTCAAATCCTTATGACAGACATGCCTTCACTTGGATTTCAGTTTTTAAAAGAAATCGGTGCCTTACCACCTTATTTACAAGCCCTCACAACAACGCATCAACGCTTAGATTATCATCCTGAAGGTGATGTCTTTACGCATACCATGCTAGTCATTGATGTAGCTAGTCATGTCAAGCAAAAAACTGATCATCCTTTATGGTTTATGTGGGCATGTTTATTACATGATATTGGTAAGCCACTTGTCACAACAAGTGATGGTCATGCGCCATTACATAATGAAGCAGGTGTTCAAGTTTTTCATGGTGTGCCTTTGATTACTTCTAAAAAAGAAAGACAATATATTTCAACAATGATTATGTATCATATGCATTTAATGAATATGTCACGTCATCAAGCCAGAGATATATCTTATTTAAGGTTATTAAAGAAAATTGATGGAAAAGTTTCAATGAATGATTTGATTTATATCAGCTGTTGTGATAAGTTAGGTAGAGGAAAAGTTGCCCAAGAACAATATGATGCTTTTTGGACTTTTATTCAGGATAAACAACAGCGCTTAGGGTGCCAGGCGATGCCTGCTTTGATAGATGGTCATGATTTGATTGAATATGGTTTCCATAATCATCAATGTTTTAAAGATATGCTGGAAGAAGCTTATGATTTACAGTTACAGGGTTATAGTAAGGAAAAGATATTAAGGAGTTTGAAAAAGTATGAACAAAGATAAAATTATTATCAAAGGTGCAAGAGTAAATAATTTAAAAAATATAAATGTTGAAATTCCACGTGATCAATTGGTAATTATGACGGGATTATCAGGGAGTGGAAAAACCTCTTTAGCCTTTGATACGATTTATGCCGAAGGACAAAGACGCTATGTAGAATCTTTAAGTGCCTATGCCAGACAATTTTTAGGTGGAATTGAAAAACCGGATGTCGATAGTATTGATGGTTTATCTCCTGCCATTGCGATTGATCAGAAAACAACTTCTAACAATCCACGTTCAACAGTTGGAACAGTAACAGAGATTTTTGATTATTTAAGACTCCTTTATGCCAGAGTTGGTCATGCTTATTGTCCAACTCATCATGTTTTGATTGAATCACAGACGATTAAGCAGATGGTAGATACCATTGATCAGTATGAAGATGGTACAAAATTACAAGTTCTGGCAAGAATGTGTCGCAATCAAAAAGGAACGCATAAGGATTTATTTGAACAGCTTGTTAAAGATGGATTTTTGCGTGTCAAAGTGGATGGAGAAATGCGTCTTTTAGATGAAGATATTGTTTTGGATAAAAATAAAAAACATAATATTGATGTTGTGGTGGATCGTATTATTAAAAAAGAAGGATATCGTTCACGTTTGGCTGATTCTTTAGAAACAGGATTAAAATTAACAGGGGGAGAAGTGATTGTTGAAAACTTGAATGAAAAAACAGAAAAGCTTTTTTCTCAACATTTGGCTTGTCCTTATTGTGGATTTAGTGTTCCTAAATTAGAACCACGTTTATTTTCTTTTAATAACCCTTTAGGTGCTTGTCCAGATTGTAAAGGAATTGGTGTGAAAAATGAAGTTGATAATGATTTATTGATTCTAGACTGGTCATTAAGTATTAATCAAGGTGGTATTCGTTATTTTAAGACATCAGTAGGAACTGATCGTATTGAATGGCAGAGATTTCTGGTTTTATGTCGAGAATATCATATTGATTTAGATAAACCACTTAAAGATTTTAGTAAGAAAGAATTAGATATTATTTTATATGGTTCTGATAAACCTATTACATATACATTACAATCAAGTTCAGGTAATGTTTCTAAAACAACCAAACCTATTGAAGGTGTGAAAACATTGATTCAAAGACGTTATGAAGAAACAACATCGTCATGGTCTAAAGAATGGTATGCGTCATTTATGGCTGAACATACTTGTCCGACATGTCAAGGTAAACGTTTAAATGAACAGGTTTTAAGTGTTCAGGTAGGTGGTTTAAACATCAGTGAATTTACAGATATGTCCATTGAAAAAGCTTTGGACTTTGTACAGAACTTAAAACTGAATGAAACGGAAACAAATATTGCCAGATTAATCATCAAAGAAATCAAAGATCGCTTGACTTTCTTAAATGATGTCGGTTTAGGATATTTGACTTTATCCAGACGAGCAGGTGGTTTGTCTGGAGGAGAAGCGCAACGTATTCGTTTAGCAACACAGATTGGTTCACGTTTAACAGGTGTTCTTTATGTTTTAGATGAACCATCAATTGGTTTACATCAAAGGGATAATGAAAAGTTAATTAAAACGCTTTGCAATATGCGTGATTTAGGTAACAGTGTGATTGTTGTTGAACATGATGAAGATACGATGCGTGCTTCTGATTATATTATTGATATTGGTCCGGGAGCAGGTGTTCATGGTGGAGAAGTTGTGGCTGCTGGAACCCCAGAAGAAGTGATGAAGAATCCCAATTCTATTACTGGAAAATATCTTTCTGGTGAATATAAGATTCCAGTTCCTAAAAAACGTCGTAAAGGAAATGGCTTATTTGTAGAAGTCAAAGGGGCTAAGGAAAATAATTTGAAGAATATCAATGTGAAATTTCCATTAGGAAAATTTGTTTGTGTGACAGGTGTTTCAGGAAGTGGAAAGTCAACATTGGTTAATGAGATTTTATGTAAAGCGATGCGTGCCAAATTGTATCATTCTAAAGAAAAGCCCGGTAAACATAGAGAAATATTAGGACTGGAAAATGTTGATAAAGTGATTGAAGTGTCACAAGATCCTATTGGACGTACACCACGTTCCAATCCAGTCACTTATACAGGGGTCTTTGATGATATTCGTGAATTATTTGCGAAGACACCGGAAGCCAAAATGCGTGGATATGATAAAGGACGTTTTTCTTTCAATGTGAAAGGTGGGCGTTGTGAAGCTTGTCAAGGTGACGGGGTCAAACGTATCAGTATGCACTTTTTACCAGATGTCTATGTTCCATGTGAGGAATGTGGTGGTAAGCGTTATAATGAAGAAACTTTACAAGTGACATATAAGGATAAAACAATCTACGATGTTTTGGAAATGACGATTGAGGATTCATTGTCTTTCTTTGATAATTTACCTCGTATTCGTTCTAAATTACAAACAATCTATGATGTAGGGTTAGGTTATATTAAATTAGGACAAAGTGCAACAACATTGTCCGGTGGTGAAGCACAGCGTGTCAAACTGGCTAGTGAATTACAAAAGAAAGCTACAGGAAAAACGGTCTATATTTTAGATGAACCAACGACTGGTTTACATAGTCATGATGTGGCACGTTTAATTGAAGTTTTAAATCGTATTGTTGATCAGGGCGATACTGTGATTGTGATTGAACATAATCTGGATGTGATTAAAGTTGCTGATCATATTATTGATTTAGGATTGGAAGGTGGCGATAATGGTGGTACAATTGTTGTATCAGGTACACCAGAAAAAGTTGCTGCCTGCCAAAAAAGTCATACAGGACGTTTTTTGAAAATGGTTCTGGAATAGGAGGAAAATCATGGGAAAGTCAGTCAAAATCAAAGATCTATTAAAACCGACTTTGTTTCATCAAGTATCAGGGGATGAAACAGCGTTGGAAAGAGAGGTTTTTGTGCCAGAAATGAATCGTCCTGGTTTTGAATTAGCAGGATTTTTCAAGCACACTGATTTTAGAAGAATTATATTATTTGGTGAAAAAGAGATTTCTTTCGTGAAAGAAATGAGTAAAGAATCACAGTTAGCTTGTTTTTCTAAACTGGCTAATGATGAAACACCTTGTATCATTATTGCGAAAGGGTATGAATGTCCAGAAATATTAAAAAATATAGCCATCAAAAGAAATTTTCCAATTTTTGAAACAACACAGGCGACAGGACGTGTTTCCATTGATTTAACAGGAACATTGGATGAAGCTTTAGCTGCTGAAACATTGATGCATGGTGTTTTCTTAAATATTTATGGAAAAGGTGTTGTGATTCGTGGTGATAGTGGTATTGGGAAATCAGAGATTGCATTAGAACTAATTAAGCGTGGACATTTTCTAATTGCAGATGATGCTGTAGAACTTTATCATATTGGTCAAGGTATTGTGGGACGTGCACCAGAAGTCTTACGAAACTTATTAGAAATACGTGGGATTGGTGTCATTGATGTTTCTAAGATGTTTGGGGTGGCATCTGTTTTACCAAAGGATAATGTTGATTTGATTATTCAGTTAGAACGCTGGTTACCTTCACGTGAATATACGAGAATTGGGATGGAAGAAGATGATGTGATGGAAGAAATCTTAGGAATACAAATTCCTAAAATTGTCGTGCCAGTCACTGGTGGAAGAAGTATGTCGGCCATTATTGAAGCTGCTGTGATGAATATGCAATTAAAAGATTCTGGATTTGATTCAAGTAAAGAATTTGTGAATCGTATTCTTGATAATATCAAAAATAAATCGTCATGACATTTTTTGAAGATTTTTCAACGTTTGTATCCATTGGACCGATTCACATTCAATGGTATGCGGTATGTATTCTCACAGGAGCCTGTATTGCCTATTTTCTAGGTCAATATCGCTTTAAGCAGTTAGGCTATGCTTCATCTATTCTATCTGATTATTTCTTTGCTTTATTGTTGATTGGTATTGCTGGAGCAAGAATCTGGTACGTTATTTTTACTTTTGATGAAATGTATGCCACTTCGCCTTTAGAGATTTTTGCGATATGGCATGGTGGTTTGGCTATTCAAGGAGGTATTATTGCCGGACTGATTTATAGTTATTATTTCTTTAAAAAGCATGATATTCCCTTTTTCATTGCCGGTGATGCAATTATGCCGGGCGTATTAATTGCACAGGCCTTTGGTAGATGGGGTAATTTTTTCAACCATGAAGCCTTTGGAGGAGAAGTCAGTTTACAATTTTTACAGTCCTTACATCTTCCTCAATTTATTATTGATCAAATGTATATTCAAGGAGCTTATCATCATCCAACCTTTCTGTATGAATCGATTGGTAATTTAATGGCTTTTGTTTTGATTGTTTTTGTCATTCGTCGTTTTCAAAAGCATGTTGGTATTCAATTCTTTAGTTATTTCTTATTTTATGGATTGGTTCGTTTTCCAGTGGAAGGATTACGTACTGATAGTTTGATGTTTGGACCGATTCGTATGGCACAGCTGATTTCGGTTGTTTTTGTGGTCGTTGGTATTGGTGGTATTCTTTATCTCCATTTCAAAGGAAAACCTATCAGTTATATTGATAAAAATGTGGAGTGATTCACATTTTTTTCTTTTTTCTATTGTTCATGAATATTTCATATAAAGAGCGTATAATCAAAATATGAGGTGATTTTATGCATAACTCTGCAAAGAAGATTATTAAACAATATCATGATAATCAGGAGGTTTATCGTTCTTTAAAACATGATATAGAAGATATTTTTACACGTATTATTGAAACGCATCATTTTCGTATTTCTAATATGGCTATTAGAATTAAAAGTGAAGATGCTTTGATGAAAAAGATTACTTACAAGAATAAATATCAGGATATTTCACAGATTACTGATGTTGTTGCATGTCGAATCATTACTTTGTTTGAAAATGATGTTGATCGTATTTATGAATGTGTTAAGGATAATTTTGATATTGTTGAATATAATGATAAAAGAAAAAAGAATTATGATGATCGTATTGATTTTGGATACAATTCTTTACATTTATTGATTAAATTTAATGATGAAAGATGTCAGCTCATAGAGTATTCAGCTTATCAGGATATTGTCTTTGAATTACAAATTCGTACAACATTACAACATTCATGGGCTGAAATTGAACATGGTTTAGGATATAAATCACAATATGAGATTCCTAAAGATATTCGTAGACGATTAACACGTCTTTCAGCATCATTAGAATTGTTAGATGAAGAATTTGTACAGATTGCAAAAGAAGTGGATGAATATAATAAAGGAATTGTACATATTGAAAAAGTTTTAAAGACGGATATTAATGCTAATTCTTTAGCTCAATATGTCAATACATCACCACGTATTAATAATATTTTAGAAAAATTGCATACAGAATTTCAATTTCAGTTTGAACGTGATTCTGAATTGATTTCACAATCTCGTATTGTTCAAAGATTTCATTATATGGGATATACCTATATTAATGAACTAGATGATTTTGTGGAAAATCATCTTAAAGAGATTGAATGGCTTTCTCGTGAACGAATTGAAAATTATAAAGAGCATCAAAAAATTAATATCTACAATGTTTTGATTTGGATTTCGTTGGTGATGTTGGCAAATGAGGGATCAGCTGATCCAGAGAACATTTTTACTCAGGAAAGTATTGAACGTTTACAAGTTTTAAAAGAATTGATTGAAGAAAAACAGATGAGTGTGTCATAAAATAAGTGAAAACATGTGAAAAAACGTTGACATGAATCATAAAACGGTATAGGATAAAAAAGAAAATAAAAGAATTAGAGGCAGCAATGCATCAGAGTACCATTGGGAGTTGGCAGACTGTGAACAATGGGAAAGGTAATCATTGCCGAAAGGTAGTTATTGGCAAATAATTATCTTGGGGTTATAGGAAAGACTTATAACACTCCTTCATCGAGGTGGAGAGGCGCTATTAATATGATCAATAGTCGTGTTAATAGCACGACTTTTATTTTTAAATAGAATAGAGGAGAGATAAAAATGAAAAAGATTGGAAAAACTTTAATAGCTATGGCGATGGTTTCATTGTTGTTTGGATGTGGTGGTCAACAACAGGAAACAGCTGAGAGTGAACAATTTGTGGTAGGAATGGAATGTTCCTATGCACCATTTAACTGGCAGACAAGTCAAGAAAGTGAAACAACTGTATCATTGGGGAATGCTGGTTATGCTGATGGTTATGATGTACAGATTGCTAAAAGAATTGCTGATGATTTAGGAAAAGAATTGGTGATTAAGAAAATTTCATGGGATGGATTATCAGTGGCTTTGGAATCTGGAGAAATTGATGCCATTATTGCAGGAATGACAGCGAATGAAACAAGAGAAGAAGGTATTGATTTTACAACACCATATTATGATAGTGAAGGTATGATTATGATTGTACGTAAAGATGGTGAAGAAGCTAAGTTTACTGATATTCAACAGTTTAGTGGTAAAAATGTTGTTGGACAAAAAGGAACAAATTATGATGATGTCATTGATCAGATCAAAGGTGTTCATCATGCTACAGCAAAAGCCACTTATCCTGAAATGGTTGTTGCTTTACAACAGGGAGATGTTGATGGAATCACTGCAGAAATGGCTGTTGCTGAAGGTGTTGTTTCAGCCAATAAAGATTTAACAATTGTACATTTTGATGAAGGAAAAGGTTTTGAATGTGATACAACAGTATCTATTGGTTTAAAAGAAGGAACAAGAGATAGTGAATTCTTTAAACAGGTACAGGCATCTTTAGATAAAATTACTCCAGAAGAAAGAAAACAATTAATGACTGAAGCTGTGAATAGACAGCCAGCAGGAGAATAATTTATGAGTATTGATTTTGTAAAAGCATGGGAAATATTTATTGAAAATATTCCTTTGTTTACTTATGGTATTCAAATTACTTTATTATATGCCATTGTAGGAACTGTTTGTGGTTTTCTTATAGGGTTAGTTGTAGGTGGTATTAGAGCTATTGAAATCAATGACTATGATTCTCCATTCAGTCAATTACTTAAACGTTTTGGGAAACTGATTACAGGTTTTTATATCTGGGTTTTTAGAGGAACACCAATGATGGTTCAAGCCATGTTCTTATATTATTTATTAAAACCTGCTTTCAATTGGACTCCTTTAGTTGCTGGATTATTCATTATCTCTATTAATACAGGAGCATATATGGCTGAAATCATTCGTGCCGGTATTCAATCTGTTGATGCAGGACAGAGTGAAGCTGCAAAGAGTTTAGGAATGACAACAAGTCAAACACTTATATCAGTGATTTTCCCACAAGCCATTAAAAATACATTTCCATCAATTGGGAATCAGTTAATTGTCAATATTAAAGACAGTTCTATGTTGAATGTTATTTCAGTAACAGAATTATATTTTCAAACAACATCTGTGGCAGGATCAAATATGAAATATATTGAATGTTTCTTGGTTGCTGCAATCATTTATTTATTTTTAACAACGATCAGCACCTTTATTTTAAATTATATCGAAAAAAGATTAAATTCTAAAAAACAAAGCAAGGACTTTTGCAGTTAGGAGATATTATGGATGCAATTATTCAAGTACAACATTTAAAGAAAAGATTTAAACAATTAGAAGTTTTGCATGATATCAATTTTGATATACATAAAGGTGAAGTTGTGACAATTATTGGTTCAAGTGGAAGTGGAAAATCAACATTATTACGTTGTATTAACTTATTAGAACGATTAGATGATGGACATATTTTATATCATGGACAAGATATTTTAGGTCATCATTTTGATGTCAATGCCTATCGTTCTAAAGTTGGCATGGTGTTTCAGGGATTTAATTTATTCAACAATTTAACAGTATTAGAAAACTGTATGATTGGACAAATCAAGGTTTTAAAAAGAAATAAAGAAGAAGCGAAACAAATGGCTTTCAAATATTTAGAAAAAGTGGGTATGAGTGCTTTTGCAAATAAAAGCAGTGTACAATTATCAGGTGGGCAAAAACAAAGGGTTGCTATCGCAAGAGCGTTATGTATGAGTCCTGAAGTTTTGCTTTTTGATGAACCAACAAGTGCATTAGACCCAGAAATGGTTGGCGATATCTTGAACATTATGAAAGAACTCGCTGATGAAGGTTTGACAATGATTGTTGTTACTCATGAAATGGAATTTGCAAAAGATGTATCAACACGTGTTGTTTTCATGGATCAGGGTGTGATTGCAGAAGAAGGAACACCTGAACAAATCTTCGAACATCCTCAAGAAGAACGTACACGAACATTTTTAAAACGTTATTTAAAAGCAAATGGATAAAGTATCAGAAATGATACTTTTTTTGTTGACATTGACCTAAGGGGATAGTTTATGATAAAACTAGGAGATGAAATGAGATATGAAAATACAGGAAGTTTGCAGTCAATGTCATGTGACAAAAAAAGCCATTTATTATTATGAAAAACAACAGTTACTTCATGTTTATAAAAATCAAAATGGATATCGTGAATTCAATGACGAAGATATTCAAAGATTAAAGGAAATTGTAATGTATCGTAGCTGGTCTATCTCTATTGCAGATATCCGTTATTTACTAGATTTAGATATTGATAAGAAAAAAGAATATCTTCAACAGATTTATAAACAAAGACAAAAAGAACTTTCTTATCAACAAGAAAGTTTAAAACAATTACGTTATTTTATTGAAAGGGATCATATTGAAGATACTTTTTCAATAGATGATATATATCAGATCATGTCCGATAATATTCCTCAACCATTCTTTGATATGTTTTATGAGCATTTTTCACCTTATCTTCATATTCGTATTCATACGCAAAAACAGCAGAAAGCTTATGATTGTATGATTGATTTTTGGGATCATTTCCATATCAAAATACCTTTCTCCTATCGTTTGTTGATGTTGATGTCTAGAATGAATCGTAAACAGTTGAAACAAGTATGGCATGATGTCAATGTATATAAAAATCAATTGTTAGACTCAGAAGATGCCTATGAATCCATTAAGCAAATGGTTATCAAAAACTATGAGTTACAACAAAAATGGTGGTATCGTATATTGAGCTATCCAAATCGTCAGATGAAGATCAGATTAAGAGATAGTGGCTATTATGATATTTTGATACCTGCCATGTGTGAATTATCTGATGAATATGATCAATACTATCATCGCCTTATGGAACTCAATCAAAGAGTTTGTCAAGAATTGCATCTTTATTATGATTCAAAGTTTCGGCTTATAAAAAAATAAAGCCGAAGCTTTATTTTTTCATTAAACCATCAGCAAATGATAGCGGAAGTCCAAAAACAATACCAGTATTTGGATTGTCAATTCCTCCTACCGAATCATCCACAGTTTTACGGACAAGATCAACTTGACTATCATCAACAATAAAGAAGATGGTTTTGCTTTCTGGACGTGGATTTTCAAGGAATAGACGCAATGAGCCTAAAAGATAACTTTCATCAGAATCATCAATCGTTTTAATCATACCGGTTGATTCAATAATGGTTCCTCCACGTACACCTGCTCTTTTTAAGTTCGCAAGTAAATCATCTAAGCGATCAAGTTTATTTAAAACAACAACAATAACCTGCATATTTATCACCACCTAAGTCTATTATATCTCTTGTTTTGATAAATATCTAGTTATTATCATGAATTTGGTTTATAATAAAACATATGGTAAGGGGGTTTTAATCATGAAATATCAATTTGCTCATCGTATGTTAAATGTTAAAGCATCAGCAATTAGAGAAATATTAAAAGCAACAGCGAATCCGGATGTGATAAGTTTTGCAGGTGGAAATCCTTCGACAGAAGCCTTTCCTGTAAAAGAAATTGAAAAAATATCTGGTGACTTATTAGCTCATCAGCCTATCAGTGTTTTACAGTATGGAATTACTGAAGGAGATCAGGAATTAATTAAACAGGCCACAGCATTTTTTAATCGTCATGAACAAGTGACGAAAGATGGAGATCAGATGTTGATTACTTCAGGGTCACAACAAATCATGGAGTTTGCAGCAAAGATTTTATGCAATGAAGGAGATGTTGTTGTTTGTGAAAATCCTAGTTTTTTAGGTGCTTTAAATGCTTTTAAATCACTAGGAGCTATGTTGAGAGGGATTACATATCATAATGGACAGTTAGATTTAGAAAAACTTGAAGCAGCTTTATCAATGGAGCCTAGACCTAAATTTATGTACTTAATCCCTAATTTTCAAAATCCAACAGGTATGACTATGTCATTGGATGTCAGACGAGCAGTTTTAAAACTGGCCAAAAAATATGGTGTATTGATTTTAGAGGATAATCCTTATGGTGATTTAAGATTTGGAGGAGAAGCTGTTCCTTCTATGAAATCTTTAGATGAAGATGGTTTGGTGATTTATGCTGCCAGTCTTTCTAAGATTATTGCACCAGGTATGCGTGTAGCATGTTGTATTGCACCTCGTGATATCATTCAAAAAATGGTTGTCGCTAAACAGGCAAGTGATGTTCATTCTAATTTATGGGCACAAAAAGTTATGGCCCGTTATCTTCGTGATTATGATATGAATGAACATATTGATCGTATTTCAAAAATTTATAAAAAGAAATGTCATTTGATGCTGGATGAAATGAAAAAGCATTTTCATCCTGATGTTCAATATACAATACCAACAGGTGGAATGTTTATATGGGCGACATTGCCTGATCATGTTGATATGTTATCGTTTGTTCAAAAGGCATTAGAAAAAAATGTGGCTGTTGTACCGGGAAATGCTTTTTTAGATGATGATACAAAAGAATGCCATAGTTTTAGAATGAACTACTCTACACCAACTGATGAAAAAATTATTGAGGGAGTCAAAATATTAGGTCAAATAACATATGAAATGTTATAAAGTTCGTCATTATTTTTGAATGTTATCATATATAATTGATAAATGGGAGGGAAATTGTATGCCATTTATAACTTTTACAACAACAAAAACATTAACTTTAAATCAAGAAAAAGCACTCAAAGAAAGTGCAGGTCAACTTATTTCTATTTTACCTCATAAAAAAGAAGAAAACTTAATGATTCATATAGAAGATAACCAAGTGATGTATTTTAGAGGACAAGAAATGGAATGTATGAAAATATCTTGTCAATTGTTTCATACAACAGAATATGCACACAAAAAAGAATTTGCTGAAAAACTGTTGAAAGAAGTTGAACGTATTACCAAAATACCTGTAGAACAACAATATCTTTCTATTGAAGAATTTGAAAATTGGGGTAAAAATGGTGAATACTTATAGAAGTCATTTTGACTTCTATATTTTTTTATTGTATTTTGAAAAAAAGACTTGCATTCGATATATGGATATGCTATTATGTTTAAGCAACAAGAAATGCTTGAATAGCTCAGTTGGTAGAGCAATCGGCTGTTAACCGATCGGTCGTAGGTTCGAGTCCTACTTCAAGCGCCATTTTTGTGGCCTGTTGGAGAAACGGTTAACTCACATGCCTTTCACGCATGCATTCACGGGTTCGAATCCCGTACAGGTCACCATATGGAGGTTTAGCTCAGTTGGGAGAGCATCTGCCTTACAAGCAGAGGGTCAGCGGTTCGAGCCCGTTAACCTCCACCATTTTTTTATGCCGGCTTAGCTCAATTGGTAGAGCAACTGACTTGTAATCAGTAGGTTGAGGGTTCAAGTCCTTTAGCCGGCACCATGTTTTTGACCCGCTAGCTCAGTAGGTAGAGCATCTGACTTTTAATCAGAGGGTCAGGCGTTCGAGTCGCCTGCGGGTCACCATTTATATGCGGATGTGGTGAAACTGGCAGACACGCTAGACTTAGGATCTAGTGCTTCGGCGTGCAGGTTCAAGTCCTGTCATCCGCACCAGACAAGCGGGTGTAGTTCAATGGTAGAACTTCAGCCTTCCAAGCTGACTACGTGGGTTCGATTCCCATCACCCGCTCCAAATTTAAAACGACTTACAGGCTTTAATGTTTGTAAGTTTTTTTTGTTTATAGAAATCTTTTTTATTGTATTGAAAGAAAAATAAATAAAATATGTCAATCACTGTTGACAAAGAATATGAATAGGTATATAGTAAATATATGAAGAAGTGTTCATATGTTCATTGAAAGGATGATGTTATGGGAATGAATCAAGAAAATATAGAAGTTCATGAAGATATTGTCAAGCGTGTTCAGGATAAACAACCGGATGATGAATATTTATATGAATTAGCTGATTTATTTAAAGTTTTTGGAGATACAACACGTATTAAGATTCTCTATGCGTTGTTTGAAAGTGAATTATGTGTAGGGGATATTGCTTTAGTTTTAGGAATGAGTCAGTCAGCAGTGAGTCATCAGCTGAGAGTACTTAAAGATAGTAAATTGATTAAATTCAGACGTGAAGGAAAGGTTATTTTTTATTCATTAGATGATGATCATGTCAGAACAATTATGTCTATGGGTATGGAACATGTAGAAGAATAAGAAAGGGGAAAAGGAAGATGAAAAAGACTTATAAAGTGGATGTGGATTGTGCAAACTGTGCAGCTAAAATGGAAGAAGCTGTTAAAAAAACAGAAGGTGTCAAAGATGCAACTTTAAGCTTTATGACTTTAAAGTTAAAAGTTGAATTTGAAGATGGAGTCAATGTTGATGAAGTGATGCAAAAAGCTTATAAGAATTGTAAAGTTGTTGAAGATGACTGTGAAATTTATTTATAAAATAAATTCCCTTTAAAAGGGATATTTATTTGATTTATATATGAATGAATGAACATATATTAAAATGAATAGGAGCGTTTTTATGAATAAAAAACAAAAGAAAGTTCTTTATAGAATTCTGTTGTCTTTAGGATTTATGATTGGAATCATCATTGTCACTTCATATGTTTCTTTAAATTTATATGTTGAAGTGATTCTTTATTTGATACCTTATGTCATTATTGGGTATGATATTTTAAAAAAAGCGATAAAAGGTATATTAAAAAGACAGGTTTTTGATGAAAACTTTTTAATGGCAGTAGCCACTGTAGGAGCCATGTGTTTGGGTGAATTTAGAGAAGGTGTGGCTGTTATGTTGTTTTATCAGATTGGAGAATTGTTTCAAAGTGTTGCAGTCGGTAAAAGCCGTCGTAATATTGCAGCATTAATGGATATTCGTCCTGATTATGCAAATATGGTCATAGATGGTGAAATTCAAAAAGTGGATCCAGATGATGTAGAGATTGGTAGTGAAATCATTGTGAATCCTGGAGAAAAAGTACCTATTGATGGGATTATTGTGGAAGGGAATACAACATTTAATACAAGTGCTTTGACAGGAGAAAGTGTACCAAGAGATGCACATTGCGGTGATGAAGTCATCAGTGGTTTTATTAATATGACTGGTGAAATTAAAGTGAAAACGACAAAAGAATTTGGTGAATCAACAGTATCTAAAATTCTTGATCTGGTAGAAAATTCAAGTATGAAGAAATCACGTTCAGAAAACTTTATTACTAAGTTTGCCAGATACTATACACCAGCCGTTTGTTATAGTGCGTTGGCATTAGCAATTATTCCACCCATTGTTTTGATGCTGATGGGTCAAGATGCCTCATGGGGTGATTGGATTATTCGAGCTTTAACATTCCTCGTTATCAGTTGTCCATGTGCTTTGGTTATCTCTATACCTCTCAGTTTCTTTGGTGGTATTGGCTGTGCTTCAACAAAAGGAATTTTGGTGAAGGGATCTAATTATCTTGAAGCACTTGCCAGTGCGAAATATATTGTTTTTGATAAAACAGGAACATTGACAAAAGGTGTTTTTGAAGTGACACATATTGATCCCGTTGGCAATTATGATTCACAACAGTTATTGTATTATGCAGCCCATGTGGAAATGGCTTCTAGTCATCCTATCAGTTTAAGTTTACAAAAAGCTTATGGACAAACACTAAATCGAGATGTTGTGCATAATATTGAAGAAATAGCAGGACATGGTATTCGTGGAACTGTTCAAGGACATGAAGTTTATGCGGGTAATGAAAAATTGATGCATAAGATAGGTATAGAAATCAATGGTCATCATCCTGAAGGAACAGTTGTGTATATGGCAATAGATCATCAATATGCTGGATGTATTGTGATTTCTGATGTTGTGAAGGCAACTTCTCAAGTGGCTATAAAATCATTGAAAGATCAAGGTATCAAAGAAACAATCATGTTGACAGGAGATTCAAATCAAGTGGCCCAAAAGGTTGCGAAAGAGATTGGTATTGATCGTGTTTATAGTGAACTTTTACCAGCGGATAAAGTTGAAAAAGTAGAAGATATATTACAAAACAAGGGTGAAAAAGAAAAAGTTGCTTTTGTAGGAGATGGGATTAATGATGCACCGGTTTTATCACGTGTAGATATTGGTATTGCGATGGGTGCTTTAGGTTCAGATGCAGCCATTGAAGCAGCGGATATTGTTTTAATGGATGATGATCCAGCCAAGATTTCATTAGCAATGAAAATCTCTTTAAAAACTTTAAGAATTGTAAAAGAAAATATTGTATTTGCTTTAGCTGTGAAGTTTATCTGTTTATTCTTAGGAGCAATTGGTATTGCGAATATGTGGTTAGCCATCTTTGCAGATGTAGGTGTTATGGTTATTGCAGTTATTAATGCAACACGTGCTTTAAAAATAAGGTAACAAAACTGTTACCTTTTCTTTTGATTTTTAACGTGATATAATAGGCTTCTGGATAGGAAGGTGTGTTTGATATGAGTCATCGAATGATTAAAAACATAGCAGGAGTTTTCATTGGAAATACACTTTATGCTTTAGCTGTATTATTGTTTATTGTTCCTAATGGATTGATTACAGGGGGATCAACTGGTTTATCTATAGGTGCTTTTCATCTTTTCGGTATACCGATGACATTATTTTTATCAGTTTTTAATATTATAATGTTTTGTTTAGGTTTCTTTGTTTTAGGAAAAACCTTTGCATTCACAACATTAATCAGTACTTTTTATTATCCATTGATTTTAAATGTTTTTGAAAATACCATTGGTTATACTCAAATGACAACAGATCCTTTATTAGCTGCATTGCTTGGTGGGGTTATGATAGGAAGTGCTATAGGTCTTGTGATTAAGTGTAATGCTTCTACGGGAGGAATGGATATTCCACCATTAATCATTAATAAAAAGACAGGTATTCCTGTCTCTGTTTCAATGTATGCTTTTGATTTTTTAATTTTATTAGTTCAGATTTTTTATACAAATAGAGAAATGGTTTTGTATGGAATTGTTTTAGTAGCTACTTATACAATTATTTTGGATAAGGTTTTGGTTGTGGGGAAAGCACAAACAGAAGTTATGATTGTTTCCAAAGAATATGAACGTATCAATGAAATGATTATCCATGAATTAGATCGTGGAACAACAATGTTGAAATCTATTTCAGGTTATATGAAAAATGAATATCCAGTGATTTTAACAGTTATTTCTCATCGTGAATTGCCACGATTAAATCAACGGGTTTTAAATATTGATGAACATGCTTTTATGATTGTCAGTAAAGTCAATGAAGTTAAAGGAAGAGGTTTTACATTTAAAAAAGAATATATTGAATCATAATGATAAAAGATATAATGAAAGAATGGAGGGAAATTATGAGTCAAGATTGTAATCATGATTGTCAATCATGTCAGGAAGATTGTCAAGAAAGAAGTTTTTTAGCACCAATGAATAAAGATTCACATATTAAAAAAGTGATAGGTGTTGTAAGTGGTAAGGGTGGTGTAGGAAAATCATCTATAACATCTTTATTGGCCGTTTTAAAACAAAGACAAGGATATCAATGTGCCATTTTAGATGGAGATATTACAGGTCCTTCTATTGCAAAAACATTTGGTGTTGAAGGAACACAGATTTATTCTAATGGAGAGTCCATTATTCCAGCGAAGTCTTTAGAAGGTATTCGTATTATGTCAACAAACCTTTTATTAAACGATAGTGAAGAACCTGTTGTCTGGCGTGGCCCTATTTTAGCGGGAATGATTAAACAGTTCTGGAGTGATGTGCAATGGGGAGATGTCGATTATATGTTTGTAGATATGCCTCCAGGTACTGGAGATGTGCCATTAACGATTTTTCAATCATTACCATTAGATGGTATTGTTATTGTGACAAGTCCTCAGGAACTTGTCAGTATGATTGTTTCTAAAGCTGTTAATATGGCTAGAACAATGAATATTCCTATTCTTGGTATTGTAGAAAATATGAGTTATGTTCAATGTCCTGATTGTGAAAAGAAGATTTTTGTATTTGGGAAAAGTCATTTACAGGATGTTGCGAAAAAGTATGACTTACATATTTTAGGTCAATTACCTTTGGATAGCGAATTAACTCAGCTTTCTGATATGGGAATGATAGAAAACTACTCATCTAAGTGGTTGGATGCCTTTGAAAAGGAAATTGAATTTTTTTAATTTGATAGTATTTTAAAAAATCATGGCGATGTCGTTATGATTTTTTATATTCCTTTTTTGTTGATTTGATTATAAAATAGATAATAATGTATTTAATTTGTTCTTATAAATATTTGATATATCTTTATTGTTATGATATTCTTTTCTATAGGTGGTGAAAACATTATGGCAAAATATAAAAATGTTGCAAGTGATATAATTGAGAGAATAAAAAAACATGAATTTAAAGATATTGGAAAATTACCAACTGAGGATGAGATGATAGAATATTATAATGTATCAAGAAATACAATTCGTTCTGCTTTGAAAACACTGACAAGTCAGGGAGTTATTTATTCAAGACAAGGAAGTGGCTTTTATATACGTCAACGAAGTAATGATAATTGTATACCTATTACGGGAACGAATGGATTAACATATGATTTTCCGCATAATACTTTTACAAATGTTGTGCTTTCGATAGAATTATTAAAAGCTGATGAAATACTAGCAAAGAAAATGTTTTGTGAAGTAGGTGATTCAATTTATTTTTGTAAACGATTGAGAATTCTTGATGATAAGAAATTTGCATTGGAATTTAGTTATTATAATCAAAAGATTGTTCCTTATTTAGGAAAAGAAATAGCTGAAAAATCAATTTATAATTATTTGCAAGATAATTTAAAATTGAAGTTCGGATTTGCTGATAAACACATTTCTGCGATTAAATTAAATAAAGAACAAGCAGAACTTCTTGAATTAGAGACTGGAGATCCAGGATTGGTTATTGCAGATACAGTTTATTTGGATAATGGAATGATGTTTAATACTTCACAAGTTATCTATAATTATAAATATGCAAATTTTTATGCGATGGCAGTTAGGTAAGAAGAGATGAAATTTATAATTGTATAATTCAGTTATGGGAAGAAATTTTAATAAAAAAATTTCTTTTTTTATTAAAATATATTTAAAGACTAGATTGTTATTGAAAATTAAATTTATACCAACAAATTTTTTGAAAGGGCTTTACATTTTTAAGATAATGGGATATAATGCATAATGTAAATATTGGTACCAATAAATAAAAAAAATTCTAACAAATCGGAGGGAACAAATGAAAGGTAAAACGATATGCAAATTATTAAAAATTGTCATGTTATTGATTTTTGTTTTAGGTAGTACACCCGTAGAGATTTATGCTTTAGAAAATGAAGCAAAGGCGCCTTTAATGTTTGAAGATTTTGAAGGAACAGAAGAGGGGATTATAGCAACGAACGATGCTGAATTTAGTCTTGTTGAAGGTAGTGCAACAGGTCAAGGAAATAAGGTTGCTCAATTAAAGGTTACATCTAGTGATTGGCCTAGTATTACTCATCGAAGTTTAAAGATTGAAAAAGATGAGTCTGTAGATGTATCTCATTATAAATATATAACTTTTTGGATTAAAGACACTACGGGGCAATCAAATAGTGTGAGATTATCTTTGATTGATAAGAATGGAAAATTTGTAGAAGGTGAATGGAGCGAAAATGCAGCCATTGGAAAATGGTGTCAATTATCGATTGATCTAGATAAATTTTCTAGTCTTGATTTAACATCAATTACTGGTTTATATATTGGAGAATGGAATGAAGGTACATATCTTATAGATGATATACAGTTTAGTGATGTTTTAGCAAAAGATTTAAGTGTAAGTGCTAGTATACCATCAGGGACTTATTTTGACTCATTTTCTGTTGATTTAAGTAGTAAAGATGGTCAGAATATTTATTATACAACTGATGGAAGTCAACCAACCACATCTAGCAAAAAATATCAAGATTCTATAGATGTTCACGATGATATGGATATTAAAGCTATTGTAGAAGTCAATGGAAATATCAGTGAAGTTTATGAATTTCATTATACAATTGACCATAATCTAAAGACATACTATACACCAGTTGTTGTTCAAACGTTTGAAGAAAGAATAAGTGCAACAGCAAGTGCAAATGCTAAAGTCGAATTAACAAGTGATGAAAAACATAAAGGTCAACAAAGTTTAAAGTATGAAAGAACAGCTAGCGGTGGGACTAGTGCATCTGATGGAAGTATAAAAGTTGATTTTAATCATCCTGTTAATGGAACAGATTTGAAATATTTAATTTTTTATATTAAAGATACGCAAGGAAGTAACACAATGCAGATTTCTTTGATTGATGAAGATGGCAAAGAATCAAGCTATGATTGGCAAACTCCTTCAACACTAAAAAATAGCTGGAGCCAATATTTTATTGAACTTGATGATATTCAGGGAATTGATAAGACAAAAATTTCAGGAATGAGATTAGGTCAATGGAATGCAGGAACATATTATATTGATGATATTTATTTAGATAATTATTTATCAACAGGAATTCCAGAATTAAAACCATCAGCTGTGGAAATGAGTATTGATGATGGGTATCGTTTTAAAGATACATTATCTTTATCATTGAGTAATGATCAAAATGCACCCATATATTATACAGTTGATGGAACTCAACCAACAAAGGATAGCCAATTATATAGTAATAGGATTACGCTTAATGGGACAACAACGATTAAAGCAGTGACTTATGATAATGGTGTATATGGCGATGTTGTCACAAGAACGTATACAAAAGATGAAAATGTCTTAACTGATGTTACAAGTGATAAAGAAACTGGTAAATATGTGAAACCGATGGAAGTAACTTTACAAACAGTTGATTCTCTTGATATTTACTATACAACTGATGGAAGTACACCAACTGTTAATAGTACAAAATATAAAACTCCAATATCAGTTGATCATACAACAGTTATTAAAGCTGTATCTAGTAAAGATAATCAATTAGGAAATGTTATGACGTTTGAATATCAATACCCAAGTGTACCTGCAAAAGTTACAGCAAGTAAGGATCAATTGTTATTCAATAGTGCGACTACAGTAGAATTTATCAGTGATCCAGATGCAACTATATATTATACAACAGATGGTAGTCAGCCTGATACAAACAGTCAAGTTGCTGAAGGATATGTAAATATTGATAAAACAATGACAGTTAAAGCGATGGCTTATCGTGATGGAATGGCTAGTGGTGTGTCTACTTTTGAATATGTTATTGTACCAAAAGCAGTTGTTGCAGATAAAAAAGCAGGAACATATCAAGGGTCAGTTGTTGTTGAGATGAGAGTACCAGATACAGATCAAGTAGAAATTTATTATACAACTGATGGTAGTGATGTTACTGTTGAAAATGCTATACATTATACACAACCAATTCTGGTAAGTGAGAATACAACTTTTCGTGTTGCAGCTACTTATAAAAATAGCTCAAGTTTAGGTGAACAAAGCACACATCAATATATTATTAAACCAATTGAAAAAGTTGTGAAACCTGTTATTACACCAGCTAGTGGATGTTATGGACAAAGACAACTTGTTTCTATGCATACTGATACAAATCAAGGAAAGATTTATTATACATTAGATGGTTCAACTCCTAATTTAAATAGTCAATTATTTGAAAAAGATTTTTATGTTGATCAAACCACAACTGTTAAAGCTGTAACGGTTAAAGGAAATCAAATGAGTGATATTGTGACAAACACTATTGAAGTTACTGAGCAATCAAGTCCTTTCTTAAAAACTGATGGTAAAGTTATTCGTAATAATTATGGTGGTGGAGAAGTTGTCCAATTAAAAGGAACAAATATTGGAGGCTGGCTTGTGATGGAAAATTGGCAGTGTCCAGTGAATTCACCAGATCAGAAAACGACGTTAAAAGTACTGACTGAACGTTTTGGAGAAGAAAAGGCGTGGCAACTTATTAATACTTATCAAGATAATTGGTTTACTGAAAAAGATTTTGATGTATTAAAGGACGAAGGTGTTAATTGTTTAAGATTACCAGTAACATATTTTGAAATGGCTAATGAAGATGGAACACTTAAGTCAAGTGCTTTTGAAAGAATTGATTGGGTGATTGAAAATGCTTCAAAACATGATATGTATGTATTGATTGATATGCATGGAGCTTTCGGGTCACAGAATGGTAAAGATCATTCTGGAGATGTGACTTATCCTGATGTGGGTAATTTCTTTGGAAATGAGCAAAATATTCAAAAAACAATTCAATTATGGAAAGCTATTGCTAATAGATATAAAGATAATGCATGGGTAGCAGGTTATGATTTATTGAATGAACCAGGTGGTGCAGTTGGTACAGAACAATTTGAGATATATGATCGTCTTTACGATGCGATTAGATCTATTGATCAAAATCATATTATTCAAATGCAGGCAATTTGGGAACCAACACACTTGCCAAATCCTGAATTATATGGATGGGAAAATGTTGTTTATCAGTATCATTTCTATGGATGGGATGTAGAAAAAGATGCAGAGGGACAAAAAGCTTTTATTGAAAGTAAGGTTCAGTATCTTGAAGATACAAATTATAATGTACCTGTATTTGTTGGTGAATTTACTTTCTTTTCTAATGAGAAAAGTTGGGATTATGGTTTAGAAATATTTAATGAACAAGGATGGTCATATACAAGTTGGACATATAAAGTATCAGGAGATAACAGTAGTTGGGGTATGTATACAATGCCAGATAATGAAAATACAAAAGTTGATATTTATAATGATACTTTTGAAATGATAATGCAAAAATGGTCTCATTTTGAATTTACACGTAATGATGTGTTTGCTGATAAATTATCAAAATATTTCAAAGAAGCATTTGTGGATACGACAGCTCCAATTATTGAAGGAAATGATGCTAAAGTTTCTTTAAATGATGAAAGAGACGTTTCAAAGATTATTAATTTATATGTTAAAGATCAATACGATGGAGTCATTAAGGGAGATAAATTAAAAATAACTACAGATTATTCTTCTCAAAATGCTGGACAATATAATGTTCATGTTATTGCAAGTGATAATGCTGGAAATACAAGTGAAGCAAATTTCGTGATTACGGTTTCTAATGCAGACATTAACGATAATGATGACAATATAGACCAGGGTATTGATAAACCATCACACAATCAAAATGAGGGTATGAATTCTGATACAGATAATAACGTAACAGATACTACAAATACAGAGAATCATTCAAATATAACTTCAACGACTAATATTAATAAAGTGGCACAGACTGGTGATGATACAAATGTGATTTTATTAGTCATCATCATGTCAATATCTTTAGTAGGGATACTCTATTGTATCAGTAAATATTATCTTCAATCTGAAAAATAATAGAAATTAAAAAAAGAAGGTTTTAAATTTATGACCTTCTTTTTCGGTTTTGTTTCACTCTTCTTTTATGGATTTAGTCATTTTAAATGGTTATAAATATATAGAATATCTTTGAATAAGTTCTATAGACATAATATAATACTTTTCATTATTAATGGATTTTTATTCTTTTATAAAAGCATGTGATTTTGTTGTCTTTAGAAACGAGAATATGATTTTCTGTTAGAGTCACAACAACTCCATAACACGTTAATTGTTTGTTGAAAATAAATCATCTAAGAGAATGTTAGATTGAATAAAAATTTTTACTTATACATCTGACACCATCTTAACTAGAAGAAATGTCTAATAAGATTTGTAATTATTTATAGATTGTTAATTTATAGTCTTTTAGAACTTATCGATAACCTTCAAGATGATTTTAATTTACAGATAATGGTTTTATGTAAAACAACTGCAATTGAGATACCATCAATTTTAGCGATTTCTTTAAATGAATAAATTTTCCTAGAAAAATCACATCATGTCATAGAATATTCTTTAGTCATAAAATATGCCAGAAATTGATATAGAATCTATCCAAAAAACGAGTATAATATAAATGAATGGAGGTTTCTACAATGATTCAATGGGGAATTTTAGGTATTGGAAATATTGCTGGACGTTTTATCAAAAGTTTAGAAAATAGTCAGCAAGGTGTTTTATATGCAGCAGCATCTTATACACCGTCAAAATGTGAATCATTTTCAAAAAAATACGAGAATGTGAAAGTTTATCATGATTATGAGGAGTTATTAAATGATGAACATGTTGATGCTGTTTATCTGGCTATGCGACATAGTGATCATTATCGTTGGGCTAAAAAAGCATTACAGCATCATAAAGCCGTTTTATGTGAAAAACCGGCAACTCTTTATAAGTGGCAGATGGAAGATCTAAAACAGGAAGCTATCAACAATCAGACGTTTTTTATGGAAGCTATGAAAACACGTTTTATTCCTTTGATAGAAGATATCAAAACATGTTTAGATGAAAAAGAGATTGGTGATATTTTGAGTGTTGAAACAAGATTTTGTTATTACAGGGATTATCAGGAAGGGCATTATTTATTTGATGAGCAACAGGGTGGTATTTTAAATGATGTAGGAAGTTATAATATTGCCAGTACATTAGATTATATTCATTCACCTCTTGTTTCTGTTGATTCAAAAGTCAGATATCGTTATGGTGTTGATAGTTATGAAAAAGTGACTCTTGTTTTTGAAAATGGGCAAAAGGCATTTTTGGAAATGGCAATGGATGAAAAGAAGGAACCTATTTTAGAAATGATAGGAACAAAAGGAAAGATACAGGCGAATCCTTTTTATCGTCCAACACAGGCAACGATTATTTATCAAAATGGAGAAAAACGTTTATTAGAAAAACCTTATGTTTATGATGATTTCTTTGGTGAAATCGAAGAAGTTCATCGCTGTTTAAGTAAACATTTGATAGAAAGTCCACGTATGAGTTTACAGGATTCTATTGATTGTGTTGACTTGATAGAAAAAATACGACAAAGTTTTTAAAATGATGATCAAAAGGTGCGTTGTTTTGATAATAATAAATAAAAGAATCTAAAAGAATGATATTTATTCTTTTAGATTCTTTGTGTGTTTAAAGATAATGATATTCATGTTCCCAGTGACTTTGAATAAAGAAAGAAGCAGATTGTTTTGCTTTGTCTAAATCCATATAAGTATAATTACCACATTCTTCTTTTTTTGCACCAGGAATGTCTTGATTCCAATTTGCAATTGTTTCAAATGTGTCTTTAACAAGAGATTTTATAGTATCAAAACTTAAATCTTTTGTAATCAGATAAAATCCTGTCATACAACCCATTGGACCAAAATAAATAATATGTTTTTTATATTTTCCATTTCTTAATAGTGTTGCACCAATATGTTCAATCGTATGAGCAGCTTTAGGATCTAAAGGTTTATCAATATTTGGTTCACACATTCTAATATCATATGTTGTTAGATGATCATCAATACGTGAAATATAAACTCCCTTTTTCAGTTGAGTATGATCAACACTAAAACTTGTAATTCTTTCCAATTTTATGCACCTCTCTTTGTCTTTCTTATTGTATAAATAGCTCTCTCTTTTTTCAAGAGGGGATGATTCATTTTGTTTGTTTTTTTCAGTTCTATTGACTATAATAAAAGAAAAGAAGGTGGCAAAGATGAAAGATATTTTTGATAATGTAGAAGTTGAAGTATTGAATGGTGAAATGTGTGAAGAAGAAATGAAAGAATACATTCAATATGTCAAACAAAAATTTCCTCAGGATACTTTAACAGCTTTAACATTAACAATTGATGGTGATTTTGTAGATATGCATTATCATTTACAGCCTCAACCTATGCAAAGAATTCGTCGTATTACAGGATATCTGGTGGGAACGTTGGATCGTTTTAATGATGCGAAAAGGGCAGAGGAACATGATCGAGTGAAACATCAACTTTAAAATGGAAAATATTGTATAGAAAAGTTGCATAAATAAGATTGAATATGCAACTTTTCTTTTGTATAATAGCCATGTAAGGGTGGTGAGAATATGAATAAAGCATATTTATGCATTGATTTTAAGAGCTTTTATGCTTCTGTTGAATGTGTAGAAAGAGGGTTGGATCCATATCAGGTTAATTTGGTTGTTGCTGATAGTTCACGAGGAAAAAGTACAATCTGTCTGGCTGTTTCACCACATTTGAAACAACTGGGTGTAAAAAACAGATGTCGTTTATTTGAAATTCCAAGACATCTTCATTATATTGTGGCTAAACCAAGAATGAAACTTTATATGGAATATTCTGCGAATATTTATGGTTTGTATTTAAAATATATAAGTGCTGATGATATTTATGTTTATTCGATAGATGAAGCTTTTTTTGATGTGACGCAATATTTACGTTTTTATAATAAGAATGCAAAAGAACTGGCACAAATGCTTATTGATGAGGTTTATCAAAAAACAGGTATTCCGGCAACAGCAGGAGTAGGAACAAATCTTTATCTTGCGAAAGTGGCTTTGGATATTACAGCCAAACACAATCAAAGTCATATTGCTTATCTGGATGAAGAATTATATCAGAAGACTTTATGGAATCATACCCAGCTTACTGATTTCTGGCAAATTGGACAAGGGATAGAAAAAAGACTTCATAAACATGGACTGATGACGATGCAGGATGTTGCCATGTGTCCACAAGATATCTTGTATAAGGAGTTTGGAGTGAATGCTCGTTTTTTAATTCAACATGCATGGGGCAAAGAACCTGCAACGCTCCAACAAATTAAAAGTTATCAACCACGCCATCGTTCTATTTCCAATGGTCAAGTTTTATTTGGTGATTATGATTTTCATGATGGATTGCTTGTTTTAAAAGAAATGGTGGAAGATAACGCTTTAGAACTGGTAGAACAAAGATTAGTCACAAATCATATTTCTTTACATGTCAGATATGTAGATGCTTCACTGCCTTCTACAGGTGGAAGTCGTACAATGGGTGTTGTGACAAACTCTTGTCGTTTACTTGTGAAAGAGTTTATTGAACTGTTTCAATCTACAACATTTAGAAATCAACTGATTAGAAAGATTTCAATCGCTTTTGGAGATGTTAAAGATGAAAGATATGAAGCATATGATTTATTTACAGACTATGAAGATATTCAAAAAGAAAGGCAATTACAGCAAGCTATTGTTCATATTAAGAATCAATATGGAAAGGATGCAGTCTTAAAAGCAATGAATATGTTGGATAAAGCAACTGCGAGAAAGCGTCATCAATTAATAGGAGGACATAATGCACAATAATCATGATCAATCCACTCAGTTTCAACCCTTTGATTCATTAAAGGGATTTAGAGAATATCTTCGTGAAAAAGAAAAAAAGCCTGTACAAAGAAAAGAATTGCTGGAAGATGAATGTGAAAGACTGAATTGTTTATTTCAACAGCTTCAAAAAGGTATGGTTGTGAATATTGTTTATTATCACCATCAACAATATCAAACAATTCAAGGAATGATTACTCAAATAGATATAGATTATCGTAAAGTTTTATTTATAGATAATCAAAGAATAGAATTTTATGATATCAGAGATATCGAGATTATGAAATAAAACAAGGAAGACAAATTGATCTTCCTTGTTTTATTTCAGGGTGCCAACAAAGTGAATTTCATGTGTCTGATCTTGTGAAGAAGTTATGTCTATACCATATGTTAGATCATGTGATTCATTATTGGACATTTTTTCTAATTGTGATTCGAAATCTTTTAATTTGTTTTTATCTTGAATGAGAGTTTTATCAAGAGAATAATCAATATCTAAAGTTGAATGAATATCCCATTCTATAGGATCGAAAGACATATAAAGATTATCAGAAGTGTTTTTAAATAATTTAACAGTAACGGTATAATGTTGGAGATATTGTGAATTATCAACAACATAAAGACTTTCGGGAGAAATGGATAAAGATGTTATCAGATGATTGGAAGAATACTGAACAGGCTCTAATATGATATCTTTTTCGTTAATGAGTTGTTTTGTTTTTTCTATAGGTTTGGTTGTTTCTTTGGAATCATAATGAATAAGCCAGTAAATCCCCCCACACAAATGATAAATCCTAATATAAATAATAATTTCTTTTTCATGATCATCACCTTCTTTGTATTTATTATAACAAAAAGAAGTGTATGTTTTGTGAATTTCTTTGTATTTATATTATTTTATGTCCACAGTAAGAACAAAAAATACTATCATTTAAAAATGGTAGAAATCTTGCTCTATGATGACAATAAGGACATCTCCATAAAATAAAATGACAAATCCATGATATAATACATATAATACTTATCATAGCTACGAGTACAGTTATAGGTAAGTTATAAAAATCCTGATCAATGGTATACATAGCACAGAGCATGATCATGAGGATAGATATGACTATAATCAAAATTTCAATAATCTTTTTATAAGTCGTTAATTTCATAAGTAATCACTGTTCCTTATTTAATATAACAAATTATTGAAGATGAAACGTGATTATCATGTAAATTTTATGTAAAGAGAGGATGAAATGATATTTGAAAATATTTTTTTCTAAAAAATGAAAAAACATCTTTACAAATGATTAAAAATCTTATATACTTGTACTTGCCTAATTGAGATAAGTCAATATGGCGGACGTGGCGAAGTGGTTAACGCACCGGATTGTGGCTCCGGCATTTCGTGGGTTCGATTCCCATCGTCCGCCCCAGAGTATGCGGGTGTAGTTCAATGGTAGAACTTCAGCCTTCCAAGCTGACTACGTGGGTTCGATTCCCATCACCCGCTCCATTGAAACAATAAAGTCCTTATTTTAAGGGCTTTTTTTTGTTTTCAAACACAAAATTCAAATAAATATTTTTTGTTTGATGAGTCTATTTGGTTCAAAATTTATTTCTATACTCTCTTTAAAAGGATGGATTTTTTATATAGAATCTCTTTTTTTGCACCAAATTTGCACCAAATTCTTTTATTTTACCAATCTTCCTAGTTCTAAACCTAGTTTTATACCATCTTCAAAAGCATTAAGTATAACAAAGTTATCTACATCTATCCAAGAATTAATGACTTCATCAATTAATTTTTCAGAATTTTGAATTTGTTTTTCTTTCATGATTTGTAATACCTGATTAATTGTATCTTCATTGTGCTTTAATGCTGTTTGATATTCCTTTGTATAAGGCATTTCTTTTTCGCTAGGTATAAATCTTCCAAAATATAAATCTTTTATAAAATCATTCATTATATATTTCCTCCCATCATGACATCAACCTCTATTTTATAGAGGTTGATTGATTTTCAATAACCCGATCAAACTCCTGAATAAGAGCCTGTTCAGTTTCTGTAAATAAATGAGAGTATGTGTTCAGCATTGTTTCGACACTGTGTCCAAAGTGATAAGCCATAGCCACTAAAGATTGTTGTGTTTTTGCATTATTGACCATTAAAGATACGCAACTATGTCTTAAATCATGTATACGTAAGTAGGGTAATGCAATTTCTACAACATAATTCAATCCATACGGATTGTCAATAATGTCTTTGATTTTCACATGTATCTTCCATTCTTTATATCCACCTTTTTTCTCCTCATTGTAATAAACTTTTCCATCTAACATCACGGTTGCACCAATTTTTATTTTTCCACTTAAACAAGAGGCATACGTATATCCATAACCTTTAGAACCGATTCTTAAATGCTTTCTAAATTGATTATGAACTGTATTTCTTGCAAGGGGATAGATAAAACCAAAAACATAAGCCTCTTGATTAAAATTGATTTTTTGACTTTCTATTTGATACCATTTCTCTAATATATTGATAAGAATTTGAGGTATACAAATTAGTCGTGTTGAATTTTTTGTCTTAGGTGGTGTTAAGACTTCTTCTTTGACAGAATGAATATTGGATAGAGTCTGTTGAATATTAATAGTTCCCTTTTTCAAATCAATATGTTTCCACTGTAATGATAAAGCTTCACCACGTCGCATACCTGTATAATAAAGTAATGAGAATAACGTATAATATAGGGGTTCTTTCACATTATAGATGAACTCTTGGAATTCTGAAGGCTTCCATACATTATAATTGGTTTGATTGAGTTCATCAGGTTTTTTAATTCTTCGTACTTTTCTTAAAGGATTTGTTTGAATATATTCGTTTTCTAAAGCATATTTAAAGACAAGATTAAGTTTGTAATAGATTTTATCAATGGTAGCGATACTTAGATTTTTCTTTTCTAATGAAAGAATAATCTGTCTTAAATCTTGTGAAGTGATACTTACAATTGGTTTATCAAATAAATTTTTAGCATGTTGTAATGCCTGTTTGGTTGTTTTGATAGAAGTTTCTTTCATATAATACTGACAATCTAAAATAACTTCATCAATAACTTCTTTGAGTGTTTTTTGATTGTTTTCTTCTTGAGTCTTTAACAATTTTCTTTCTATATCATATTTAACTTTTGATTCTTTTTCTAACGCTTCTTTTTTTGTTTCAAAACCACTTTTTCCTGTATAAACTTGTTTTTGTCGCCATTTATTATCATTATCTTTGTATTTAAATCTTATCGACCATAAACCATATTTGTTTTTATATACTGCCATTTTAAAGCTCCATATCACGATATTGTCGATCGTTTTTTGACTGTATTGTTATTTCTAATGATTCATGTGGATGTTTTTCTTCAAAATAATGTATTTTTTCCTTTAAAGAAGATATGACTCTTGTTATGGCATTTTGAGCTTTATGATACAATTCTTTTAAATCATAGGCATTGATAGTATTAGGTTCTTTTTGAAACATTTGCTTGAAACGTTTAAATATTTTATCCAATCCTAACAAAGAAATAAATTGTTTATATAGATTTACATTTTCTTTAAGACAATCGTTTTTCTTTTCTAGTTCGTCATAATTTTCTCTCAATCTTTGAAATTGATTTTCTTCATAAGATATTCTCTGTTCGAGATGGTCAATTGATGAATATAAATGATGAATAACTTCTTCCTTTTGCTTAAGTTGTTTCGCTAAAGGCATGGATCTATACATGTCTAGTTCTTCTTTTTGAATCGTGACAAGATGTGTTAGACCTATTACTTCTTTTTGGTATTGATTTAGGCTATATTTAAGCCCATCAATAATCTGATTGCATTTTTTAAGTGTTCTTGTCTTTTCCAACAGACCGGATGGATTGTAATCAATATGATTAGCTTCATCAATAATGTTTTGAGTTGCTTCTTTATGCTTATAAATGTTTTCTAAGCTCTTTTTAAAACTTAAATCTTCTTGTTGTTTCAACTCTTTTATTGTGCGATTTCCGTTGATTGTAGCGTTGTTTTGAATGGAAGGCATATAACCTAAGGCTTGTTCAAGAAACGCCCCTAAATCTGGATGAAATCGCTTGAGTTCTTTCTTTGTGAGAATATCCTTGCATTTCAATCTTTCAATCCCATCTATTTCAACAACTGGTATAAATGAAAAGTGTATATGTGGTGTTGCTTCATCATTGTGTACCCAAGCACTGACAACATTCTTTTGATTATATTTTTGGGTAAGAAATTGGAATGTCGATTCAAAAAATTTCTCTTGATCTTCTTGAGGTACATCTTTAGGAAGTGTCACAATCCAATCCACCATATAAATAATATCATCTCTCTTGATGTGTTTGACTTCACTTATTCTTTTCTTTAAAAACTGTTCAGGTTTCATTGGTTGAATATCACATGCCAGATTGTAATTAAGATGAGTTCTACTTTTATCTATATCCTGATTAGACAGTTCACAGCCCTCTCGTCTTTCACAATGGATAACCAATCCAATGACACCTTGCTTTTTTATTTTTTGGGCATGAGCCATATGATTTCATCCTTTCCAAAAGCCCCCGGCAGGGCAAGTTTCCAAAAGGCTTTAGCATTTTGGTATAACTTGCTAGACCAATGTTTTGGTCTTTCTTTTTAAAGATTGCCGATAGGCTTCATATTTTATTTTCAATGTTCTTGTTTTGTGACAGAATGACACTTTATTGTACGCACTATAAAGTGTCATAAGTGTCATTTTTCAGGGGAAAATTCTAATTTTATTAATCTTTCATGTCCATTTCTTTCTTTTGAAAAATAGATATGATTTTCATCAAGTATTGTCTTATTTTTTACAAGAAATCTATAAAGACCTTTAGGATTAATAGTTAAATTCATTTTAGCAGTGAGTGTTTGACAGTTATCTTTCATGCAATGAGATTCATTGATAGCTAACGCTTTAATTATCAACAATACGTTTGGATCAATAAACTCATCACCATCATCGCTATCGTTAAAAACCCAATTAATATTATGATCATCTTTTTTGATAGGAATTTTTTCTTTGCGTGAACGTAAAATAAAATTTAATGTACCTGTCGTACTGAATTCATTTTCCGTTTCAATGATGATAGTTCCTGTGGTTGCTGAAGTTAGCGATTTTGAACCTAAAACACTATCTTGCAATTTGGCTTTTCCCTTTTTTGTGTGGTGAGTTAAAACACAACATAAATTCTTGTTAACAATAAAATCTCTAAATTCTTTAATCATTGCATAATTCTCACTAAAATTATCAACATCACTAAATTCGTAAAGATTAGCTAAGCAATCTATAATAATCAAACTCACTTCATTGATTCTTGAAAAACCCATGATAAATTCTTTGATGTCATATAAACTACTGGAATCATCAAAATTATAGAGGACATTGTCATTTTCTTGAAATTGTTGTGCTTTAATCCTTGATTTTGCTTCAAAATCATAATTATCATTATCAAAATATAAAACAAGTCCTTTCTTGGTTTTCTTGCTTAAAAATGGTTCACCATTGGCAACAGCATTAGCTAAGCTCGTTGTTAGTAGAGATTTCCCAATTTTACTCGTACCGGCAAATATATACAATCCTACTTTAAGCAATCCTTCCAGAATATCGTCTTGTTTATTTTCAAAATGAGTATTTAATAATTCGCTTTGTGAGTAAAGTTTATGATTCATATTTTGACTTTATTCCTTTCAAATTTGTTTGAAAAGAAACATATTCTTTGATATACTTTAAGAGAAAAGAGCATATAAAAATATGTTTCTTTACTTGGAATCATTCATATTCTTACTTGGCGGTTGGAATGAATGATTCTTTTCTTTTCTCAATAGGATGAGTTACATCAAAGTATTGTTCACATGCTTCAATAGGAAGTAATCCAGCTTTAGGAAGTCTATTTTTATCAATGCCAAACAATTCAATGATGCGTTTTGCATGAACTTTAGCAATCTGTTGATAACTACACCCAACGGCATCTGCGAGTTCCTGATACGTACAAAATTTTTGTCTAATTTCCATATGTTTTCACCTGCCTTTCGTTGTTGGTACATAAAATATATATTTTTCATAACATCAAATACATATAATACTTACCACGACTTTATTATACCATTATATATGATTATTGCAATATATATTTATATAAATTTTAGTATATTATGAATTTCGCAATACTTATTTATAAAAATAATGTATAATGTTTATGAGGTGAACATTCATGTCAATAACAACATATATACATAAATTAAGAGAAGAAAAGGATATATCTTTTCGTCAGTTATCCATAGATTCAAAAATCAGTTATGGTAATATTATGGATATTAAAAATGGGCGAATAGCTTATCCAACTGATTCTATTCTAAGCAAATTATCAAAATATCTTAATCAACCAAAAGAAGATATTCTTTTTGATATTTTGAAAGATGATGTTGATGAAGATTATTCTTTGACATCACTTCGTTACTTATGTTATTTAAACACACATAATTATACGATTGCGATTAAACCAAATGTTCCAAATCATTTGAGAACGGGAGTTATGATTTTTGATGGATATGCATATAAAAAACGTTCTGGAAATACTTTTACAATTGTAGATTCATGGTCACGTATAAAAAAAGAGCATTGGTCAATGCTCAGGGTTCATTTTCGTACAAAATTGGATAGAGATTCATGGACTGAAGTATTTATTAATGAAGATATGTACATAACTAATGTTTTGTATTTTGAAATATTCAGAATAGAAACCAGTGGATTTGAAAACGTTAAAGAAGTTGTCATTACATATGATGAAAAAGATCACGATGTTAAATATGTTGAAAAGTTTGTTCCTAAAAAAATGACCTATAAAATAAAATTTGTATCTTTATAAATATTGAAAGCCAATTTAAGGTGATGCTTAAATTGGCTTTTTATCATATATCAATATATATCAATTTAAAATGAATTTTTTAATTAAAGATTAAAGTTTACAGTAAAAGATTTATTTCCTGCAACTCCTGTGACACTGACTATTTTTCCGTATGCTGTAACAGAGTATGTACTATTAGAATTTTTAAATTTTCCAGTATGTGAATCCATATCAAAGAATATAGATGTTGTGATTCTGTTGACCGTTACTGTAGGTTTATAAGAAGTATCAAATTTACTTCCACTATATTTATAACGCAATGTCATGCTGTTATGTCCTGAGAAAAATAAGACAGTCTTACTACCAAGTGAAGATTTTGTGTTTGGGCTAAGCGTGGCATTAATTGTTTCATCTTTGCTATCATTTGCTAAGTTTATTAATTCTTCCTTGAATGTTGAAAGATTTGTATTTTGAATATCAAGTAAATATTCGTCGTAATTTTTATTAAGCAGTTGGTCTAAATGAGAATCATAGAAATCAGATTGAGTCATTAAATAGAAAGATGTATCATACATCTTATTGACTTCCTCAATGATTTCTTTATGTTCTCTTAATTCATCATCATAAGCTCTTACGTTACTAAATGGAAAAATTATTAATAACAGGCTGATCATCAATAGTATTTTCTTTTTCATTTTCAGTTTCCTCCTTTTCAATCACCGCTTTTAGCATTTTAACGTATTTTATGAATTCATTTCTTCCATAATCTGTTAAATGATATGTTGTTAATGGTTTATCTTTGTAAATTCTTTTATGTTTTAAAATGAATTGGCTTTGAATAAGCTTATTTAGATGTGTTGCCATATTACCATCACTACAATTACATATCTCTTTTAACTGTCGATATGAAAGATCGCTTTTATATAAACTTGCAATAATTTGTAAACGTATATTTGATTCAAATGCTTTAGATTGTTCGTATATTTTGTTCATCTTTCTCACCTCCTATACATAGCACAACAAATAAGTTTGATAAAATGCAAGTTATAAGATATGTTTTAACAATGTCTATTAATGAGAATAATGTCTTTGAGAGTAAAGAAACATCAGTTAGTGTAGGAAAATATATCGAGTATAGAAAGCTGAATATTAAATAAGCAATATTTATTCCTGCAATCCATAGAATATATTTCTGCCTTATATAGTAATGAATATAAAATAGCATGATGATGTTAATAATTATAGACATGGGAAAAGTTAAATAAAAGGTTAAAAGGAAATCAGCGTTTATATAAGTCATTGTACAACTCATAATTTGTTCTAAAGAAATAAGTACAGGAAATATGAACCAAGTTTTTAAAAATCTTCTTTCTTGTAATGAGGTTACTTTGTTGATTGATTTCCATAATAGAATTAAAAGAATACAGTTAAATCCAATTTGACATAAATTTTTTATTGGGTAATAAAAAGGAAAATTGTATAGTTGATAATATATATTAATATTATCAATTGCAAAACAAAATATTGAGTATAGAGATAATCCTACTATCCAAAAAGTGAGGATTTTTTGAATATAATGACATGATGTTTTTTTATTTAAGAGATAATCTACATCGTCTTGTGTCTGTGATATTAATGATAATTTTTCAGATGCTTTCATAAAAATAATTCTCCTTTATTTATTTAAAATCTTAAGGCATTTTTAAGATTTTTTTATGAAACATTCATTATAATAATTATAGCATAAATTTGTAAAAAAAAGAACCTATTAAAAAAATATAATTATTTATCAAAAGAACTTTTAAAATGAAAGTATATATGATAAACTAAATGTAGGAAGTAAAATATTTTATCATTAACTGTTTTCTTAATAAAAATTTAATGGTTTATACGTATACATAATAATAAATATTAATACATATTATTTTAGATTATCATGATAGATAACCTATTTATGGTTAATTTTCATTAATAGTTATATTCAAAAAAAGAGGGTGATTCCAATGTGCTTTTTAAAGAGTATTATATATTTGTAAGATATTTACATATCTGTATTCTCATTCATTTACACATATAATATTAATTAATTGTCCTTGAATATAATATGATTTCTACTACTATAAAAATGTTTTCTTTTTATGGATATATTAAATCTTTGACATTTATGTTGTGAAATAATTTATATATTTGTAATGAAATTAACAATGAAAGAAGGGAAATACGATGAAGAAAATAATATTGATTATTTCGTTGATTTTGTCATTTGGAATTGGATTTGTAAATGATGCTTATGCAATGGAATCATCACCTTACAAAGAAATTGAATCGTTTATTGAATTGAAAAAGGGACCAGTATATGTGATTAATGGTCAAGAAAATGAAACTTTTTGGGAATTTAAAGATGAAGAAGAAGCATTTGATGCTATAAAAGAACATTCTTCAAATTTCATTGAAGATTTGAAACAGAATTATGGGTTAGATGAACTTTCTGTATCAACATGGAAAGATTATAGAGATGCTTTAGAACAATATTATTCAGTCAATGCAATTTCAGATGTTGAATATAATCAATCAGTTTTGAGAATTTTCTTTGAAGTTTGTGACAACATGGAAAGAAATCAACAAATTAAAGAATTATATGGCCATAATGATTTTGGAGAAGAAATGGCTATGCTTTTACCATATTTCACACCATTTTCTCAAGATTATCAAGAAAATCATAAATCAGTACAGACTAGAGCAGGTTTAAATGTTACTGCGATGGTACAATACGCTATAAAGTGGTGGTATTACTATAATCCTGGATATGTAAAACAATCTTCAGATTGTACTAATTTTGCTTCTCAGATTTTAGATGCAGGAGGTAAATCTCCTGATAATTATAAAAAATCTCCTGACAGTGTTTCATCTTGGTGGTATGTAATTGGAAAGAATCCTAGTTGGTCTGTTTCGTGGGTAAGAGCAGACTATTTTGTAAGACATTTTGGTGTTGCTTATTCTTATACAGACTTTAATAGTTTCACTCAAAAAGCAAATAAAGGAAGTTTTATTGCGTATGATTCAGAAGCAGATGGAAAATGGAATCACGTTGCATTTGTGACAGAAGTTGGATCAACAGGAACATATGGTGGAAAAAGATATAGAAATTTAAGGATTGCTCAACATACTACTAATTATCATGAATGGGTCTCTAGTGATAAGAATGGCTGGGAAAATGTTGGAGGCATTAAAGCTGTATTAAACATTTCATGATTTATCAATATCATAATATTTTATAATTTCACTGCTCATAGTGATATTTCATATATTGACTACTGAGCAGTGAATTATCTACTTACAATTATATGAAAAGGAAACAATACTATGAAAAAAAGTAAAAAAGTCACAATCATATCAATCGTTGCTATTATAATGATTATGGGGATATTACAAATCTATCATTATTCTATGAATTTATCTGTCGAATTGCCTAAAGAAATGGATTCTGCTGTTAAAGAAGGACTTGAAACAATGATTAATCCTAATAAGTACTTTCCAGGTAAATATAAAAATGTAGATTTTATCTTTTCTGTTTCAGCTTATCATACTTTTGACTATACTGTTAATGGTGCATCTATTAAAGTATATGGGTTATTTGATTTGATGAAATTAGATGAAGAATGTATTAATGACTATAGAGAAAATGATAATTTTACTTGTAGGTTTGGATCAGGAGGATATTTTGTTGCCTATTTAAAAAAAGATGAACAAGGAAAAATAGTCCCAGAAAGGATTTGGACGCAATATTCAATAAACGATTCTACACTAGATATTTTGAAGAAATTTCCCATAAAGACATGGCTTTTTATACTTATAGGTAATTCTCATAAATACGATGAAATACATGTCAAAGAAATGGAATGGCAATTACATGATTATGTATATAGTGGCACTGAGAAAACCGAATAACTATAATTCATATTTCAATAGAAAACAATGATTTTATTTTAAGATGATTCAGACAATAAAGGAATGGTAAGATGAAAAAAGTAAGAAAGTCACAATCATATCAATTGTTGTTATTGCATTTGTGATGGGGCTATTACAAATCTATCATTATTGTTTGAATTTATCAGTGGAATTGCCTCAAGAAGTTGACCAGGCTGTGACAGAATGTCTTGAAACAATGATAGAACCGGATGAATATTTAGCAACATTTATGCCTTTGCATTATGATTTTGCTACATCAGCATATCATGCTTTTGGATATACAGAAGATGATACATATATCAAAGTTTATGGATATTGTGTATTATTCGAATGTAATAATGAAACTCTCAAAGAAAACAAAGAGAGAAAAGAAAAACATATTGATATGTATTCTGCTGATTTTTGGGAAGCTAATTATTTTATTGCATACTTAAAAAAAGATGGACAAAGCAAGGTCACACCAGAGAAAATATGGATTGCACAATACCCACAAACCCTAACAGATATACTAAAGAAAATGCCTATAAGAACATGGCTTTATATATTTCTAGATGATCCTAAAGGATATATGGAAAAGCTATCTACAAAATGTGCAAAACAAATGTATGAATATATTGATAGTCATGATATTCCAGAAAGCAATGAAGAAAAGTGAGATGATAGTATTTGGAGGACAAAATAATGAGCAGAAAGAAAAAGATAGTTTTGATTATTTTAGGAATTATAGCCTCTTTAGGAGTATTATTGTTTTATTGGGATCATCAGGTTGTAACACCAACACAAGAACTTGATGAAAGTTTAAGGTATGAATTGGCGCATATGGACGATGAATATATTGAATATGATTTTGCAACAGTATCATATAGATTGTTTAAAATTAATGAATCAAAAGATAAAGCCATTGTCTATGGGATGTTTTATATAGAACAATATAAAAAAGACAGTGAATTTTCAGAAAGTGGTTATTTTGATTATATGAAAGTGACATTAAAGAAAGAAAATGAAAAATATATATTAGATGAGGTTTGGGTTCCAGAAGATGGTGACCAGTATCAAATATCTTTATTAAAGAATTTTCCTATTAGTACATGGAGTCGTATTTTGTTGACAGGAGATAGATATAGACTAGAATTGATAGAGGAAAATGAACAACAATACAACAAATATATCACAAAAAATGACTAAGAATAGGGATTATAAATTGTAAAAGTAAAGGAGTAAATATATATGAAAATTAAGAAATTATTGAGCTTATTTTTTGTTTTCTTGTCAATATTTTGTTTTATAATGAAACCAAAAGATGTATATGCAGCTGATATTCAACAAAGAGTTTATTCTACGGATATGGTAGTTCCTACTTATGGAACTATATCAATGGCATTTATATATGATTATAATGCAGATACAAAGAAGAAAACATTTGTAAAATGGACTACCTATAAAGTTAAACCTGTAAATGGAAGTACTTGTTGGTATATTTCTCGTGATGTTAAACAGAATGGTAATGGGTTGATAATGACTGTTACAGCACAAGGATATAACTATAATACTAGAGTAACAAGCCCAGTATATAAGTTTGTTAGAAATGTATGATAATAACTCTATTATGCTTTAATGGAGGCAATTATGCTCTCACCAAAATTACACCAAAAATAATAAAAAAGTATATCTTAGTATATAAATTATACTTTGATATACTTTTAAAATAGCTTAAATACAGTGTTTTTTATCATCTTTTATGCGTTGACATGCTCCCATCGTCCGCCCCAGAGTATGCGGGTGTAGTTCAATGGTAGAACTTCAGCCTTCCAAGCTGACTACGTGGGTTCGATTCCCATCACCCGCTCCATTGAAACGCTAAAGTCCTTATTTTAAGGGCTTTTTTTGTGTTTTCAAACACAAAATTCAAATAAATATTTTTTGTTTGATGAGTCTATTTGGTTTAAAATTTGTTTCTATACTCTCTTTAAAAGTATATATTTTTTATATAGAATTTCTTTTTTTGCACCAAAAAACCACCAGATTATTTGATCAATCTTACCAGTTATCAAAATATCTTAATCAAAAAAATATTCTTTTTGATATTTTGAAAGATGATATTAATGAAGATTATTTGACACCACTTTGTTACTTATGTTATTTAAATGCACATAATTATGCATGAGCAATGAAATCTAATGTATCTAATCATTTAAAAACGTTAAAGAAGTTGCCATTACATACGACGAAAAAGATCTAAGAAAATTATTTAGCAATAAACGTATTATCAATCTTATATATTACATTTTATATTTAGCATTATAGCAATAAAAGATATGCTTCTAATATATTTTTAATGATACAAAAAAGTGAATCGATTTCGATCCACTTTCTTTTTACAAGCATTACAAACCAGTAAATAACGAATGAAATTATAATGACTAATTATGTATATGTACCAATCAGTGTAGAATTATCCAATTACCAAGTCAACCAGTTGCGTGCAAAACTTTCATTTTGATGAATCTGATCATTAATGATTGGTCAACTTCAGCAGAATAATCACTTTTTCTATCATAAAATACTGTTCTTCTATATTTTGGTACAAATATAACATGATATTTACAATTTCACTTTGTGTGTGTAAGTCATTTGATTATCCTGGTATATAAATCATACTTCGATATACTTTTAATACAGTGTTTTTATTGTTTACTTTTATGACTTTTTTATGGAAATTGTTGTGTTTTTTTTGAAATTTATAGATTTTTAGTATTATTATCGTGCTTTAAAATAATACCATACCACAGCGTAATAAATAATCATACATAATAAAATGTATTTTATAAATAATTGATACATCATATAAACCATGTTTATATGATTCGTATACTCATAATAAGAGCCAATACTAAAATAAATAGCTAAAAACAACCACATAATCCCTAAACAAATATTATACTTTTTGACATTTTTTATTCTATGAGATGAAATTTTATGACCAGCCCAGAAGTTCATAGGTTTTGAAGTAATGAAAGTATATATAGCAAGTCCATAAAAAGCGATGGCTACAATCCATACTCCCGAAAGATGTGATTCCATAAATGATATTCTCCTTTTGATTGTATATTTTTACAACTTTATTATACAACGCTTTGCTGATAGTTACGAGAATAAAATGATGTTTTAAAAATAAACCTTTTTTATAAAGATACAAGATGATTTTGTGTTATGATAAAAGAAGAAAGCGAGGAATATCT
>NZ_NFLJ01000002.1 GCF_002160865.1 Massiliimicrobium timonense
AAATTACTATTTATTAAACAAATCACTAAATTGTAATTTTAGTGAATAGTAACTTAATTTTCTTTTTTATTAAACATATGGCGTACTTTATCTATTCGATTATTTGGTCTACGTGATTGAATAACTGGTTCACAAGTAGCAATTTGATAATCTTTTAATTCTGTCAAAAAAACTGCTTGCCCATTTGTATATAGAGTTAAAGTATTACGATATTCATTAATACAACGTACAGGAATATGTCCTGTAAAAATAACTTCATCATTTTTTGATTGACTTGTTTCAATTATTGCACAATGTTTTTGTGCATCTTTATATGCACGAGAAAAGTATCCCTCTGGTGTAAAAAGTATAAACGAAAGATATGGCTCTAATAATTGCGTTCCCGCTTTTTTCAATGTTTGTTCAAGTACAATTGGGGCAAGAAAGCGAAAATCCGAGGGAGTACTAACAGGGCTATAATAAACACCATATTCAAAACATATTTTACAATCTGTCACTTTCCAACCATACAATCCTTGCTCCAGTCCATAATTAATACCTTCTCTTACTGCATTTTGAAAACTTTGATTTAAATAACCGAGTGAAACTTTGCTTTCGTACTGTATTCCAGTGCCAATTGGAAGTGGAGTTATTGATAATCCAATTGATGCCCAAAATGGATTTGGTGGTACTTCAATATGAATAGTATAATCTGCCTTTTGTAATGGCTTTTCCAAATAAATTACGGTTGGATCTTCGATTCTTATGTTTATGTGATATTTTTCAATCAACAGAGAACAGATAACTTCTAACTGCACTGTTCCTAAAAAAGAAATGATGATTTCATGTGTTATCGTATCAACATAATAACGTAAAAGAGGATCAGTATCTGCAATTTCTGTAAGAGCATCCAATAATTTTTCTCTCTCTTCTATTTTTATCGGTTCAATTCTTGTTCGTAGTATTGGTACAGTCTTGTCATTCCATACATTGCATGGCAAAATCTTTTCATTTCCTATAATATCGTTCAATCTTAATGTATTGTTAGGTATAATAAAAATATCTCCAGAACAAACTATTTTTGTCTGTATCATTTCCCCATTTGAAGGAATATATATTTCTGTAAGTTTCATTTTCTTTTTTTCTGGCAACATAATTGTATCTCGTAAGTGTAATGTTCCACTATAAAGACGCAAATAAACTAATCTTTGCTTATGGTCTGTATATTCAATTTTAAAAACTCTTCCACATAGTTCTGAATCATTCTCATTCATTTCAGAACAAAAAAGATTTGAAATAGCTTCGATAAGTTGTTGAGTCCCTATATTATTTCTAGCACTTCCATGGTATATAGGAAACAACGAACCTTTTTTAACACACCTATATTCTTCATACATTAATTCTTGTATAGTCAATTTTTCTCCTACAATATATTTTTCTAAAAGTTTATCATTTTTGGAAATTACAGGATCCCAATCATCTAAATCAATGATATTTTTAATTGATATTTCTGGAGTTAATGTTACATTTTGCATAACAATAATATCATTTGAAAGTTTTTCTTTGATATTTTGATAAATATTATTTAAGTTAATTCCATCCTGATCTATTTTATTTATAAAAATAATTGTTGGTATATTCATTTTTTGAAGTGCATGGAATAGTATTCGGGTTTGTGCTTGTACACCATCTTTAGCAGAAATTACTAAAATTGCTCCATCAAGAACAGATAAGGAACGATACACTTCTGTTATAAAATCTGTATGTCCAGGAGTATCTACAATATTGATTTTGTAGTCATTCCAATTAAAAGAAGTAACTGCTGCCTGAATTGTGATTCCACGCTGACGTTCTAAAAACATAGTATCTGTCCTTGTTGTTCCCTTATCTACACTGCCTAATTCTAAAATTGCTCCACTTGTATAAAGCAGACTTTCCGTTAAGGTCGTCTTTCCTGCATCTACATGAGCAAGAATACCAATGTTGATTATTTTCATGGAATTTCCCTCCCTACAAATTTATCTTTTAACTTAAAATCAATATTTGCTAATTTTGTTCTTTTAAACTATTCTCAAAATCAATTATCCACTTTTCTAATGTTTCTACTAATGCTAATTGTTGTTTGAACATTTGTTTTCCAACATTAGGAATATGTTGTCTATGAGAACGTCTTTCATTTAGTAATTCTTTTAATTCTAATATCTTTGATTTTATATTAGAAACAAGAATCTGTTTTTGTTCATCATCTACTAAATCTAAATTCGTGATAATAACATTAAAATCCAAATATAGACTAACATCAGAATTTGAAATATCATTCATAAGTTTATTAAAATAATCATTACCTTTGTTAGTAATAGTATATATTGCTTTATCTGGCATATTTCCCTCTTTCTCTTTATGGCTAACAATATATTCTTTTGATTCTAATTGTAATACTTTCTTATAAATAGACTGTTCACTAATTTTTACCCATCTTGGTATATTACGATATTCTATATTTTTTTTAATATCATAAGCACTTTGTGATTTTTGTTTAATAAATCCTAATAATACCAAATCTATATTTGACATAATCTCTACTCCTTACTTAATATAATCTGTAACGCCAAGTCTATTTCCAAATGGATCTTCAAACTCGACTGCATTACCAGTTCCAATTTTAAAAGGCTCACTCAAAAATTTTATATCATTATTCAACATTTCTTTATAGAAGATTGCAACATCTTCTACTTCAAACCATATTGTAGGCTTTAAATTCTCAAATTTATTTTTGTCTTTTAAAATTATTGCAGGTTCTTCATTTCCAATATTATAAGCAACCATTCCCTTATCAGAGAAATCAAATTTCTTTTTTAACCCCAATATTTCCTCATAGTATCTTTTTGCTTCTTCCATATTATCTACAGGAAGAAAATAATTGTCATAATTTTTCATATATTTAATGTCCTCCTTTCTACTATAAACTACACTACTATATTTTATAGTAGTTATCGTTAAAAGTCAATATATAATAAAAAAATAGATTAGTTGCACTGAACTAATTTATTTGTATAACTGCCTGTCGTACAAAAAAGACTGTCATTACTGACAATCTTTTTGGTAAATTACTATTTATTTAATTAAATTATCTCATGAAGAAATTTTGTTTACAAGATAAATTAACGAGAATGATTAGATTTCACAATAGGATATTTCTTAAGATAATCATGGAGTGAGATACTTCTAGCATCTGCAAATAACATATCTTTAATTTCATCTACATTTCTATAACCATGATGTAATCCTATCTTCTTTGTAGTCAATATGGTTCCCCAAAAATTGACATGAATACATTTTCCTATCATTGTAATTATTCCATCTTGATTATCATCGCACTGGCACTCATATCTGTATAACCCTTTAGGCAAATCTTTATTATCGATTCGATAAGGTGTAAATAATGCATGCTTACTGAAAATTGTTATTTCTTGAAATCTTATATCTTCTAGTTTTATCTTCTGTGTGTTGGGTATATTATTGTTTTTATTATTGTTATAGAGTTGATATAGATTTCCTTGAATCAGTATATCTTTAATTGAATGAACATGCTGTGTCTTTATTAGCATACTTAAATGTTTATCAAACCCTTCTACACGATTAAGGTATTGATATGCTCTAAATACGTCCATGATGTAATCATCTTTAGTAATAACATGGGCTAGATATTTTAAATTTTCGTTACTTTGATGTGTAAACTTGAATCTTACATGGGAAAATTTAATATCATAAGGATAATATCCTAACTTGTGTAGGGAATTAGAAACATGATCATATCCTTTTGAAAGGTCGATATATACTTTCCTATCATCAGTCCATAATACCATCTTGAATGAATTTTTATCTTTCATATTCCTTTTTCACCTTATTAGGCTTTGTTTTATTTCTTTCAAATTCAAGATGTTTGCTCATGATGACTTGACATCGCTCTTTATAATCCTTGAAAGCATCTGTGTAACTTGAAAAATAGTGACCAGCATAATATCCATGTTTTCTGTTAGGTGTAGTATCCCATGTCACATAGGGAGATGGGGAAATAGAGCTGTGTCCTAGAACAATCGATCTACTCCCAATACTTGTTTCGGCAATAATTTTATATGGTCCATTTGCCTCCTGATAAAGATCAGAAATATCTATATGATCTGAACTATATAATGAAATGACTTGTGAAGTGATTTCATGTAGTTGGCAGTAGGATAGATATTTCTGAAGACCTTTCATGTGAGAAATATCTTCGCGCCAGTTATCAATAGTGTACCAGATGCCACAATGCTCGTCCAATGTCATATATTCTATCTCAAACCCATTTTCAAGATCATCCAATAGATAGTCCTCAATGTTATAGTCCCATTCAAGAATTTTCATATATTCTGATTTTCCTTGAATATTTTCACGAATGCATCTTATTTCATCAAGATTACTTTGAGATACAGCTATTGCCTGAAATCCAGTTGTACCATCTCCGTTTTTAAATGATAATACTTGACTGATGACCATATCAAATTCTTCCTTATCCCTTAATATTTGATAAGAGTTATTGATGAAATCTTTAACTACTTTCTTCATTTTCTGTTCTCCCGTCAAGAATCTTGTAGCATAGTTCATTTCTGAGTTCTAGGGAAGTTATCATACGATTGTTACTTTCTATCATAGTTTTGACTAGTTCCTTAGATGATTCAAATGTAACTTCACCTAAAAAATCATGAATGAAATCTGGAAAATATCCACAGCTATAGTGCGATAAAAAAGTAGAAGTGAGACCTATTTCATAACAGAAAGACATATAATAAATGAGACCAACATCAAAAATATCAATGCTGTGATAATAATTGTCTATAAATCCCCACAATTTAATATGAAAGGCGATTGATATATAGACAATCTTGTATCCTTTATTCAATTGCTGAAGCACGTATCCCTCAACACATTCATCAAACAACTCTCTATATTTTTGTTTGTCATAACGAATGTTTTGAATAGGAATTGATTTGCTTCTCGCTTTTGGGCGAAATAGAAAAGATTCATCTGGATTGATTTGATCTGAAACACCAGCTGCATAATAATCCTTTCCATTGATTTCCTTGACAAGAATAAAATCAATATGTGGATATTCATATAGACTTGAATTTCCTATTTCATTGATGACTTTTTCTATATGTTCTGCTCTAGTTTTAAAAATCATAGTTTTCATTCCTTTCTTTATTTAATTATTTAAAAACAGGCAGCAATGATGCCACCTGCTTTTAATAATTAATTGTTAATGTTTTTGTTTCATTTCGATGAGTTTTCTTTTTTGTCTTTTGATTTTTATATATATCTTGATGTTTAAAACAATTGCAACAATTGATAATGTAACTGTTGCAATCCATAAGGCATTATTCATTCATGTCACCATCTTTCTTTGATTTTCTTGATATCACTAGGACTGCAATTCCTGCCATTGCCATGACTGCTAGATATAATCCTGTTTGAGAATTGTCACCAGTTTTCACAACAGTTGTCTTAGGTTGATCCTTCATGACAACTTTTTGAACCTCTCCAGTATCAGCAATAGTAAATTCCACATCACTGGCAACTTCATAACCTGCTGGGGCAAGATCTTCATGCAAGATATAAACTTTTCCTACTTCCAGCCCTTCGATTCTATGTGGTTCTTTCTTTGAAGTCCAAGATTCAACAACTTTTCCAGTTTCCTTATCTGTTAAAGTTAATTTTGCACCTTCAATTTCTTTTTGATTTGTTGCATCGACCTTTGAAATATCTACTTTTGTGATTTCATCTTTCATAGTCACTTTTGTTGGAGTTCCATCAGCATTAACTGTAAAAGTGACATCTGAAGCAGTTGCATATCCGATTGGTGCTAAATCTTCATGAAGTGTATATTTTTCACCAGCCAAAAGCCCTCTGATGATATGTGCTTCTTTACCAGAAATCCATTCTTCAATGATGTTTCCATTCTTATCTTTCAATGATAAGTGAGCACCTTCAAGTTCTTGATTATTTGTTGCATCAATCTTTGAGATTTCAGTTGTTGTTTTTTCATTTTCTATATTGATTTCTTTTGTATAGATAATTTTGTCACTGTGATCATAGCTTAAATCAATATCATAGACAGTATCGTTTGGTACATATCCTTCAAGAGTATGAACTTCTTTCAATTCATATTTTCCTAATGGAAGATTTCCAATATGGATTTCTCCAAGTTCGTTGGTTACATATAATCCATTTTCAGAAATATCTACGGATACTTTATCACCAGCTTTATACAGCAATGAGTTTCTTCCATCAAGAGTATAAATATCTTCTTTTGCTGTTAATTCAAATGTAATGCCTCCTAATGGTTCTTTTGTATCTTTATCAGTTTTATATAAATCAATCTGTCCATATGGAGCAATATTAGTGACATTGATTTCATGAGTATATTCCTTAGTTGTTGTATCTTCTGCCTTGAAGATAATGTCATGAACAGTTTCATCTAAAACATACCCTTCATTTGTCAATGTTTCCTTTAATTCATATTCACCCATGAATAGATCGTCAATAATAATTTGTCCATTGACATCCGTTTTTCCTTTAGCAACAGTTTCTCCTTTTTTGAAAAGAATAGAGCCATCTATTCCAGAAACAATATCATTTTTTGCAGTCAACAGATACTCAATATCTGTCATGGCTTTACCAGTTTCCTTATCTGTTTTATTGATGATGATTTTTCCTTTAGGCTGAGCATTGGCTACCTTAATTGTTAAGATAGGAGTTTCATCTTCATCCATGTCATAGTCGTGCTGATTTGTAATTGTAAAGGTAATTGGTTCTTCCAATTCAAGGAAACCATCAGGAACCTTGATTTCTTCCACCGTGTATGTTCCTGCATCCAATTCTAACGGTAAAGTCACTTCTCCTAATTTACCAAAAGAAGTAATTACTTGATTCTTAGAATTCGTTGTAAAAGTATCAATTTTTTGTCCAGCAACTTTTTGAACAACATAATTACCCTCGCTGTTCTTAATCTTGAAACTTGCACCATTTAAAGTGACTGTCTTTCCTGTTTCTTCATCAACTTTAATTAATTTAACCTGTGAAGTGAAAGGTCTATTGTTGATATTAATAATCTTGATTTGTTCAATATCTTCATATTCGGTATAATCATCAGTCACACTGATTGTAAAGTCTGGAGCAGTAATATAGTCCTTTGGAGTCTTTGTTTCTTTGACTAGATATTCTCCATGAGGAAGATACGGTGTTGTTGCACGACCATTTTCATCAGTAGTAATTACTGCATAGGTTGTAGCATTATCCCATCCTACATGATTGACTTCACTTTTCAATTTCCATGTAAATTCTGCTCCTTGCAGTCCTTTTACAATACCAGAAATTCCATCTTTTTCACCTGATTTGAACACCTGAATTTTTTGCATGTTGACACGATTTGATGTATCTGCTTCTTTGACAACTTTAGAAACTGTCTGATCTTGATACTCAAGAGAAACATTGATAATAGAAGTATTTAAAACCAATGAATCATTTGATGATGTTTCCTTGATGTAATAATTACCTAAAGGAAGATCATTCCAAGTGATTTTTCCATCTTTGTTTGTTTTCTTTGCTGATACTAAAGCGTCTTTTTCATAATATGTTTTTGTTCCAGCTTTATTTGTGATTCTTTCTTTGGCACGCAATTCGTAAGTATTGCCTTCCAATGTTGCATCACCAGTTAAGCCATTTGTTTTAGAAGAATCAATGGATTTTGTTAATTCTATCTTTCCAGTTGGTTCGTTATTGGTAAATTCAATAGAAGTTGTTTCATTTGGTTTTATTTCAAATGATTTCTCACTTACATTGATAAGATATCCATTAGCAGATTTTGTTTCTACTGCTTTGTATTCACCAGGAACTAATCTATCTAATTTGATTTTTCCATTTTTATCAGTTGTGTGTGTTTCATCAAAATCATTTGGTCCAGTAATGCGATAAGATGTTTCAGCAATTGTAGATGTTTTATCATCATTGTATTTTGTTAGTACAAGCTTTCCAAACTGATTGACTGTCACTTTCATTGAAGTCTGCATGACATCATCAATTTTGAAACTTGCAACTGCTTGACAGTCATCAGCAGTATAATAAATGCTGACTCCAGTTTCACTTGCAGGAATGTCTTTCTTCAATACAATATTTGCTTTGGTAATAGATGATGTACCTTTTACAGTTAACGTATTTCCACTGATCTTAACATCTAGACCACCATCGTCTACAACTACCATATCTTCCAAGACACCTTTTGTATCAGTCAAGGTCAATGTTTTATCTGCATCAATGTTGTGTGTCTTATTGGCAAATGATGGAGCCACATAAAACTTATCAACATCAGCTAGAATTTCTTTCCACTTTTGCTGAACCTCTGCATAAGTGTAGGCTGTTGGGGTTCTCACCCACTCCAGATCATCTCTTTCATGAATTTCTCTCCAAAGAAGTCCCTGAGTGATTGCGTACCAATCCTTATCCGTTCTTCCTGCAACTTTCGTTCCATAGTAAGCTATCAAAGACAATCTCTTTGCCTTTTCTTCACTGATACCAATATCTTTATATGTTCCAGCTGTTACTTTCTTGTTGTTACGAAAAGTTGTAAAGTAGTCTACACAGAACACAGGCTGATTGTCAACCAACAAGTATCCCTCTGTTCCATGTTCACTACCATCAGTAGGGTCAATAAGAATCCAATCGTTATATCGAATTGAACTGGTTGTTCCAGTTAATGCAAACGCATTTGTAACAAGTCCATTCATTAACATCATGACACTTGCTATACACAGAACTGATTTCTTTGTCATTGTTTTTATTTTATCTAACATTTTTCTTCTCCTTTGTATTTTTATTCTTTATTTGTAGTGTTTTAAATAAAAAGAATGAACATGGAGATCTTATTTTAGTCTTCATATTTATATTTCCTTTCCAACAAAAAAGACACCTCATGTTTGAGATGCCTTTAATATCTTGCTTATTTAATTTTGATTTAATTTATATATGGTGCAATATTCTTTTCTATTTGTTCAACGTTATATTCTTTACGTTTTTGCTTTTCTTCACTATCTGAAGTTAGATAAACAGCTAAACCTATGATAAATAATGCTATTAATATTTTCTTCATAACAATCACCTCTTGTTATGATTATAGATAACTCTATTTTTTATAACAAATGTATGAAATTATATAAGTATTTCTATATATAATTAGTTAGTTATAATATATAGTGAATTTAAGAGTTCAAAGGTGATTCCTTTCGGAATGTTAAGGGGGTTTTAGGGGGAAAAACAGTCACGACTGGCAACGAAAAAAGGCGTACTACCCCCATGAATACGCTGAAATTTAATAATTCTGCAATTTTATCATTCACATGTGTGAATATAAATTATCTAGAATGTTCTCTTTCTCTTTTTTTATGCCATTCACCCAATAATTTGAGAATAATCTCCTTTTTTTGGTTAGGTGTATAGGATTTTGGAAAATATTTATTAATTTCCTCCATCTTGAGACTTATTTTTTCCTTTTGGTTTGGCTTGTCCGCCAGTAACATATCCATCATCATATCTTTAGATAACTCTTCATTTTGACTTTTACGTTTCAATTCCTGAGCCTGAGCAAGACTAGGGGTAGCTAAAGTTTCCTTGATGACTTCAACGAGTTCGTTTTGTTCCTTGATTTGAAGAAATGATAGTTCATAGGCTGGATTCAATGCGATAGTAAATCCATCTTCATGAATTTCATCAACCATATTTCTTAATTCTTTAACCAAGTATGTTAATCGAATAAATCGTTGAATTTGATTTCTACTTTCTCCAACCTGTTCAGCCAACATATCATCGGCTCTTTTTAACTTTGTCCCAACTTGGGACGAAGTTAAATCATTACGTTTTCCTTGATGTTTCATTGCCTCTAATTTCATACGATAGGCAAATCCACGTTCAGTTGGCAGAATATGCTCACGTTGAATATTGCTATCAACCATGATGATGGTTGCTTGGTCGTCATCAAGTTCTCTTACAATAGCGTCGATTTCCGTTATCCCATTTTGCTCTAACGCAAATTTTCTCCTGTGCCCTGATACCATCTCATATCCACCATTTTTATCTGGTCTGACAAGAGCAGGCATTAAGACACCATTTTCTTTTACGCTGTCAATCAGTTTTACCATGTCCTCGTCCATACGGACATGAAAAGGATGCTGTTTGAAGTCATGAATTTCACTGATAGGAATTTTCATGACCTTTTCAAGTCTGGCTTCCTGTCTTTGTTCCTCAGTGGAGAAAAGAGTATCTTCAAATTTAGGAAGTCCTAAATCAAATTTGTTCATGATATTTCAACTCCTATCTTTCTGGTGTACCTTTATGTTTTGACCTTTCAATTTTTCTGATTTCCTTAGTTAAATCTTCATAAGCTTTAGCCACGTTACTGTCTTTTGCGTGCTGATATACACTTTTTCCGGATACACTGGCTTCAGCAGCTTTAACACCAATAGGAATAATCGAATTAAAGACTTTGATATGTTTTCCATAATTTTCTCTAATTGTGTCCACTGTACTTTTTCCCAAATTGGTCTGCATATTAGCAAGAGTGATAGCAACACCAAGTATATCGACCTTTGGATTGATTTGATGTTTTACTTTGCTGATTGTATTCAGTAATTTAGTCATTCCTTTAGCTGGAAGATACTGAGCTTGTACAGGTATCAGAATATTATCGGCAGCAGATAACGCATTGATTGTCAGCATCCCAAGAGAAGGGGGACAGTCAATCAAGATATAGTCATAGTGTTGTTTGAGAGGGCTAAGACACATATCAAGAACACGTTCACGATTCATGACACTCACTAGCTTTAATTCAAAGTCAGCAAGTTCAATGTTACTTGGGATTAAGTCAATCTGTTCCTCGTGGTGAATGATTAGATTATTGTAATCAACTTCCTTATCATAGATAATATCATTCATTGCCTTGGATATAGTGTTTTCCATATCATCAGCATTCTTTAATCCTAAACAAGCTGATAAATCTCCCTGTGGATCAAAGTCTACCATTAATACTTTTTTGCCTTGATTAGCTAAACCTATGCCTACATTTTCAGTAGTCGTGGTTTTTCCTGTTCCACCTTTTTGATTTGCAACTACTATTACATTGCACTTCTTTGTCATATAAATTTACCTCCTTTCTCATGGCCAGTGCTAAGACTGGCTATGTAATTTTTGATGATGGATACATTTTCTTACTAATAATAAATTGATTATTAGTATATTTAAAATATAAGAAAAATATCTAAGAAATCATAATTTACGGAATAAAAAAACTTATACGTGAGTGCTAAATTTTGAAGAAAAATATAGCGACGTATAAGTATCAAAAAATGTATTTGTTAGTAACGTGTTAGTAACTGAAAAACTCTCACTAAGTCTGAAATGCTCCCACCACGCACCAACAGACTTATTGTTGATTAAAAAAGTATCGATGAACAGAAAGAAATTTAAATTTTAGTTTGTTAGTAACGTGTTAGTAATTTGTTAGTAACTGTGTTAGTAACCTGTTAGTAACCTGTTAGTAACTGAAAAAATCGTTAGGAGTTTCATAAAGTTTTAACACGTTTATTTAATATAATACGAAATTTTTACTGTGTCATAAAAACAAAAAAACTCTGATTAAATCAGAGTTTTTCGCAATATTTAGAAAATACCTAATTATTTACAAGCTTCTTCGATCGCTACAGCAACAGCAACAGTTGCTCCAACCATTGGGTTATTACCCATACCAATTAATCCCATCATTTCTACGTGAGCAGGAACTGAAGAAGAACCAGCAAATTGAGCATCACTGTGCATACGTCCCATAGTATCAGTCATACCATAAGAAGCAGGACCAGCAGCCATATTATCAGGATGTAAAGTACGTCCTGTTCCTCCACCAGAAGCTACTGAGAAATATTTTTTACCTTGTTCAACACATTCTTTTTTATAAGTACCAGCTACTGGATGTTGGAAACGAGTAGGGTTAGTAGAGTTACCAGTAATAGAAACGTCTACACCTTCTTTGTGCATAATTGCAACACCTTCACGAACATCATCAGCACCATAGCAGTTTACTTTTGCTCTTGGACCATCTGAGTAAGCAGTTCTTGATACTTCTTTAACTTCACCTGTGAAATAATCAAATTGAGTTTCTACATAAGTGAAACCATTGATTCTTGAGATGATTTTTGCAGCGTCTTTTCCTAAACCGTTTAAGATAACTCTTAATGGTTTATTTCTTACTTTGTTTGCTTTTTCAGCAATTTTAATAGCTCCTTCAGCAGCAGCAAATGATTCATGTCCAGCTAAGAAAGCAAAACATTCAGTTTTTTCATCTAATAACATTGATCCCAAGTTACCATGTCCTAAACCAACTTTACGATCATCAGCAACAGATCCTGGAATACAGAATGATTGTAAACCAATACCAATTGTTTTAGCAGCGTCAACAGCTTTTGTATCTCCATTTTTGATTGCCATAGCAGCACCAACTGTATAAGCCCAGCAAGCATTTTCAAAACAGATTGGTTGAGTTGATTTTACGATGTTATAAACATCAATACCTTTTTCATCACAAATTGCTTTAGCTTCTTCGATTGATTTAATATCATATTTAGCTAATGCAGCGTTGATTTGATCAATTCTACGTTCATAATTTTCAAATAATGCCATTTTCGTACCTCCATTATTCCTTTCTTGGATCGATGTATTTTGCAGCACTATCAAATCTACCATAAGTACCAGTAGCTTCTTTTACTGCTTCATTAGCATCTTTTCCAGATTTAATCATATCCATCATTCTTCCAAGATTAATGAATTCATAACCGATGATTTCATTGTTTTCATCTAAAGCAAGTCTATTAATGTAACCTTCAGTTAATTCAAGGTATCTAGGTCCTTTTAATTTTGTAGAATAAGCAGTACCTAACATACTTCTTAATCCTTTACCTAAATCTTCAAGACCAGACCCAATAGTAAGTCCTCCTTCAGAGAAAGCTGATTGAGTACGACCATAAACAATTTGCAAGAATAATTCTCTCATTGCAGTGTTAATAGCATCACAAACTAAGTCAGTATTTAAACCTTCTAATAAAGTTTTACCAACTAAAGCTTCACTTGCCATAGCAGCAGAATGAGTCATACCTGAACATCCAAGTGTTTCAATTAATGCTTCTTCGATAATTCCTTCTTTCACGTTTAAAGTTAATTTACATGCACCTTGTTGAGGAGCACACCAACCAACACCATGTGTTAATCCAGAAATATCTTTGATTTCTCTTGAATATACCCATTTTCCTTCTTCAGGAATTGGAGCACATCCATGACTTGCACCACGTGCAACAGTACACATTTCTTCTACTTCTTTTGTATAAATCATTTTTTTACTCCTTTCATTTTCAAAATGATTAGCCAGACAAATCAGAAAACTGTACTTTTTTTCTGATTGTGGTGAAGGAATTCACCTACTGTGATTATAAGTCAAATAGCCTCTAAAGTCAATGTAGACAGCACTTTCATAGTGAAAAAATTATCAAAAAATGTGAAATATAAATATTTACTTATTGCAAATGTCTTGTATATTTTATATAATAGAATTGCTTTAAGTAAATACCCAAATAAAAAAAGAAATAGTTAGACTATTCCTTTAAATGATTCATCTTTTCAATAATATTCATAAGCGACTGAATACCTTCCAACAATATTTCACGTTCTTTAGGAGAAAGACTTCTCATATATTGAATAACTTTTTCTTCATCTTTACCTTGAATTAACAAATCAGGGTTGCCATGACTATTCAAATGCAAGAGATGATTCAAATCAATATCAAGAATCTGACAAATATCCTTAAGAATATCCAGACGTGGAAAGTTCGTATCTGTTACATATGCTGAAAAGGCACCGGGTGAAATATTTAATTTTTTAGCAATCTCTTTTTGTGTCATATTCTTTTCTTCTAATCTGGTTGCTAAAATTTTGCCAATTTTTAACATTTATCTCACCTCGTCTTTTACCATTATATCGGAGAGTTAGGAAAATCTGTGGAATATTCATGAATAATTGATTTATATTTGATATCCATTTAAACTATTGTTATAATGAAAAAAATAATAGATAAAAAAGTAACTATATAAGGAGATGTTCCTATGTATATATATGATTTTTTTCATTCTCTAACCTTTTTACAACCATCTGATCAATTTTTTGATGAAGATTTTTTAGCTGATAAATATCATGTTCAAGTGATTCATCATAGTCAGCTCACTGAAAATGTTTCCTATCATCAAAAAGCAAACTTCTATCTTATTTATACAAAACAAGAACATTCAAAAAAATTTTATGCCTACAGTTTGGATAACTTATATCAATATATAAAGCAGTTATCTTTGATGAAAATTACAATTCCTGCTTCTCAGGCTATTTATTTAGAAGCTGGTATTCTTGAAGCCATTTATTTGTATGATTATCTTTTGTCAAACCCTTTCATGAATTCCTGTTCTCATCTATTATCACCATTATCTTATCTTGATAATCTTTTTTGTGGATGTCCGCAAAATAATAAAAATGATTATCCACAAACTTATCATATAGAGTGTCTACAACAACTCTATATTCTTCGTTTTTATTATTTTATTATTCAATATTGTTATATTCGTTTTCAGTGTCAACAACATCTTGTCTTAACACACCCATATCATTTTGATATTCTTGTACAAAATAAGTTGACACAATATTTAAAAGCTAAACCAATAGAACATATTCAAGATTTAACTTTTTTAGATAATCCTATCCTTGATCAATATATACATTCATTTCAAAATGATTCTTAGGAATCATTTTTTTAACAAAAAATAAAAAATATGCAATAATATAACTAATCATCTCATTAATATAGTGAAAGGGGGAAAAAATATGAATCAAAAAGAAATAGATGATCTCATTCTTCAGATTCCCCATATTGATAATGCTTTAGATCAATTATATGAAAAAACAAAAACAAGTGTTTTTGCCTATATTATGAGCATTATCAAAAACTACGATGATAGTAGTGATATTTTACAAGAAGTATATGTGAAAATTTATTTAGCGGCTAAAAATTATCAATCACAGAAAAAACCACTTGCATGGATTTATACAATCGCAAGAAATGAAAGTTATCTTCATTTACGAAGACAAAATGTAACACAGGAATATCAAGATCATTTGTATTGTCCTCCAGAAACAGATATGCATACTCAAATGATTTTAGAACATTTGTTTGAAAGTTTAAATGATCAGGAAAGAGAAGTCATTATTATGCATTCTTTATGGGGATTGAAACATCATGAAATAGCAAGTTTATTAAATATTCCTATAGCGACATCCTTATCAAGCTATCATCGTGGTATGAAGAAAATGAAAAAGATAGGAGAGAAGACTTATGAATGAAATCAAAAAGGCTTTTAAGAAAATAACACCTCATCGCTTAGATGAAATTAAAGAAGAATTAAAATATCGAGATGAAAATATTGTAGTAGAAACCAAAAAGAAAAAAAGACATTATCTCTTTGCAGTTCCAGTGGCTGCTGTATGTATGGCTATGGTATTAATGTTGTTGCCTTCAACACATGCTGTGGAAACAGTTGTTGGTTTAGATGTCAATCCTAGTGTGGAATTGAATCTAGATAATGATTATAAAATTGTTGAAGTCAAGACAAACAATGAAGATGGTAAAAAAATCGTTGGTGATATGAATTTAAAAGGTAGTGATATTGAAGTGGGTGTCAATGCTTTGATTGGTGCCATGTTGAAGGAAGGCTATATTGATGAACTGAAAAATTCATTATTGATTTCTGTGACTGGCGATAATGAACAGGAAAATGAAAAGCTCAGAGAACAGCTTTCATTGAATATTGATGAATTATTGAAAGCCAGTGATATTAATGGTTCCATTGTTTCACAGACAATCAGTGATAAGGATATTGAAGCACTGGCTAAGCAATATCAGATTTCTGTAGGAAAAGCTGAAATTATTCAACAGCTTGTTTCTAAGAATTCATTATATACATTTGATTCATTGAAGAATCTGTCTATTCATGAATTGAATCTCTTATTACAAAGCAATCAGGTTGATCAGGTATCCATTACAGGCAATGCCAGTGAAAGTGGATATATCGGAAAAGAGAAAGCACAGCAGATTGCATTGACAGATGCCAATGTATCAAATCCAGAGATGGCAAAGGTAGAGATGGATTATGATGATGGTGTGATGATATATGAAGTTGAATTCTATAAGAATCAAGTAGAATATGATTATGAAATCAATGCAACAACAGGAGCGATTGTGAAAAAAGAAAAAGACAATGAACATTCTACACAATCATCAAGTCAATCAACTCAACAAAATCAGACAACATCTTCATCAAACAACCAGATTTCACAGGAACAGGCAAAATCAATTGCGAAAAATCATGCCGGAGTCAGCACAGTAAGTCAAGAAAAGATGGAAAAAGATTATGATGATGGTATTTATGAATATGAGTATGAATTTGTCAGTGGCAATTATAAATATGAATATAAGATTAATGGAACAACAGGTTCAATCTTAAAGCATGAAAAGGAATATGTTGGTCAAGTGAAAATCAATCACAATGATGCGAAACAAAAAGCATTCCAACATGCAGGTGTTTCATCATCAAATGTTTATGATGTCGATGTTGAATTAGATGATCATCACTATGAAGTTTCTTTTAAATCTGGACATTATGAATATGAATATGAAATCAGTGCTGAAAATGGATCTATTCTTTCACATGAAAAAGACTATGACGATTAGAAGAAGTGACAAGCTTCTTCTTTTTTCTTAATAAATTCTTAAAACATTCACATGAATAATGTAATATAATGATGAATGAGGTGAGAATATGAATATTTTAGTTGTTGATGATGAAAAAGAAATTGCTGATTTAGTAGAATTATATTTAAAAAATGAAAACTTTCATGTTTTTAAATTTTATAATGGTTGCGATGCTTTACGTTGTGTTGAAACAAAGGATATTGATTTGGCTGTATTGGATATTATGTTGCCTGATATTGATGGTTTAAAAATATGTTCTAAAATACGTGAAACGAAAATTTTCCCTATTATTATGTTGACTGCCAAAGAAACGGAAATAGATAAGATTACCGGTTTAACAATGGGGGCTGATGATTATGTCACAAAACCTTTTCGACCATTAGAACTGATGGCAAGAATTAAGGCACAATTACGTCGATATGCAATGATGTCACCTAAAAAAGATGAATCTGTTTTAACAATAGGGGCTTTAACTATTGATAAAGATAATCATCATTGTTATTTAGATAATCAATTATTGTCATTGACTCCAACTGAATTTTCTATTTTATGGTTGCTATGTTCCAATAAGGGAAAAGTTGTCAGTGTTGATCAGATTTTTCACGATTTATGGGGTGAGAAGTATTATACAAATTCTAGTAGTTCAATTATGGTTCATATTCGACATTTAAGAGAAAAAATGAATGATTCTGCTGAAAATCCACGTTATATTCAAACTGTATGGGGAGTAGGTTATAAAATTGAATAAAGATTATACAAAGAAATTTCAACATGAAATTATTAAAATACATATATTGATTACAGCAAGTTGTTTTGTTTTTATTCTTTGTCTTTATTTTTATATGGATTATTTTTATAATGGTGCTTTTATTAATTTTTTACAAGAGTTTTTTGGTTGGGATTTTGCTCATTTTGCATTAAGAAATCAAAGAACGATTATCTTTATGATTATTATGATGGTTATTTTATTAAATTCTATTATCGTAGAAATTTATGCCATTCAAAAAATATCTCGTGTTTTTTCACAGATTCAAATTCTTTTTCAAAAAGATGATCAAAGAATTGTTTTAGATGAATCTCTATATGAATTAGAAAATGATTTAAATGCCTTAAAAAGAGAAAGTATTGAAAATGAAAAAAAGGCTATTGATGAAGTTCAGCATAAAGTAGATATGATTGCATATCTGGCTCATGATATTAAAACACCTTTAGCCTCAGTAATAGGTTATTTATGTCTGTTAGATGAAACGCCTCATTTACCAGAGGATTTACGTCATCAGTACACTCATATTACTTTAGAAAAAGCCTATCGTTTAGAACGACTCATTAATGAATTTTTTGATATTGCAAAACTCAATCAGACATATTCTCCTTTACATCTAGAAAATATCCATCTTCTTTATCTTTTAGAACAAATGAAAGAAGAATTTTATCCATTAACTTCTCAAAAAGATCAGAAAATAGATATTCAAGTTCCAGAAAATTTGATTGTCTGTGTTGATGCTCAAAAAATGGCAAGAGTTTTTAATAATATTTTAAAAAATGCTTTTCATTATAGTTATGAACATACAATCATTCATATCCAAGCATATCAAGATGAAAGCTATACACATGTGGTTTTTGAAAATCAGGGAGATACAATTCCACCCGATAAAATTCAAAATATTTTTAAGCAGTTTTATCGTTTAGATGAATCACGTAATTCATCAACAGGAGGCTCAGGGCTAGGATTATCTATCGCCAAAACAATTGTGGAACAACATCATGGTTTTATTAAAGTCAAGAGCGAAAATCAAAAAACATCTTTTGATGTGATGTTACCACGTCATGAACTTTAGAAAATCTTAAGTATTTATTAAAAAAATATATTTTTTATTCCTCTATAATGTTTTCATGGAGGAAGATGTTATGAGAAGAAAAATATTAGTATTTATAGCAGTATTGGTGATTCCTATCCTTATTTTACTAGCGGATCATTTTATTTTAAAAGAAGATATTCATTTATCTTATGATTATGATATATCTGCCAAATGGCATCAAATTGTTGATAACCCCGATGCTTATCCTCAAGAATTGATTGATCTGGCATTAAGAAATAAAGAAACCATTCCTTTTGTAGCTGATTATCCTGAAGATCATGAGAAAGACATTGCTATTAATATTCAACAAGAGATTCAAAGTGAAAGTATGCCTTTATTTATGCAATGGGATAAACGTTGGGGATATAAGATGTATGGGGATCAGATGATGGCTATTGATGGATGTGGACCGACATGTTTATCAATGGTTGTCAGTTATCTTACTCAAAATGGACGTTATCATCCTTATTATATGGCACAGTATAGTGAACAAAATGGTTATTATAGTGAAGCAGGAACAGCGTGGCCATTGATGGTGAGAGGGGCACAGGCATGTGGTATTGATGTTAAAGAAATTCCTTTGGATGAAAAAACAGTTGTTTCAAATCTGTTAGAAGGACATCCTATTATTTGTAGTGTTTCTAAAGGGACTTTTACATCTACAGGTCATTTTATTGTTTTATCTGAATATAAAAATCATCAAATAAAAGTGCTTGATCCTAACAGTCAAAAGAAAAGTGGATATTATTCTTTTGATGATCTATCTTACCAAATTAGAAATTTATGGGCATATAGCCAGAATAGTTTTTGACTATTCTTTTTTTGTGTTATAAAATAAACAAAAAATGGAGGTAACAATATGAAAATTTCTGAAATATTAAAAAAGAAAGCAACTATTTCTTTTGAAGTTTTTCCGCCTAAAAATAAAGAAGGAGATATTTCATCTATTTATTATACAATTGAAGAATTATCACATTTAAATCCAGATTTTATCAGTGTCACTTATGGAGCTGGTGGTTCAACAAAAGGAAAAACTGTTGAAATCGCATCTACGATTAAAAATCAATACCATATTGAAGCAGTTGCTCATTTGACATGTATTTCTTCAACACAACAAGAAATATTAGACATCTGTCAACAATTAAAAGACAACAATATAGAAAATATTCTCTCTTTACGTGGAGATTATCCTCAAGATGGTCTTCAACATGAACTTGCTTTTCATTATGCAAAAGATTTAAATCAATTTATTTCATCTCATTTTCCAGATGATTTTTGTTTATCTGGAGCCTGTTATCCCGAAGTGCATCAAGAAGCCAGTTGTTTAGAAGAAGATTTAAAGGCTTTAAAAGAAAAGGTGGATGCCGGAGCTGAATATCTGATTACACAAATTTTCTTTGATAATCATTATTACTATCGTTTGGTTAAAGAGGCTAGAAAAAGAGGTATTACAGTACCGATTCTAGCTGGAATTATGCCTGTCACACATTCTAAATCATTATTAAGAACAGCCAAATTATGTGGATGTTCAATTCCATATGAATTATCAACAATGATTGAATCTTACTATCATTATCCTCAAGCTATGAAAGAAATAGGAATTAATTATGCAACACATCAGATTATTGATTTAATCACAAATGGAGTTGATGGTATTCATATTTATACAATGAATAAACCTGAAATAGCTAAAGCTATTTTTCAAAATATTCCTACTGTATTAAAAGAGTTGAATCATGAATAAACAACTGATCAGACATTATCTTCAAGCCCAAACGGTAATGGACCAGACAACTGAACAATTCATAGATGAATGTATTCATGAAGTCCAGACGATTGCACAATTTAAAGCTGTCTATCAAATTTATCATTTATCCCATCATCCCTTGATGTTGAAAGAAGTGAATATTCCTTTGGTATCAGATGATTTAAAGTTTTATTTCAAAGATTGTCATGAATGTTGTATTATTGCCTGTACGCTCTCAACAATGATTGATCGTCAATTGAAGTATTATGAACATATTGATATGCATAAAGCTGTTGTATTTGATGCCGTGAGTAATGCGTATTTAGAGGAATGTTGTGATGATTTTGAAAAGACTTTAGATTTTAAAGAACGAACATTTCGTTTGGCACCGGGTTATGGAGATATACCAATGCAGCTCAATAAAACATTCGCAACTTTGTTGCAGATTGATAAAAAATTAGGTGTCAGTATGAATAGTTCGGGCTTATTGATTCCAATGAAGTCGATGATTGGTCTTATAGGGATTGGAAAAAATATGAAAAAAACATGTTTATCGTGTATTCGCAAAGAAAGTTGTGAATTAAGGAAAGGGGGACAAAGATGTTACGTGAAAGATTAAAGAAAGAATTATTGATTTTTGATGGTGCTATGGGTTCAATGTTGCAAAAGTATGGAATGAAAGCAGGGGAGATACCAGAAGTTTATAATATAGAACACCCTGAGATGATTATTGATATTCATAAGCAATATCTTAAGGCTGGGGCTCATTTTATCACGACGAATACTTTTGGGTGTAATCCTTTAAAGATGCAGGAAAGTGGATATTGTTATTGTGATTTATTGAAAGCCGCTGTGAAAAATGCTAAAAAAGCAAGAGATGAAGTGAATCCAGATGCTTATATTGTTTTAGATATTGGACCTATAGGCCAGTTATTGGAACCACTAGGGACACTTCGCTTTGATGAAGCTTATGAAATGATTGCTTCACAGGTTTTAATGGTAAAAGATGATGTTGATGCTGTTTTACTAGAAACAATGACGGATTTATATGAAGTCAAAGCAGGTATTTTAGCTGTTAAAGAAAATAGTGATTTACCTGTGTTTGTGACAATGACATTTGAAAGTCATCAGCGAACTTTAACAGGAACAGATCCTCTTACATTTGTCAATGTAGTTGAAGGATTAAAGGTCGATGCTCTTGGTGTGAATTGTTCACTAGGACCAGTTGAACTATTACCGATTGTCAAAACGATTTTAAAATATGCTTCTGTGCCAGTCATTGTTCAACCAAACGCTGGATTACCTTGTTTAGAACATGGTCATACATGTTATCCAATGAAAAGTGATGAATTTGTAGAAGCTATGAAAGAATATGCACAGCTTGGTGTTAATATTATTGGTGGATGTTGTGGAACGACACCAGAATTTATTGCTGGTTTAAAAGAGCATTTGCCTTCATATAGTCAACCCCGAGAAGTCTTACCTTATACTGCTGTGTCCAGTGCTCATCAGACAGTTTTATTTGAAGGACAAGTGGTTGTTTGTGGTGAAAGACTTAATCCGACTGGGAAAAAGAAATTGAAAGCGGCTTTAAAAGAAGGAAACTATGAAGAATATGTGAAAGAAGCCATTCAACAACAAAGAGCTGGCGCAGATATATTAGATGTTAATGTGGGTTTACCTGGTATTGATGAAAAACAGGTGATGGTCACTGTTCTCAAAATGTTGCAGGAAGTGATTGATTTGCCTTTACAGATTGATTCTTCTTCGCCAGAAGTCATTGAAAAAGCATGTCGTTATTATAATGGAAAGCCATTAATTAATTCAGTGAATGCTAAAGAGGAAGTTATGGAAGCTATTTTTCCGATTGTTCAAAAATATGGTGGTGTTGTTATTGGATTAACATTACAAGATGGAATTCCTTTATATGCAGATGAAAGATTAACACTTGCCAAAAAAATTATACAAAAAGCAAAAACTTATCAAATACCATCAAAAGATATCATTATTGATTGTTTAACTTTAACAGCTTCAGCTCAACAAAAAGAAGTACAAGAAACATTAAAAGCTGTATCATTAGTTAAAAATGAATTATCTCTTTATACGACATTAGGTGTATCTAATGTATCCTTTGGTTTACCTCATCGTCCTTTGCTTAATCGTACCTTTTTAGCACTGGCATTACAGGCAGGATTAAATTTACCGATTATTAATCCTTTAGATCAACAATTAATGGATACGATTGATGCTTATCGTGTTCTCTCTTATCAAGATAAAGATGCAATTCAATACATTGAAAAACAATCCCAGCACACCGTACAACCAGTCTTTCCTACAACGGATTTTACATTGCATGATATCATTATTCATGGTTTAAAAGATGAGGTGAAAGCCAAAACACAGGAACTCTTACAAACAAAACAAGCTTTAGAAATCATTGATCAAATTATTATTCCAGCACTGAATCAAGTGGGTGATGATTATGAAAACAATCGTATCTTTTTACCACAACTGATTCAATCAGCAGAAACAACAAAACTTGCTTTTGAAGTCATTAAATCAACGTTTCATCAACAAGATGCTGCAAAAGCGACAGTTGTTATGTGTACTGTTGAAGGAGATGTTCATGATATTGGAAAGAATATTGTTAAGGTTATTTTAGAAAGCTATGGTTATCAAGTTATTGATTTAGGCAAAGATGTGAAAAAAGAACGTGTTGTGGAAGCCTATCAAAAATATCACCCTCAGGCGATAGGTTTGAGTGCTTTAATGACAACAACAGTCGTCCATATGCAAAAAACGATTCAGGCATTAAAAGAAGCTCATTGTGATTGTCCTATCTGGGTAGGAGGAGCTGTACTCACAGCGGATATTGCTAGAGAAATAGGGGCTGATTATTATTGCCAAGATGCAATGGCAACAGTCACATTATTACAGGATATTTTATAGGAGGGTCTTATGGCATTAAAAGTTAAAATGAATGCAACCGATTTAGATGAACTTGAAACAGAGATTCCTTTGTTTGCAACACAAGAAGAAAGTGAAGATATTCAAGTTGATGAACAAATGACAATTAAAATTAAAGTCAAAGAAAAAGAAGAACAGTCTTAATGTGACTGTTCTTCTTTTTCTAATAGAATAAGCCAACGATTGCTTTTGGTTTCAATATCTTCCTCTAATTGATTTCTTTGACAAGAAAGAGCTTGGATAGAAGCAAAATCACTGACATGATGAAGTTGTTCATCTAATTCATGAAGCTGTTGTTCTAGTAAAGGAAGTGTTTCTTCTAATGTTTGAAGTTCCTTTTTTTCATGATATGTTAATCTGACAGCACGTTCTTTTTGAGGTTTCACTGCCTTTTTGACTTTGCGTTGAACAGGTTGTGCATTCAACATATAATCACTATAGCCTCCATTATGAATTTCAATACGCTGATGATTAAACACCCAAAGCGTATCACAAAGACGATCTAAGAAATAACGATCATGGGATACAGTGATGATTATTCCTTGAAAGCTATCTAAATAGTCTTCTAAAATCTGTAATGTCGTAATATCTAAATCGTTAGTTGGTTCATCTAATAACAAGACATTAGGAGCACTCATTAAGACTTTTAATAAATATAAGCGTCTTTTTTCACCACCAGATAAACGACCAATAGGCGTATATTGCATATCTTTATCAAATAGAAATTTTTCACACATTTGTTTAGCGGAAAACTCACCTTGACGTGTCTGGAGATATCGGGCTTCATCTTGAATATAGTCAATCACTTTTTGTTGAGAATCCATATCTTCGTGACCCTGTTTAAAGTAACCGATACGAATGGTTTCACCATATTCTACATATCCTTTTGTAGGCTGTAATTCTCTGGCTATAATATGGAGTAAAGTTGATTTGCCAGAACCATTGATACCAATAATACCAACACGTTCATTTCTTTTTAATAAATAATCAAAAGGTTCAAACAAAACGGAATCATAACCATGTGATACACCATGTAAAACAATGGTTTTATGACCTAAACGTGAAGCAATATCAATCATTTCTAAGTTTTGACGAACAGGAACATCCTCCTGTTGACTTAAAGTTTCAAATCTTTGAAGACGTCCTTTGTTTTTAGTTGTACGTGCCTGAACACCAGCACGAACCCATTCGAGTTCTTTTTTGAGAAATTGTTTTCTTTTGTGTTGTGTATTTTGTTGTGTTTCTTCTCGCAAAGCTTTTTGTTCTAAATAAAGTGAGTAGTTCGCATCATAGAAATAAAGTTGTCCATAGTCTAATTCCATCATACGCTTTGTAATACGTTCTAGAAAATAACGATCATGGGTAATCATAACTAAAGCTTTATTGAATTTGATAAGAAATTTTTCTAAATATTCAATCATTTCATGATCTAAATGATTGGTTGGTTCATCTAATAAGAGTAAATCACAAGGTTTGATGAGGGCGATTGCTAAAGCAACACGCTTTTTTTGACCACCTGATAATTGACCGACAGGTTGATGATGGTGAGTGATCTGAAAACGATTTAAAATGGAAAGGATTTCATATTCGGCAATATCATGACCAACTTCTTGGTAGACTTGTTGTAGAACGGTGTTTTCTGGCTGGAATTGTGGATGCTGAGAAAGATAGTTAATGCGGATATCTTTCTTTTTGATAATTTCTCCTTTATAATCTTCTTGACCAGCTAAAATTTTTAAAAGAGTTGATTTTCCAGCTCCATTAAGACCAATCAAACCTATTTTATCATGTTCATGAATAGAAAAAGAAATATCTTTTGCGATACATTTTAAATTGTTATATTTTTCAAGATGTGATACACTCATTAACATATTCATATTCTCCTTTATTGTTTTATTGTATCATGACTTTTTATTTTGTAAATATTTTCGTAGGAAGTGATGTTCATGAAAAAAGTCATCATTATTTTATTCATTTTCATATTCATGTGTCAACCTGTTTTTGCACGTGCTGGAGGAGGTAGCAGCAGTGGTGGAGGAAGTCGTGGACATAGCAGTCATACTTCATCACCACATACAAGCTCAACTCGTCAAGGTGGTTCGCCAATTGCAGGTGTTTTAGGTGCAGGTGGCTGTCTGATGATGATGCTGTACTGGAAGCGTCATAAAGCCAAAAAAATGCATCAGGAGATTGTAGATGATATAAAAACAGCATATCAGCAGGATACATTCTGGGATGAAAAAGTCTTAAAGAAAAAAGTAGAAGAACAATATTTTAAAATCCAGAAGGCTTGGTCAAAACAGGATTTAACAACACTCAAGCTATGTTTAAGTGACGCTCTTTATGAAAGATGGCAATTAAAGATGGAATGGCAACAATATCAAAATCAACAGAATGTTTTAGATAATATTCAATTGTTTAAGGTGATTCTTGTTGATTTATATGATGATATAGATAATCATCAAGATTATTTCTGGGTATATATTGAAGGAAAGATGAATGATACGATGGTTCAAGATGAACAAATCATAGAGAGTCATCATGATACTTTTGTAGAATATTGGAAATTTATACGTTATGGAGATGACATTTTATTGGATGAAATTAAACAACAAGATGAGGTAGAGTCATGAAGTGGATTTGGAAATTATTTCGATGGCTGATTCATTTGTTAGGACGTTTATGTGGTTCATTGTTAGGTTGGATATTTGGCTGGATTCCTCGTTTAAAAAAGCATATGACTGGCATTGAATTTGAACAATATGTTTATGAAATATTGAAACGACTAGGTTATAAACATTTGCGTTTAACACGTCAAAGTGGGGATTATGGGGTTGATATTCTAGCCAGTTATCGAGGTGTTAGATATGCTTTTCAATGTAAGTATTATAGTAAGCCAGTAGGTGTCAGTGCGATTCAACAGGCTTATAGTGGTTGTGAGTATTATGATTATGATGAAGCAGTCGTTGTTACTAATCAGACTTTTACAAGACAGGCTTATGCTCTAGCAAAAAATAATGGTGTCATTTTATGGGATGGAGAAAAATTGGCTTTAATGCGTCGTCGTGCGAATCGTCACGCTTTATTTTATCGTTTTCATCATTCTGATCATCATCCTTATGAAGATATTTTGCAGGTCATTATAAATGCGAATTATGCTTCTGAAGATTTGCTTTATCAACAGCTCCAAATTCCTCTTTCACGAATTGATTATATTTTAGATGATTTAGAATTTTATGATATTGTATCATGTGAAGATGAATATGGTTTAAGAGAAGTATATATTTCTTCAGTAGAGGAAGGCATAAAATTATTAGAAAAAAGTCCTATTTGATATCATTTATGATACAATAATAAAAACGGAGGTATAAAAATGTATAAAGAAGTTTCTCAACAGTTAATGTCTTTTATTCAACAAAGTCCAACAGCTTTCCATGCTGTAGATACAATGAAAAAAATGTTGAATGAAGCAGGATATCAAGAATTATCAGAAAGTCAAAAATGGTCTATGACAAAAGGTGGAAAATATTATGTGACACGTAATCAGTCAAGTTTAATTGCTTTTCATATTGGTGAAAAATTAGATCATTATAATTTTCAGATTGTGGCATCACATAGTGATTCACCTACTTTTAAATTAAAAGAAAAGGCAGAGATGGAAGTGAAAAACCATTATCTGATGTTGAATACAGAAGGATATGGTGGAATGATCTGTTCATCATGGTTTGATCGACCATTATCGATTGCCGGTCGTGTGATGATTAAACAAAATAACACTTATCAGACACGTTTATTAAGTTTTGATCGTGATCTGGTTTTGATTCCTCATTTGGCTATACATATGAATCGTACAGTTAATGAAGGATATGCCTATAATAAACAAATTGATATGTTGCCTCTTTTTGCTGGAAAGCAAGGTCAAATAGGTGATTTGAAAAAAATGATTGCAAAAGAATTACAAGTAGATGAAGAAGCTATCTATGGCAGTGATCTTTACTTATATAATCGCACTGCACCATCTTTATGGGGTGCTCATGAAGAATTTATTTCTGCCCCTCGATTAGATGATTTACAATGTGCCTATACATCTTTACAAGGATTTTTACAAGGATCACATCCTCAATCTATTCAGGTTTTTGCTTGTTTTGATAACGAAGAAGTGGGTTCAGGAACAAAACAAGGTGCTGCCTCAACATTTTTGTATGATACTTTATATCGCATTCATCATCATCTTTTCCAAGACAGTGAAGATTTCTATCGTGCTTTAGCTAATAGTTTTATGTTAAGTGGAGATAATGCACATGCTGTACACCCTCATCATGTTGAAAAGACAGATCAAGATAATTGCGTGTATATGAATCAGGGAGTTGTCGTCAAATCTCATGCCGGACAAAAATATACAAGTGATGGTTTAAGTATTGCGGTGATCAAGGGATTATGTCAAAAAGCCAATGTTTCATTACAGTTCTTTGCGAATCGTTCTGATACTGTAGGTGGTAGTACTTTAGGAAATATTGCCATGTCACAAGTATCTATGAATTGTGTGGATATTGGTTTACCACAATTAGCGATGCACTCAGCTTATGAAACAGCAGGGGTTCAAGATTCTTATGATATGATTCAGTTAACAAAAGCATTTTTTAATAGTCATATTCAGGTATTAAGTGATGGAAATATTTTAATAGAAGGTGATTAAATAATGTTTAAGCGTATATTTAAATTTGGATTTTATTCTATTTTTTCATTTTTCATAGTGACATGTCTGGCTTCTATTTTACCATTAGAGAAACAACAAAAGATTTTACGTATGCCTTTTGAACAAAACAAAAAAGATCCTTACTCAAAAAAGTAAGGATTTTTTATTGAATAGATATTTTATGAGTGATGATTAAAGCTAAGGGTATAATGAATACGATATAAATAAAGATACATATCAGGCCTAAGATATTATCAAATGTCAGAGAAGATGAAGGTGAGAACAGAAAAATAATCTTTTGAATGATATGGAAATAAAGCCATGAAATGGCTAGAAAAAATATGATTTGTACAAATCTTTTTAAAAAAGTATTCATAAAATCCTCCTCCTATCTTTATACTAGCATACATCCATAAAATAAAAAAGGCTTTGCAGCCTTTTAATAATAACAAACAACAGGAATATTCACTTTCAGTTGACTATATAATGAAGCAGCAACATTCAATGGTAAGTTGATACAACCATGAGAACCATGTGTTTTATAACGGTCGCCACCAAAAGAAGATTGCCATGTTGCATCATGTAAACCTATTCCACCATTAAATGCCATCCAATAAGCGACAGGTGTTTCATATTCTGGTTTTCCATCAGCTTGAATCTGCCCTCTTAATACACGATTACGTTGCATAAAATAAACATAATAAGTTCCACCAGGAGTGATACGATCAGGTGTAGGTAATCCTGTAACACAGTCAGATTCTAAAACAACATTACCATTTTTGATAAACCACATATGTTGTTTTGTCATGTCAATTTCCACAAAAGTATTACCTAAACCACCATTACTATAAGAAGCCTGTACACCAGTTACAGAAGGACTTCTTGTTTCTTTTTTATGTGCTTTAATATCACTTAATAAACCAGTGACTTCTTTACTTTGATTTAATTTATAACCATAATTACCACCAGATACAGTTCTTGTGCCATTGGCTCCTTTAAATGTTTTTGATTTTCCAATAATATTAATTTTAGGAGCTAAAGTATCTTTTACAAAAGCTGTTGCCTGTTTCTTAAATTCATCCTCATCATAATAATAATTTCCTTTTTCATCAATAGATAACCATTGAATCAAATCATTACCATCTAACACAACATTACCAGAAACAGTTTTATAAGTAATTTTCGCATCACAATATTCTTTAGCAAGTTTCTCTAAATTTGTAATGATTTTATCTTGAGATGTCAGTTTTGGTTCTTTATAAATATGTTGTTCTTTTAAATGAATCGTATCTTGACGTGTCTGAAATGCCTTTTCTACAGCGTCAATCAATTGTTCATTTTGAATAGTTGTTCCAAAAACTTCAGGTGTAATCACAAATTGTTCATCTTTATACTCTACTTTTGCATCCACTGGTGCAATTTGTTCATCTTGTACATGTTTTAAAGATGTCACAGCTTTTTCTAATTGTTTTTGATCTGTGATTAATAAATCATTTAAATTGATATCTGTAGATTGAAAGAAATGTGTAAACCATAAAAAAGGATTCTGTTTATCCATTTCCTTTTGAATGCTGTTATTAGGATTAAAAGTGATACCACTTTGATCTTGTTTTAAAGTTTCTTTTTGATTATCAACAAAAGTCAATGACAATGTCTGATTTGTCAGTGCATTTTCAAGCGTATCACTGGCTTGTTTGTAAGTCATTCCTGAAACATCAATATCATTAATAGCTGTACGACTCATAAATTTGTCATGATAATAGAAACATCCAAAAAGATAAACAACAATAATGAGTGCCCCTAAAATAAGCAGTGCTTTCAAAACATGATCTTTTCTTATGCGAACCTTTTTTCTTGTCTGTTTTTCTTGCTTTTTTGTTTCCTCCATATAACATACCCCTCATTTTTAAACTTCATTTAGAAGTATAGGTATTTTTACCATAAAAGTCAAGTTATCCAACATTTTATATGCTTGAAATCAATTTTTTTATATGATTTTTCATAAATATATTGACCTTCGTGTGACTCTAAGGTTTACAATGTAAGCGAGGAAGGTGGAAAAGATGAAAATTAAGGAAGTAGAAAAGCAATTATCTATCAGTTCACATGCTTTACGTTATTATGAAAAAATGCATTTGATTCATCCTCATAGAGATGAAAATGGTTATCGTGATTACAATATGCAGGATATAGATAGACTGAAAAAAATCCGTTTTTTAAGAGAATTAGAAATTCCGATTGAGGATATTGCAGCTATTTTAGACCAATCAACAAATTTTCAGACAGTTTTAGAACATCATATTCAAAAGTTAGATACAAAAATTACTTCTTTACAATATATCCAACAGATATGTCAAGAGTTTCAAGATAAAGGTATTCCTGTTTTAGATGTTTTAACACAGGAGCAGTTACAGGAACAGAAACATATTGATAAGACATTGGTCAAGCAAGGTCTAAAAAAATTAGGGGATTATTTACGTAGTCAACATACGACTGTCATAGGAACAAGAATCCAGATTGCTGATTATCTGACAGGTTTACTTATCATGATTGCTTTGTCTATAGGTTTAGGTTTTGTTTTTGGAGATGTTTTACCTCGCATGATTGGCAGGGTAAATTCACAATATCATCTGTCTTTATTGACAGGGTATTCACCTCATTTAAAGATGTTTGTATTGATGACGATTATCAGTTTGATTTTGATACTTTCATTGTATCACATCGCTATAACAAAACAGGATTATATTGAATTGACGGATCAGGGAATACAAATTTGTTCTCGTCAATTTCAAAGTCGCTATTCCATCCTTATAGGATTCTTATTGAAACAAAGTGAACGTAGAAATCAACATTATCAATGGCAACAATTAAAAAATGTTTCTATTGATATCGTTATATCGACCATGACACAAAGATATGGTTTATCTAAGATCTATTTACCACGTTTTACCTTTACATTTGATGATGGACAAGTTTATACAATCAAATCAGGATTGGCATTTGATGAAAACAGCAAAATGGCTTATCAAATCATCAAAGCTAAACATATTCCCATCACTGGAGATGATTATACAATAGGTTTTTATAAACAGGATGAAATGAGTGGGTTTGAATATTTTGAAAAACATTATGCTTTGAATACGCCTCGAAAAAAATGATTGTGCATATAATTTGAAATCTTTAGATTTTGGGGTATACTAGAGATGGAAGGTGATAAAAAATGGTTAATATGCAAAAAGTTGCTGTTATTGGATGTGGATTTGTTGGAGCTACATCTGCATTTAGTTTGATTCAGACAGGTTTATTTTCTGAAATGGTATTGATTGATGCAAATACGCAAAAAGCTGAAGGTGAAGCTATGGATTTGAGTCATGGAAGTGCTTATTTGACACCAATGAATATTTATGCTGGAACATATGATGATATTGTTGATGCGGGATTAATTGTCATTACCGCAGGAGCTAATCAAAAACCAGATGAAACAAGATTGGATTTAGTGAAAAAGAATGTTCAAATCTTTAAAAGTATTATTCCTGAAATTAAAGAAAGAAATTGTGAAGGAATTTTATTGATTGTTTCTAATCCTGTTGATATTTTAACTGAGGTGGCATTGAAATTATCAGGATTCCCTGCTCATCGTGTTATTGGTTCAGGAACAGTTCTTGATACAGCGAGATTGAAATATGTTTTAGGTAAACATTTACAAGTCGATCCTCGAGATATTCATGCTTATATTATTGGTGAACATGGTGATAGTGAACTGGTTGTTTGGTCAGGGGCACAGGTTGCAGGTATTCACATTAATCATTTCTGTGAATTGCGTGGTCATTTTAATCATGAAGAATCTATGGAAAGACTGGCTCAAGAAGTTCGTGATAGTGCTTATGAAATTATTAAAAGAAAAGGTGCAACTTACTATGGTGTAGCAGTAGCTGTCAAACGTATTGCAACAGCAATTGTGAAAGATGAACATGCTGTTTTGCCAATTTCAAGTTTAATGCAGGGAGAATTTGGATTAAATGATATTTGTCTAAGTATTCCAACTGTCATTGGACAAAATGGTGTTGAAAAAGTTGTAGATATTTACTTGAATAATGATGAAAATGAAAAATTACAAACAAGTGCTAAAGCTTTAAAAGATGTTTTAGATGGTTTGGATTTATAAAAGAAAAGCTCTGTAAGGTGGATTACTTTACAGAGTTTTTTGATATCTTCATAGCCGCCATATCATTCGCTTTTTGTAAGCTTTCTTCCCAGATAACGCCTTGAATACGATAAGCCATAATAGCACCCAAATGGGTATCACCAGCACCATTGGTATTAAAAACGGGAACTTTTTGAGTTGGAATATAAAAGTTTTGTGTTTGATTATAGAAATAACATCCTTCCTGACCAAGTGTGACAATTATTGGTTGTTGTGTCTTTGTATAAAGTATCTTACAGGCATTTTCTAAGTCATTTTGATGGGTATAGGTAAGGATTTCCTGCTTGTTGAGATGTAAAATGGGATGAAGGGAAAGAATGTTATGCATGGCTTGTTGAGGGATTTTGAAAAGACGAGGTCCGGGAGCAAAATATAAAGTATGATGAGGATATTGTTTTAAAAACTGATAAATCACTTGTTTGTGATCTTCTTCAATATCTAATCCACAAATATAAATAGCTTGATATAAAGACATATCTAATTGTGTGAACCACTCCTTATGAAAAACATATTCAGCGCCATGTTCACAAAGAAAAGTACGTTCTCCCTGCTTATCTACCACACAATAACAACATCCATTCTTTTGTGATGTTTCAATGAAAACAGGAACATGATTTTTTTGAAACTGGGCTTTGACAAAATCACCATAGAATCCTTTGCCAATGGGTGAAAAAAGAGTATAAGGAAGTTGTAATTGTCTAAAAACTGCACTTACATTCCAAGCACATCCACCCATTGTCATTTCTTGTTTTATAATATTTTCATCGCCTGTGATTTGTGGAAATTGTTGAACATAGATATTGACATCACAGACACTTGAACCAATGATTAATGTCGATTTCATAATGTTTCTCCTTTTTTTTGATGATTTTTCATGATTATAACAGATGTTTGTATATTTAGAAAAGCATTAGTGCTAAAATAGTGAAAGGGGAGGGAAATATATGGAAGATACAAATACAATGATAGAGGGTTCAATAGCAAAGAAAATTATTTATTTTGCGATTCCTTTATTTTTAGGAAACTTATTTCAACAGTTATATAATACTGCAGATTCTTTAATCGTGGGAAATTTTTTAGGGTCAAGTGCCTTAGCAGCAGTCGCTTCTTCTGGTAATTTGATTTTTTTACTTGTTGGATTCTTTAATGGTCTTTCAGTAGGGGCAGGTGTTGTCATTGCACGTTTTTTTGGTGCGCATGATCATCGACGTGTTCGTTTATCCATTCATACGACTGTCGCCTTAGGAATTATCTGTGGACTTGTTTTGACTGGGGTAGGGGTGATTTTTGCACCTAAGATACTTGTTTTAATGGGAACACCACAAGATGTTTTACCTGATTCTATTATTTATTTTCGTATTTATTTTATGGGTTCACTAGCTTTTGTTTTATATAATGCTTTTACCGGTATTTTACAGGCACTGGGAGATAGTAAACATCCTTTATATTATTTGATTATTTCTTCAGTAATTAACGTTGTTTTGGATATTGTATTGATTACTGTTTTTCATATGGGTGTAGATGGAGCTGCGATAGCGACTGTTATATCACAAGTTGTCAGTGCTGTTTTATGCTTTTTATATCTTTTAAAACATCCATCTTATCCACTCGTAATCAAAGACATTCGTTTCGATATACCCATGTTGAAACAAGTTATTCAAAACGGATTACCAGCAGGAATTCAAAATTCCATTATTGCGTTAGCTAATGTGGTTGTTCAAAGCTATATTAACAGTTTTGGAAAAATGGCAGTGGCAGGATGTGGAGCATATTCTAAAATTGAAGGATTTGGTTTTTTACCAATTACATGCTTTGCCTTAGCCATGACGACCTTTGTATCACAGAATATGGGGGCCAAAAAATATGATCGTGTGAAAAAAGGAACACGCTTTGGGATTATATGTTCATTAATACTTGCTCAAATCATCGGGATTGTGATTTTTATAGCAGCACCATTTTTAATCAGTTTATTTGATTCTACGGTGGATGTTGTGGGATTTGGAACAGCGCAAGCTAGAACAGTGACATTATTTTATTTTTTATTAGCTTTTTCACATTGTATTGCTGGTATTTTACGAGGGGCAGGAAAGTCAATGGTACCGATGCTTGTCATGATGGTTTTCTGGTGTATTGTGCGTGTTTTATATATGAGTGTTGCTTTATATTTTATTCATGATATTCATCTTGTCTTTTGGGCATATCCTATCACATGGACATGTAGTTCGATTGTTTTTCTATGGTTTTATCTTTTTTCTTCGTGGTTACCAAATCATCAGTCAAAACCTTTTTGATAATTTGTTAAAATATGGAAAATTAACGATAAGTGGCGAAAATAAGCCACTTTTTTATTATAAAAAATCAAAAAATAAAGCATGTTTTTTCTATACATCATCTTATAAATAGTATATAATGGTGGTATGAAGTGTTAAAAAATGTATAGAAATGTATAAAAGTGGGTGATTTTGAAGTGTTCATAGGTGAATATAGGCACAATATAGATGCAAAAGGACGTTTGAGTATTCCAGCCAAAATGCGTCTTGAATGTGGTGAAAAAGTCTATGTCACTCGTGGTAATGAAGGTTGTTTAGCCGTCTATACTGTTGAAGGGTGGCAAACATATTATCAATCACTCATGAAATTACCAAAAACAAAGAAAAAAACCAGAATATTTATTCGTTTGGTCACTTCCAGAGCAACGGAATGTGAATTTGACAAATTAGGACGTATTAATATTCCTCAGGTTTTAAGAAATGAAGGTCAGCTTCAAAAAGAATGCGTGATTGTAGGGGCAGGAGATCACATTGAATTATGGGATAGCCAAATGTGGGATTGCTTCTATGATGAGAATATGGATCAGTTTGATGACATTTCAGAAAATATTGATGATTTAGATTAGGAGGATGTTATGTTTCATCATATCAGTGTATTACTTCAAGAAACGATTGATGGTTTAAATATCAAAGAAGATGGAATCTATGTAGACTGTACACTGGGTGGTGGTGGACATAGTCAGGAGATTCTCAAACGTTTAACGACGGGACATCTTTATTGTTTTGATCAAGATCAAACGGCTATAGCGGCGGCTCAAGAACGTCTGGCACAGATTTCTGATCGTTTTACTATTATTTATGCCAATTTTAAAAATTTAAAAGAAGAACTGGCAAAACGTGGTGTCGGCCACGTGGATGGATTTGTTTTTGATTTGGGTGTATCTTCGCCACAGTTTGATGATGGTGAACGTGGTTTTAGTTATAACTATGATGCTCGTTTAGATATGCGAATGGATCAAAATCAAAAGATCAGTGCCTATGAACTGGTCAATCAGGCACCAGTGTCAGATTTAATCACATGGTTATATAAATATTCTGATGAAAAGTTTGCTAAACAGATTGCCAGAGCCATTGCACGTCATCGTGAACAAAAACCTATCGAAACGACTTTTGAGCTTGTCGATATTATTAAAGAAGCAATACCAGCTCCAGCCAGAAGAAAAGGGGGACATCCAGCCAAGCGAACTTTTCAGGCTTTAAGGATTGCAGTTAATGACGAACTAAATGTTTTTGAACAGGCTTTAAATGATGCTTTGACACTTTTAAATGTTCATGGGCGTATTGCAGTGATTACTTTTCATTCTTTGGAAGATAAGATTTGTAAATATACTTTTCAAGAAGTAACGAAACAACCGGATTTACCAAGAGGAATGCCGGTTGTTCCAGAATATTTAAAACCTCGATTTAAAAAAATAACAAAGAAACCAATTGTAGCAAGTGATGAGGAATTATTAGAAAATCATCGCTCACATTCAGCAAAATTAAGAATTATAGAAAGGATATATGAAGATGAGAAATAAGAAAAGAGAACCAAGATTTTTAAGATTTTCAAAACGTTTATTAGTGATGAGTTTTATTGTTTTTGTTGTGGGAATTGTTGCTTTAAATTCTTATGAATCAACAATCAATGTTGCATGTAATAAATTAGAAAAAGACATTAAGACAATTGAATCAGATATTGACGGGTTAGATATGAAAAAATTAGAATTAGCATCTTTTTCTCGTCTGGAATCAGTTGCTCAAGCGAAGGGATATACATATAAACAAAATACTGCCACAGCTGCCGTTGTAGGAGTTCCTGAAGAATAATGGCAATGAAAAAAAATAATAATCAAAGTGCTAAAATTGTTTATTGCATTATTATGGTGGTTATTGTTTGTATGGTATGCAATGTCATTTATCTGGGAGCTACTGGTAAACATTTTGTCAGTGGAAATGATATTGAAGAATATGCTGAAAGTCGTGGTGAAAGTAAGACAGATATTTTATCTGCCAAACGTGGAACGATTTATTCAAGTGATAATGAAGTCATTGCGGGTGATATGAAAACATATAAGCTTTATGCTATTTTATCAAAAACCCACTTAACTTTGGATAAAAAGCCAGATTATGTTGTTGATCCAGAAGCAACAGCAAAAGCATTGGCACCAATTATTGGAATGGATGAAGAAGATATTTTGAAGCAATTAAAGAAAGACACTTATCAAGTTGAATTTGGAAGTTATGGAAATAATCTTTCTTCACTCGTTAAAGATCAAATTGATGCTTTAAAATTACCGGGTCTGGAGTTTGATGAAATTACAACAAGAAATTATCGTTATGGTGATTTTGCTTCTTATGAGGTAGGATATGCGCAAGCTGTTACAGATGAAATCAAAGGAAAAACAGTACAGACATTGGTAGGAAAAATGGGTATTGAACAAGCTTTTGATGATGAATTATCTGGAACGGATGGAGAAAGAACTTATCTCGCCGACAACAATAATAATGTTTTACCTAATGGAATTTTAAGTGAAACTGCACCCGTTGCTGGAAATGATGTTTATTTAACGATTGATACAGATGTTCAAACAGAATTAGATATGCAGATGGAAAAGATGATTGAAGAATTAAAACCGGAAAAAGCAACATGTGGTATCATGGATGCCAAGACAGGGAAATTGTTGGCGATTTCTAATTATCCATCTTTTGATCCTAATAAACGTGATATTAAAAATTATGTGGATTTATTTTTAAATGAACCAGTAGAACCGGGATCAGTTTTTAAATCATTTGTTTATGGAAATGCGATTAATGATCAAAAATTAGATGTTGATGATACATATCAATCTGGAAAGTTTCATTATAAAGTCAATGGGAAAACGGTTGCTACAATTAATGACCATAATAGTGGTCGTGGTTGGGGAACAATAAGTTATAAAAAAGGATTTTATTATTCAAGTAATACAGGAATTTGTCATATCTTGAGTGAAAAAACAGATAAACAATCTTTACTTCAAGATTATGAAGATTTAGGATTCTTTAAAGAAAGCAGTATTGATGGCTTAACTTCAGCGGCTGGTTTTGCAGGATATAAGCGTGAAGGTGAAAGAACTCTAGAATATTTAACAACAGGATTTGGTCAAGGTTCTACATTTACTGCTTTACAATTGATTCGTGCTTATAGTGCTTTTGCGAATGATGGAAAAATGGTAGAGCCATATCTGGTTGAAAAAGTTGTCAATAGTGATAGTCAAGAAACACTTTATGAAGCCAAAACACAGTATTCTAAACAGATTTATTCAGTAGATACAGTTAAACAAGTTCGAGAATTGTTGAAAGGTGTTATTAATGAAGAAGGAAGTACCGGATACAATTATCGCATGGATGATGTGAGTTTGATTGGAAAAACGGGAACAGGGCAGGTAGCTTCTGAGTCAGGTGGATATCGAAGTGGTTATTATACACATAGTTTTGTAGGAATGGCACCTTATGATGATCCTCAAGTGATTTTAGTTATGTGGTATCAGGGAAGTTCATCAAGTACGACATCTGCCGCAAAGGTTGTACAGGGAGGTATTCGTGCAGCTTTGAATAAATTAAATACACAGCCATCACAAGTTGTGGAAACATCAACATTTGTTTTAGATAATTATATGAATCAAAGTGTTGATTACGCTAAAGAAGTTCTTTCTAATCATCAGCTTTCATCGCTTGTCATTGGAGATGGTGATATTGTCATGAGTCAATATCCAAAAGCTCAAACTGAAGTTTCATCGAAATCTCGTGTATTTTTACAGACGAATGGAACGAATATAACCATGCCTTCGATGACGGGCTGGTCACGAAAGGAAGCAGAAGCCTTTGGTACGATGGCTCATGTGGATATTGAGTTTAAAGGCGAAGGTACAATTTATAAACAGAGTGTAACGAAAGGAACAAAACTCAAATCAAATCAAAAAATTACAGTGACTGCAAAATAGGAACTTTTGAAGTTCCTATTTTCATATTTTATAAAAGAAATCATACAATATGATGGTGATAAAAATGATTTTTTCTCGTATGATCAAAAAGATTCAATGGGTTAATATTGTCATGACCATCATTATTTTATGTATTGTACTGCGTTTAGGATATAGTCAATTTTTTGCTTATCAGGAATTAAGCTTAAAAGCAACAGAATCATGGCAACGTAGCTTTCCATTAGAAGCATCACGTGGAAAAATCTATGATTCTCAACATGTCACTTTAGTTGATAATTTAACAACATCTTCGTTAATTGTTGTACCAAGCCAAATTCATGATCCAATTCATACAGCTTATGAATTATCACGTATTTTAAAATGTGATGAGCAGACATTACTGCAAAAAATTCAAAAAAAGGTTTCTGTAGAAAGAATTCAACCTGAAGGCAGACAGTTAGATGAAAATAAAGCTTATCAAATTGATCGTTTAAAATTACCGGGTGTATATCTTGTACAAGATACATTGCGTTATTATCCTTTTCAAAATTATCTGGCTCAAACATTGGGATTTGTTGGGATAGATAATCAAGGACTGGTAGGATTAGAACGACAATATGATCAATATCTTTCTGGAGTCAATGGCAGCATTCATTATTATATGAATGCTAAAGGACAAAATTTAAATATCTATCCAGCAAAATATGAATATCCTACAACAGGAATGGATATAGAATTAACGATTGATACACGTGTTCAGGATGTTGTAGAAAGAGAATTGAATAATGCCTATGCGACTTATGATCCCGATTCTATTTTATGTCTGGCGATGGACCCTCGTAATGGAAAAATACTGGCTATATGTTCCAAACCGGATTTTGATCCTAATGACTATCAAAATGCTGATAGTGAAATCTATAATCGTAATTTGCCCATATGGAAGTCATATGAACCGGGTTCAACCTTTAAAATTATCACTTTCAGTAGTGCCTTGAATGAAAATCTATTTGATATGGATAAGGATACTTACTATGATAAAGGGTATGAAATTGTTGGTGGAGCAAGAATTAAATCATGGAAAAAAGGAGGACATGGCTTACAGACTTTTCGTGAAGTATTACAAAATTCATCGAATCCCGGTTTTGTGGAAATTGGTCGCAGGTTAGGGAAAGAACGTTTATATCAGTATATACAAGATTTTGGTTTAACGAAGAAAACAGGTGTCGATATGATGGGAGAATCAAGTGGTATCATGTTTGCTTATGATAAGTTCAATGAAGTAGAACAGGCGACAGTGGCCTTTGGTCAAGGAATATCTGTCACACCGATTCAACTGGTAAGAGCTGTTTGTGCCTGTGTCAATGGAGGAAAACTTTATCAGCCCTATATTGTCAACAAAATATATAATAGCAAAACACATGAAGTGATCAGTGAAACAAAACCAAAAATGATAAAACAGGTGATTACAGCGCAAACATCTGCCAAAGTCAGAGATGCCTTAGAAGGTGTTGTGACAGATGGTGGAGGTAAAAATGCCTATATTGATGGCTATCGTATTGGTGGAAAAACAGGAACAGCTCAACGTGCTATGAATGGAACATATGCAGGGAATGGATATATTTTATCTTTTTTGGGTGTTGCGCCTATTGATAATCCTCAGATTGTTTTGTATCTGGCTATGGATAATCCAAAAAAATGTGTCCAATATGGTGGGACAACAGCTGCTCCTATTGCCAGAAAGATTTTTATGGATGTTTTACCTGCTTTAGAAATACCAAAAGTAACGAAACAGAGGGAAAAAGCCTATGTCTGGACAGATGTTCCTGCCTATGATGTAGAAAATTATATTGGTAAGAAAAAATCTGAAGTCCAAAATGAAAATTATGGTTTTGAGTTTTTAGGAGAAGGAGATTATGTGATTGATCAATTGCCACGTGTAGGTGAACAAATAGAACAAGGTCAAAAAGTCAAGATTATGTTAGGCAATAAACAGGATATACGATAAGAAGAAAACACGTCTGATGATAGCTTGTTGAAGAAGAATATGTTATAATAAAGCATTGATTGGAGGAATCATAATGCTTATACAGGAAAGAGAAATCAGACGTGTTGTTAAGGATGAAAAGGAATATCGTTATGGCCGTTTTATGGATATACGAGACGTCTTGGAAAGAATGACAATTTCTTTTGATGAAGGCAATCATTGTTATAGAATGAATGCTAGAATGTCAATTCGTGATGAGAAATTTATTGTTTCTATGAAAATATCACAGGATGGGGAGATTATTCAATCACATTGTAGTTGTTCATTAAAAGGACAATGTCGTCATATTGCAGCTATTTTATTCTTTTTAAAGACATTGACGGTGACATCTTTTCCTTATTTTTATGAAAAAGATGATCAATGGAATAAACAACAACAATTAGCAAAAATAGAAAAACAAAGACAAGAACGAATCTTACAAAAAAAGCAACAGGAATCAATGGATTTAATTCATTTATATAAAGAACAGTTATTAAGAGAATCTTTTGTTCCTTTGATTTCAAAACAATATCAAATTAAAGTTTTTGTACAACAAAAAAAAGATCATTTATGGATTGCTTTTAAGATTTTAGCACCTCATCAAAGCTATATTATTAAAAATATTGAATCTTTTTTAAAAGCCATTGATCATCATGAAAATGTCCAATATAGTAAAAATTTTGGTTTTATTCATAGTTTAGAAGCTTTTGATGAAGACTCAAGAGAAATTATCACATTGATGAAAAAATGTTTTTTAAACAATCAATATCTCCAACAAGGAATCATTAAGACACTTATGTTAAATGATGAACTGGATGAATTTTATCAAATCATGAGTGTTTTACCATCTTCTTATTGTGATATCGCCTTTGATAAGAAAAATATACAGATTCCTCTAGAAATAACCTTAAAAGAAGAAAGTTATGTCTTAGATTTTTCTGATTATCATCAATTTGAAAATGTTTTGATGACTTCTCATTATATTTATCGTTTAGAAAACGATGTTTTATATCGTTATGATTTTCATGCACCCCAACAAGTACTCACTTTTATTCAAAAATGGATGGAAACCAAAGGCGGTTTCTATATCCCACAATCATCTTTGATGGATTTTTATAAATACGTACTTTATGATTTAAATGATGATATTCTTTTAGATACCCATCTTTTTGATACTTATCATCAAGAAGATATGATTAATCTTTATGCAGATATGACCAAAGATGATCAAATCTGTATACAGCTGGAATATATATATGATGATCATATGAGTTATGGTTTTGATGAACACAATACTCATAAATCGAAACAAGCTGATTTAATTGAAGACTATTTACGTCCTTATATTGAAGATATTGATGACCACATGGTTTATTTACAATATGACCATGATTTTACTTATCAGTTTTTAAAGGAAAGTCTGCCTTATCTTTCCCATTATTGTCAAGTTTTTGTTAGTGATGCTTTAAATAGCTTTTCACAGGCTAAACCTGTTGATATACGTGTCGGAGTTCATCTGCAAAATGGTTTGCTTTCGATTGATATTCAAAGTGTGCATGTTCAAAAAGAAGAACTGATGGATATATTAAAAGCATATAAGAAAAAAAGAAAATTTTATAAATTAAAAAATGGACAGATTCTTTCATTAGATAATCAGGAATTACAGGATTTAGACCATCTAACAGATACGTTATCATTGCCAGTGCAGGATATTGTGCGTGGAGAGGTTCAAATCCCAACTTATCGTTTATTTGAAATTGATCAGATGATGCAAGATGATACATCTTTACATTATCAAAGAAGTGAAGAATTAAAGAAATGGATAGAAGATTTTCAAACAAAGGAACATGAATTTGATGTGCCTGAACATTATCAACCGATTTTAAGGGATTATCAAAAGAAAGGATATCAATGGTTAAGGTTGATGGAACATTATCATTTTGGAGGTATTTTAGCGGATGATATGGGGTTGGGGAAAACCTTACAGATGATTACTTATTTTGATAGCTTAAAAGGACAGGGAACACATTTGGTTATTGCTCCAGCGAGTTTAATTTTAAACTGGCAGGATGAATTGATGAAGTTTTCAAATGATTTAAACGTCCTTTGTGTTTATGGAAATAAAGAAGAAAGAGAAGAACATTTAAAAAATCAAGAACAATATGATGTTTTGATTACATCTTATGATTATTTAAGAAGGGATATTGAATGGTATGAAAAATTGTCTTTTCATACAGTTGTGATTGATGAAGCCCAGAATATTAAAAACCCTAAAACGAGAAATGCGATATGTGTCAAGCGTTTAAAAGCTAAACAGCGTTTTGCTTTAACGGGAACACCGATTGAAAACTCATTAGCTGAATTATGGTCTATCTTTGATTTCTTGATGCCTTATTATCTTTATCATTACAGTTATTTCTTAGAACAATTTGAACGTCCTATTGTTAAAGAACATAATGAACAAAAACAAGAACGTTTAAAACAAATGATTACACCTTTTGTTTTAAGAAGAAATAAAAAAGATGTCTTATATGAGTTACCAGAAAAGATTGAACAAACTTTATATATGCATTTGAGTGAGGAAGAAGAAAAATTATATCTTGCTAATTTAGTTCAAGTGAATCAATCTCTCCAACAAAAGCTAGATGTTCAAAAATTAGGACATATTGATATTTTAGCTATGTTGACACGTTTAAGACAATTATGCCAAGATTTGCGTTTATTATATCCAGAGTTTCAAGGGCCTTCGTCAAAGCTGAAAGGATGTATGGAATTGATTCATTCATTAAAAGATAATCATAAGAAAATATTATTGTTTTCTTCATTTACATCTTTATTACATTTAATTGAAGAACAATGTCAAAAAGAACATGTGAGTTATTATCTTTTAGATGGTTCAACACCTAAGGAAAAGCGTAAAAAGATGGTCGATCAGTTTCAAAATGATGATACAACCTTGTTTTTGATTTCTTTAAAAGCGGGTGGTTCAGGTTTGAATCTGACCAGTGCACAGGCTGTTATACATTATGATCCATGGTGGAATATGTCAGCAAAGAATCAGGCAACAGATCGTGCTCATCGTATTGGACAACAGGAAACCGTACAAGTCTTTTCTTTGATTATGAAAAATACGATTGAAGAAAAAATCATGGAATTACAGATGCAAAAGAAAAACTTAGCCGATACTTTTGTAGAGGGCAATGAAGGAAGTATTACAAGCATGAGCTTAGAAGATATGAAATCTTTATTTGAGATCTCTTAGTGAGATCTTTTTTTGTGCAAAAAATGCCCAATTTTGGGCAAAAAACGTGTAGAAATGCGTCGAATTTTGTAGAAAAATATACAATATTTAGGCAAATATGCATTTGATTTTGTCATAGAAGGTGAACATAACAGATTCATCTTGTGTTTTTTAAAGAAAATGCATTTCATATATTTATATGGGAGGGATGAAGGCATGAAGATTATCTATGATGAAAATGAACATATGAATCATCATGAATTAAAACTCGTGTATCATCCCAAAAATAAAAAATTGGCACAATTACTATTAAAACAATTTACAGAAAATTTAGGAGAAGTAGAACTCTATGATGAATATCATAATAAATACTATATCCCTCTTTTAGCTATTTATTATTTTGAGATGGTTGATCAAAAATTTTATGCTTATACTGAAAAAGATGTTTATCGTATTTCCTGTATGAAAATGGAACTTTTAAAAAAGCGGGTGCAGGACTATGGATTTTATCAAATTAATGTTCGTACATTGGTAAATATAAAACATGTTAAAACATATAAAATACAAAGAGGGAGTCGGCGAAGAATTGTTTTAGATAATGATGATATTTTGATTTCCAGTCGACATTATAAACCAGAATTTGATCGACTCGCAGATCATTTAAAAATAGAAAAAATTCATATTTAAAAAGAACGAAAGAAAACTCCTTCGTTCTTTTTTGATGCATCATATATAAATACATATGTAAGAAGCCAAGTTCTTTTAGGCTAAGTCACAATATGATTTATATCTTCTATTCATTTCTATGAGTTGCTGATGAGAAAAATCCCTTTCTTTTATATTTTTGAGTTCATTTTCATATAGAAATGAATAGGTGTTCTTTAAAGACAAGTTCATTATAACGAATCTTTTAATAAAAAACGATGTTAAATGAAAAAAAGACAAGAAAAGAGTAATCATTTTACCGATTCGTCAAAAAATATAAATAAAAAAAATTACAGTTTTGTCAAACTGTAAGATTTCTTGTTATTATTGGTCTAAATCCTTAATACCATAAAATTCATCTTTCTTTTCTACGTTTTCACAAATATAATCTAAAGAAGCTTTATAAAAACGTGAAAAACGAATAAGCTTAGGAACTGAAGGTGTTCTTTGATCAGATTCATACTGAGAAACAATAGGTTTAGACATTTTTAATGCTTCCGCAACTTGTTTTTGTGATAATCCTGCTTCTTTTCTTAACGTTTTTAATCTTTGCCCAATACTCATGCTTTCACCACCTTACAAATATTATACACTATGAAGATTTGCTTTAGGGAAATTGATAAGAATTTACAATCTTTTCCAATCATTTGTCATTCGACATATTTCCAAAAATTGGCATAAAAGTGACCAAAAACGGGAGAAAAGTGGACTGATAACAAACTGCAAATTGACTACAATAAAAATATAATCATAATAAGATAAGGGAGAGGAAACTATGAATGTTGCAGTATGTGATGATCAACTTGATTATTTGAATTTAATTCAAAAGAAAATCATTGAATGTTTTCATGAACCAGAGATGGAATTGAATGTGTATACTTTTTCAACCATTCAAGATATGCTCAATAGTACAAGGTTTCGCTGTTATGAATTTGCTTTTATTGAAATGAAAGTGGAAAAAGATCGAGGTATTGAGGCAGCTTATAGATTGAGAAAGCTGAATCGTGCCTGTCAAGTCGTATTTATTAGTGATCAGTATTATCATATTCATGAAGCATTTGCAGTAAAAGCAAGAGAATATTTATTGAAACCGATTGATACAAAACAATTTCAAAGCGTTTTTGATTATCTGATGGATTGGTATTTACATCAAAATGTAAAGTTTGTGATTCCAATTAGGGAATTAGGACGTAAACGTATTTTTAATGTAGATGAAATCAAATATTTTGAAACTTACTATAATGATTTGGAAATTGTGACTGTTGATGATCAGCATTTCATGGCTCATGTCAAGAATCGTTATAAGCTAAGACCAGTATTAAAATCAAGATGGTTTATGCAGGTTAATCAAAGTGTTCTGGTGAATATGAAATGTATTGATTTTTTAACGGATCGTAATGTTATTTTGAAATCAAGAGAAGTTTTTCCAACAAGTCGTAAAACATTATTTCAAAATCATCTTTTATTTGAGAAATTTTTAAAGGAACAAGAAGAAAAAGAATTATTAAAGAATGGGGAGAGTAAAAATTGAGAATTGCAGTTGTAGATGATGAAGAATTATATCTTCAGGATGTCTGTTTAAAGATAGAAAAATTGAAACAATCATTTGATGAAATTGTTGATATTGAAGTAGATACATTTCATCAAGGAAAAGATTTTTTAAAGGCATTTCGTTTAAAGCCTTATGATCTTGTTTATTTAGATATTGAATTATCTGATATTAATGGTGTTCATTTAGCTCATCAGATTCACCTTCAAAGTCTTTCAACAATGATTATCTTTATGACGAGTCATATGAACTATTTCCATCAGTCCTATGTTGTAAATGCTTTTCAATATCTAACCAAACCATTAAAAGAACCATTATTTTCATATGAATTAAAAAGAGCTATAAAACATTATAAATATATGAATAAAGCTTTTGTATTTCCAACTTCACAAGGAAAGATTGTCTTTCGTTTATCAGAAATTATTTATTTTGAAACAGCTTATAAAAGCTATAAAATACATACCACAAGAGGTGTATATTATGGTTCATTAAAAGCAGCCTATGGACTTAGAAAAGCATTACTAGATTATAACTTTGTGAAAATACAAAGAAGTTTTATTGTCAATATGGAACATATTGTAAAAGTAGAAAACATATTATTGTATATGTCAGATGGGAGTTTATTAATTGTTTCTAAGAAACGCTATAAAGAATTCAAAAGAATATTTTATAGATTCTTAGAGAATAAAAAATAAGACAAATTTCTGTCTTATTTTTTATTTCTGCAACATAATCCTTAAAACAACACAATCATCTTTAACATCATATTTCACATCACCATGATATTTCTTTGCGATTTCTTTGATGCCTTTGACACCATATCCATGAGCAACACTATCCTTTTTACTTGTCTTATGAAAATAAGGGTGACTACCTCGAGGAATAGAGTTTGTGATATGAATAATAATATGAGTTTGTTTACTTTGTAGTTTTAAAGATATTTTTCTTTGATCCTTTACTTTTTCACAAGCTTCTCTTGCATTATCAAAAGCTAAACCTAATACTAAAGATAAGTCATCTGGCACAATACTTCCTAAATGTAAAATCTTAGTAATCTCTTCATCATATTCAATATTCTGTTCTTTCATTTGATATATTTGATGATTAATTGTACTATCAATCATAGTCATACCTGTATGTGTTAATGCTTGATATGCCTTGATATGAATATCTAAGTTTTTATCAATATATTCAAGTGCTTCCTTATATTCTCCTTGTTTTAAGTGAGATTGCAGGATAATAAGGATATGATTGAGATTATGATTAATTTTTCTAATTTCTAACTGTTGTTTTTCTAATTCTTGTACAAATTCTTCTTCTTTAGCCATATTTTGTATAATTGCTTCTTTATTGTGTTTATCTGTTTCATATTTTGTCTGCATTCTATCAAAGCATATTAACGCAATAATACTAATAACGACTGTAAAGATATAAGTACGGGCGATACTGACAGTACGAAATAAAATGGGATTATTAAAAATGAAAACAAAAGAAAAATATATTAAAATAAAGATAGTTAACAATTTATAATATTTTAAATTAATAAATATTATATTTCTATATTTAATTAAAAGAAAAGTATATAAAATATAATCTGCAAAAACATAATTTAGTATAAAATAATTAAAAATCTTGGGTGTGTAAAAAATGTAAAATCGTACATTAAATATCCATGTGAGTATAAAAGCTGCAAATATTTGAATGATGATTTTTTCAAAACTATAACTAAGAATTCCTTTTGCAAAATCTAATTTATTAATACTATAATACCAATATATAATAAATAACAAGAAAGTAATAAAAAGTTGCATCAAAAAATAACTTGTAAAATTGTAAATATATTGTAAGCATATAAAAATAATTAAATACATGATATATTTTATATTTTTAAATTTTCTTTTATATACATCTGGATAAATATTTTTTAAATAAAAATCAAGTAACAAAATATCTAAAATAGCGATAAATGCTTTGCATAATAAATTAATAATCATAATTACATCTCCTTTTCTACGTAATCAAAATATTTTTCTCTGAACTCTTTACGAATACGTTTCGTTAATGGAAGCATGTCATCATTGGACATAACGACATAGTCAAAATAAAATGATTTGACATGCTTAAAGTTAATAATGATACTCCTATTGAGTGGAAAGAAATGATAATCTAATAATTGTTGTCTTGCTTTCTTGATTGTTTTGAGATTGCCATAATAATGGTGGTTAGTTGTTTTGAGTTTGTATTTTCCATAACTGGTTTCTAAATAGATGATTTCATTTGTTTTGATATGGATTTTTCCTTCTGTTGTGGAAAATGTTACTGTACGATTTAAACGTTTATAAACTTGAAAAGCATGTTCAAGTTCTCTGTCGAGTAAATCATAGTCGATAGGTTTATCAATAAATAAATCTGCACCTAACCACATAGATTCTGGTAAATAATAATGATATGCAGTAATGAAAACAAAGATACAGTTTGGTTTTATATCTAACATCATTTTCGCTAGTTCAATACCATTTAATGTTTCACCAAGTTCAATATCCAAAAAGACAATATCGTAAGGTTCAATCCGAAAAGCATCTAATAACTGGGTGCCTTGTATAAAACCATCAATAATGGCGGGCTTCGTGTCATGAAACTCATATTTCTCAATCCTTTCCATAATATCTTCAACATAAAATAATTCGTTGTCACATATTGCAATACGCATATTTTCTACCTCCTTTTTGACAACTATTTACATTATATGACAAAGGATTTTATATCAAAAAACTTCTTTCAATGTGCATTTTTAAAGCTTAAATATGCACAAATTCGTCATAAATGATAACTTTTTTGATAGATATGATAGAGTTTTTTTTGAAAGGAGGTGGAAAATATGACAATACAAAAAAAGATGACAGCCATTGCATTAAGTTTGCTTGTCTTAGGAGGGACAATGGCATCAACTTTTGCTTATACTTATGTATCTGGAACGAAGTATCAGACTGTAACTCATAAAGATATTCCTGCGTGGGGAAATACCCACTATGATACAAATTATGGGAGTAAAAAAACGATGACAAGTCAAATTGGTACGTTTAAAAAAACAAAAGGGGATGCTGCGTTGGGTAACTTTGCAGAACTAATTACTTCTTCTAAAAAATCAGTAACAATGGCTGAAGGAATTCCTTTGAATTATGCAGTGCTTGTTAGTGAGCATGGCTGTAATAAGGGAACTGTTTATTTTACAGGGGTATCTTCTCATGGATTAGAACCAAGTAATACTTGTGATGTAACTTTAAAATTTAGTGCAGATGATTTATTGTAAATAAAAAAACCTAGTTGATTTGTTTCAACTAGGTTTCTTTGTGATAATAACTTCCTTGATACGTCGATCTTGAATCTTGGTAATCTGGAAGGTAAGATTGTCAATATGAAGTGTTTTGGTTGTGCCATCTTTAGGGATGGAACGTAAATGACTGTATATATAACCACCAATGGTGTTGTAGTCTTCATCTTGTGGAAATGGAATATTGATGGCTTCAGAAAGTTCATCAAGATCAGCATTTCCGTTGACTCTCCATTGTGTTTCATTGATTTTTTGAATATCAGGTCTTTCACGTGAATCGTGTTCATCATAGATGTTTCCAAAGATTTCTTCAACTAAATCTTCTAATGTAATAATACCACTGATTCCACCAAATTCATCTATAGCTATCGCAAAATGAATGTTTTTATTTTGCATATCTGCAAATAGAAGATCAGCTCTCATTGAATCTGGGATGAAATATGGTTTTGAAAGTATCTTTTCAAATGGTTTTTTCTTGGTTTGAAGATTTAATAGATAATCTCTAACATGTAGAACACCAATGATATTGTTTTCATCATCTTGATAAACAGGATAACGAGATAAACCAGAACTTTGAATTATTTTGATAATTTCTTCTTGAGTTGCATCAGCAGAAATCATTGTGACATCAACAGATGGAGTCATGATTTCTGATATATCTGTGTCATTGAAATCAAAGATATTTTGTAACCATTCGCTTTCGTCTTCGTTGAGAACACCACGTTTTTCACCGAGTTCAATCATTGTCAGGATTTCTTCTTCGGTAATGTTATCTTCTTCAGCTTCTGTTTTTAAGTGTAATAGTTTTAAAACAGCATTGGTTGAAAAGGATAAAAATTTAACAACAGGGTTCATAATTTTTGCAATCATTAAAACTGTTCCACATGAGATTTTAGATACTTCATATGGTTTTTGCATTGCGATTCTTTTAGGAACTAATTCACCAAAGATTAAAGTAAAATAAGATAAAATAATCGTAATGATAATGACTGATAATGTATCAAGAACATTTAATGGAATACTTGTGATTCCTAAATCCTGTGATACCCATTGAACAAGATACTCTGAAAAGTTATCAGCCGCAAAGGCACTTCCTAAAAATCCAGCTAACGTAATTCCAATTTGAATGGTTGATAAGAATCCAGAAGGTTCTTGTAGAAGAATTAATAAACGTTTGGCTGTTTTTTCTCCACCTTCAGCTTTTTTCTCTAATTGTGTCTTGTTTAATGATAAGACAGCAATTTCTGTTGCTGCAAAGAATGCATTCAATAAAATTAAAATAATCTGCAATAATAATTGCGAGGGTATAGAGTCCATAACTTCACTCTCCTTTTATTTTTTGGCTCTATATGTTTGTGATATAAAAAAAGACAACTACCACAACACTGCAATAAAAGTCTCGTTATTTCATATATAAAACCGGCTAATAAACTTAGCGTGATGTCGATTATATAACATCATAAAAATGATGCTAACTACTCCCTTTTATGTGTTCTATTTTATCATATTGCACGTAACTGTCAATATTGTTATGATAAGAGTATGTAAAAAAGGAGAAAAAGATGTATGTATTTACAGTTATTAGAATATGTCAGTCATGATTTACCAGATGGGTTTACACCTTATTATATTTATGGAATTATGGTAGATGATAAGGAAGTTGGTAGAATCACTTTTAGAGAAGGGTCATTGCAGGAACATTATTTTGATGGACATATTGGTTATCATATTGAAGAAGCATATAGAGGACATCACTATGCTTATCAGGCTTGTTTACTTTTACAAAAAGAACGTGATTTTCATCAAGTGATTTTAACATGTGATCCATCTAATCAGGCATCACTTAAAACGATTCAAAAGCTTCATGCAAAGTATCTTGAAACAAAAACAATTCCTAAAAGTCAACGTCGTTTCTTTCACCAAGATGAAAAGGAAAAAATGATTTTTTTATGGGAAGTTTAAGTTCATTGTTTGTATTGATTTCGTTATAATAGAAAAAAGGAGGGTGTTTTGTGAAGTTTGTACATATTGGAGATTTACATTTAGGGAAAGTCATTCATCAGTGTTCCTTACTATCTATTCAACGTGAATTGTTGTTTGAATTATTAGATGAGATGGACCAAAGAAATATTCGTTTATTGGTTATTGCGGGAGATATTTATGATCGTTTGATTCCTAGTCAAGAAGCAGTGAATTTGTTGGATGAATTTTTAACGAAAGCCTTATTGACTTATCATATTGAAGTTTTGATGATTAGTGGAAATCATGATAGCTCTGACCGTTTACATTTCGCTAGTTCTTTATTGGTGAAAAATGGATTACATATTGAAACTTATTTAAAAGAAAAGATGGTGTATGTTGAAAAAGAGAATGTCAGATTTTATCTGTTGCCTTTTGTTAAACCATCACAAGTGAGAATGTTATATCCTGATCAGGAGATTCATACTTATCAAGAAGCTTTGGCTTATTATCTCTCCAAGCAAAGTCTTGACCATGATTATCAAAATATTCTTGTTACACATCAATTTGTTGGACATTCAAGCATAACCAGTGAATCAGAAGTGCCATTAAGTGTGGGTGGTAGTGAAATTATTGATGCTTCTTTATTTGATGATTTTGATTATGTAGCTTTAGGGCATCTTCATGCTCCTCAAAAGGTCAAACGTGAAACGATGCGTTATAGTGGTTCTTTGATGTGCTATTCTTTTGATGAAGTCAAGCAAAAGAAGTCTGTTGTTGTGGTGGATACAGATACAATGGAAATCACAACCTTTTCATTGCATCCATCTCAGACTTTACAAAAATATCAAGGAACATTTGCTGAATTGATGGATGTCAATTTTATTGAAAAAAAGGACGATTATTTATCATTTGAACTGTTAGATCAAAAGATTATTCCTCATGCGATTGAACAGTTGCGTGTCCTTTATCCTCATCTTTTACAATTGACTTATCAATATTTAATGAAGGATGCCAAACAATCCACTTTTCGTCCTATGCAATCTATTGAACAAATGGATACATTATCTTTATTTCAACAGTTTTATCATGATGTGAAAAATCAGGAGTTATCCAATTTAGCAAAGAATGTTGTGCAGGAGTTATTAGAAAAGGCAGGTGAAAAGAGTGAAGATTATTAAATTGACGATGAATGCTTTTATGGCTTATAAGAATTTAACAGTTGTTGATTTTGAAAATATGCAAGATCATGGCTTGTATTTAATTAGTGGACCTACGGGATCAGGAAAAACAACACTTTTTGATGCGATGACTTTTGCATTGTATGGAGAAGCCAGTGGTTCTCATCGACAAACTTCCTATTTTCGTAGTGATTTTGCTGATGCAAAAGAAGAAACATATGTGGAATTGACATTTGAATTGCATCAGCATCGTTATACAGTGAAACGTTCACCAACATATTATCGTGAAGGTTATAAAACGCCCAAAATGGCTCAAGCCTATTTTGATGATGGTCAACAGATTATTGAAGGAATTAAAGAAGTCAATGCAAAGATTAAAGAATTGTTGGGAGTGGATGTGCGTCAATTTAAACAAATTGTAATGATTGCTCAAGGAGAGTTTACAAAACTGATTTATGCCAGTAGTGAAGAAAGAGAACGTGTTTTACGTCATGTTTTTCATAGTGAACCACTTGTTATCTTTGAAAATCTATTAAAAGACAAGGTAAAACACTATAAAGATGAATTTATGATGTCGAATCAGGATTTATCTTCTCGTTTTTCCATGTTGCAGTTATCATCTGATTTTATACAACAACATCAAGAATTTCACCCTTCTTATATTCAAGATGCCCAAATAGAAAATCAAAAAATTAATGAACAGCTTGATTTAGATAAACACAACTATCATAAAGCCAAAAATGAATATGATAAGTTTTCTCAACAATACTATCAAAAACAAGAACACAATCAACAATTATTAGAATTAGAAGAAGTGATGAAACAATATCATCAACTACAAGCTCAAAAAGAAAAAATGTTGTTGCTGGAAAAGGATTTTGAAAAAATAGAACATATCAAAAATCATCAATCTTGTATTCATCAATACAAACAAAGTCAAACATCTTATCAACAAGCCTGTTTCCAAAAACAGGAGGTTGAACACAAACTTTCCTCTTTACAACAACAATTCTCTTTATTAAAAAAAGAATATCAAAAATTAGATGAAGATAAACACCAAAAAGATCAATTATTCATAGATATAGACAATACCAAAAAAGCCTTAGAACAATATCAGTTATATCAAAAACAACGAACAATTTATCAACAACAATACAAACAATATCAAGCTTTACAAAATGATTATCATGATTTACAGGTGCGATATGAAAAAATGGAAAATCGTATTGGGCGTGATCAGGACAATGTCAATCGTTTACCACGTCTGGAACTGGAATTAGAACAGAATGAAAAAAATGTTAAAGAAATCAATCAAAAAAGAGTCATGATTCATGAATTAAGCCAGTTCTATGATGAATGGAAATCTTTACAAGATCACCACTATGATTTATCAGTTATCTATCAACAAAAACAAGCTGAATATGAAAAGATTTTACAGTGTTATCGTCATGAAGATGAATTATTTCGTCGTCAACAGGCGGGTATTTTAGCTAGCCACCTTAAAGACAATGAACCTTGTCCTGTCTGTGGTTCTACCCATCATCCTCATCTGGCAGAACTTGAAAAACAGGTCCTTTCTTCTCGTGAATTAGAACAACTCTCACAACAGGTTGAAGCGAAGAATATTGAACAGCAGGAAGCTTATCAGGAAGTTTATCAACAAAATGAACGTGTGACAACGATGCAGACACGTATTGAAATGTTGAAAAAACAGCTCAATATTCAAGAGGAATTATCAAAAGAAGTCTTTATTCATTTATTATCAGATATTGTGCAAGTTATTGAAGAACAGGAAAAAACATATCAGAAAAAGTATAATGATGTGATTTATTTAAAGAAGATTCAACGTAGTTTAGAACAGGATACACTTTTATTAAAACAACAAAATCAATACTTACAAGATATGCAACAACAATTAATGGATAAAGAAAAAAGTATATCTTTATTACAACAACAATATCTTCAATTGGAGAAAGACTATCATTTTGATCAACATCAAGATATTTCATCTGTTTTAACACAACAACAAAAAGACTTCAAACAATTAGAAAAACACATTGAAACAATAGAGAATCAATATCATCAATGCCAAGAAAATCTTTCTATTTATACACATCAGTTCACTCAAATCACACAACAGCTTCAATTATTAAAAGAAGAAAAAGACAAAGCTCAATTATTATATCAGCAGTTTATTCAAGATTGTTTTGAAGATGAAAAACAATATCTCTATTATCAAGAACATATAAAAGATATTGAAAGTCAAAAACAGGCATATCAAAATTATTTTATACAGTTAGAAGCTTTAGACAAACAAAAAACACTTTTAGAAGAAAAAACAAAAGATTATCAGTTATATGATCTGGCTCAAGAAAAACAACAATTAGATGATTTATTATTAAAACGTGATCAGGCTTATACAAAGTATCATGAAACTTTATATGTTTTTCAACAAAACGATAAAATCTTAAAACAGTTAGAAAAAGATTATCTAAACAATCAGGATATTTTTGAAAAGTATACACTCTACCAAGATTTATATGATCAGACAGTTGGAAAGAATCCTTTACGTATGTCTTTTGAAAGATATGTATTATCGACTTATTTTGAACAGATATTAGAATATGCCAATATTGAGTTGATGAAGATGACACAGGGACGTTTTGCCTTGTATCGTAAAAAAGATGTTAAAGGTGTCAAACAGCAGGGACTGGATTTGAGTGTTTTGGATTATGAAACAGGCGTGATGCGTGATATTCAGTCTTTATCAGGTGGAGAATCTTTTAAAGCGGCTTTATCATTGGCTTTAGGTTTATCTTCAATGATTCAAAATTATGCTGGAGGAATTGAATTAAACACTTTGTTTATTGATGAAGGATTTGGAACTTTAGATCATGAATCCATTGATCAGGCATTATCTGTTTTAATGGACTTAAAAAATGATCATAAGACAATAGGTATTATTTCACATGTTGATGAATTAAAAGAAAGAATTGAAACACAGATCATTGTGGAAAAAACAAATCAAGGAAGTACACTACATATAGAAAGAGGGTAGCTGAAAATATGTTTATATACAAATATCATCGTATGACAACAAAAGTGTCTGGAATAGGAATTACAGAATATCGTTTTGAGAATATGCGTGATGTTATAGATAAATATGCCAATGATGGATGGCGTTATGTTGGTTTTGTGCCTGTTTTACAAAGAGGAAATGGATATATTGAAGAAATAGAGCTGATTTTTGAAAAAGAAAAGTCATAATTGCTTTTTGGTAAAATTCTTGTATAATAGTAAGGTAAATATTAAAGAAGGGGTATAGAAAAATGGCAAATAAAGTAAAAAATGATGCGATTACATCAAGAGATGAAAACTTTGCACAGTGGTATACAGATGTATGTCGTAAAGCTGAATTAATGGATTATTCAAGTGTCAAAGGGTTTATCATTTATCGACCATATGGTTATGCTTTATGGGAAATGATTCAAGCCTACATGGACAAAAAATTTAAAGAAACAGGACACGAAAATGTTTATATGCCGATGTTGATCCCTGAATCTTTACTACAAAAAGAAGCAGATCATGTGGAAGGATTCGCTCCTGAATGTGCTGTTGTCACACGTGGTGGATTAGATGAACTGGAAGAAAAATTGGTGATTCGTCCAACATCTGAAACATTATTTTGTGAACACTACGCTAAAATTGTGAATTCTTATCGTGATTTACCTAAGTTATATAATCAATGGTGTTCTGTTGTACGTTGGGAAAAAACAACACGCCCATTTTTAAGAGGTTCAGAATTCTTATGGCAGGAAGGACATACAATTCATGCAACGGCTGATGAAGCCAGAGAAGAAACGATGCGTATGCTGGATATTTATGAAACAACAGCCAGAGAATTATTAGCCATACCAATGGTGACAGGTAAAAAGACGGAAAGAGAAAAGTTTGCAGGAGCCGAAGAAACATATACGATTGAAGCTTTAATGCATGATGGAAAAGCATTGCAATCTGGAACATCACATTATTTTGGTGATGGATTTGCGAAAGCTTTTGATATGAAGTTCCTGGATAAAGATAATCAGTTAAAATATGTTCATCAGACATCATGGGGAGTTTCTACAAGATTACTAGGAGCGATTATTATGGTTCATGGTGATGATAATGGACTTGTTTTACCACCAAGAGTGGCTCCAACACAAGTGATGATTATTCCAATCCAGCAACAAAAAGAAGGTATCTTAGATAAGGCTTATGAACTGCAAAATCAATTACAGGCACAAGGTATTCGTGTCAAAGTGGATGCCAGTGATAAATCGCCAGGATGGAAGTTCTCTGAAGCTGAAATGCGTGGAATTCCATTACGTTTAGAAATTGGTCCTAGAGATTTACAAAATGGTCAATGTGTTGTGGCAAAACGTGTCAATGGTGAAAAATTAACTTTAGCATTGGATGAAACTTTACCAGAAAAATTAGCTACATTATTAGATGAAGTCCATGATGAAATGTATCAAAAAGCTTTGAAGTTTAGGGATGAACACATTACTGATGTTGAAACATATGAAGAATTTAAAGAAGTTTTAGATTCTAAAGGTGGTTATGTGAAAATGGCATGGTGTGGAGATGAAGCTTGTGAAGTGAAAATCAAAGAAGATACTGCAGCAACATCTCGTTGTATTGATACACAAGCTCATGTTGATGGTGTTTGCCCAATTTGTGGAAAGAAAGCGAAACATATTGTTTATTTTGCAAGAGCATATTAAAAACAGTTGATGAAAATCAACTGTTTTCTTTATGTAACCATAATTGATCGATATACTTATGACCTTTCATGACATAACAATGATGAAAGACTGTCATATTTAAAAATAGACCACAGAATGCAATAACAAATGCACTCCCTTGAACACTGGTCCATAAATAAAGCATAAAACCCCCTATAATTAAAATTATTGGGATAAATATAAGATTGTAAGTGACCAGTTCTATATGAATGAGTTTATTCATAGGATAGTTTTTGATATTTTGGAATCGATTTTTAAACGTATAGATGATGATACTTATACAAGGAATACCAAAGATAAGTAGTCCGGGTAGTATCATTTGATTGAAAAAGGATATGAGAATTTCCGAAAAGTCAATTGTTTTAGGACCAAAGACATCATTGTTATACAAGATAAAAACGACAATAATATTGATGATATTAAAGATAACTTGTGTTGCATGGTAATTAAATTGATTCATTGTGGCATAGTATCTTTGATACCATTTCTTTTTTTGTATTGTTGCACTCTTTTGACCTGTCAAGATTTCTTGAACGGGGATTTGAAAGTATTCACAGATTTGTAAAAGAGTATCATAATCGGGAAGATTAACACCTCTTTCCCAGCGTGAAATTGTACGATTTGTAACACCAAGAACCTGAGCAAGTTGTTCCTGTGTCATTCCTTTTTGATAACGGGCTTTTTTTAAGATTTGTCCAAATGTTTTAGGGTTCATAAGTATGCCTCCTTGCTATGTTTATCATATCAAACTTGGCGATTTATGAACAGGACATATCACGAGAATACCCTTCATGAGTCTTTTATTTTAACATTTAATAAGTGAATAAGGTCAATGGCTTGAAAACTATTAATCATAGCACCACGAATATCTTCGGGAGAAGTCATGATTCCTTCAATCTGACATGATGATAAATCTGTTTTATATAATGGAGCATGAAGAAATTCACATTGAGTTAAATCACATTCCTGGAATGAGGTTTTATTCATTTTGGTTTCAATAAAACTGGCATTATGTAATGAACATTGATGAAATTGAACGGTTTTGTTGTTCATGAATGCAAAATTAGCAAAATGACATAAACAGTCTTTGAAAGCTACATGATCAAAAAGAGATTCAGCAAAATCTGTTCCCATGAGTTTACAGTTTTGAAATTGAACATGGCGAAAAAGGGTTGTATTCATTTTGATGTTAGATAAATCACAATGAGAAAATGTGACATCTACAAAATAACTGTGTTCAAAAGAAATATCTTGAAAATCAATATGATCAAAATAACAGTTTTGAAAATCTTTATTAGTTAAATTTTCATCAATAATAGCTTCATTATGATAGGATGCATCAAAGATTTTTTCCTCTAATAAATCTTCTTTTAATATCATGATTGGTCACTCCTTTATTTATTAAAAATATCATAACATAGAAAGATATCAATGTAAATAAGTTCTTTTTTATCAATGTTTGTGATAAAATATGAAACAAAAGAGGTGTAAACATGCAAAAGAAGATAGCTTTAATTAATGATATGACAGGGTTTGGAAGATGTGCCATTGCGGCTATGGCACCTATTGTTTCAGCAATGAAAATACAGGCAGTCCCTATACCTACAGCCATTTTATCAACACATACACAATTTCCAGTTTTTTATTTTGATGATTATACATCAAGAATGAAAGATTATATTCAAACATATAAGGATTTACATTTGGAGTTTGATGCGATTGCGACAGGATTCTTAGGTTCTGAAAAACAGGTTGATATTGTGATTGATTTTATTCAGACATTTAAAAAAGATAATTCATTTATTCTAGTTGATCCGGTGATGGGAGATCATGGTCAATTGTATAAGACTTATACTCCTGAGATGTGTGAAAAAATGAAAGAACTGGTAAAATATGCAGATTTAATGACGCCTAATCTCACTGAATTAGTCACATTGGTTGATCGACCTTATCCAGTTTCATTACCTTCATTTGATGAGTTAAAAGAAATGTGTGAACAGCTTTCTAAACAGGGACCATCACATATTGTTGTGACGGGAATACCTTTTAATGATAAACAGATTTTGAATTTTATTTATAATCGACATGAAGATTATCAGATTGTGATGGTTGATCGTATTGGTAAGGATCGTTGTGGAACCGGTGATGTCATTGCGGCAGTGATTGCAGGAAGTTATTTGAATGGATTGAGTTTTTATGAAAGTGTGAAAAAAGCAACGAAGTTTGCTTCAAAGTGCATTCGCTATTGTGAAGAAACGCATGTTCCACATCATTATGGTTTATGTTTTGAGGAATATTTATATGAGTTAGGAGAAGAGTTATGATTTTATATACATTACATGGAAATGGTTATCAGGATATTGCTCAATTGTCATCTTGTCAAGGAGCAACTGTTTATGTTAATTTAACGAATCGTTGTCCTTGTGCCTGTACATTTTGTTTAAGACAGACAAAAGAAATGGAAGAAGGGCATAGTTTATGGTTAAAAAAAGAGCCAACAGTGGAAGAAGTAATTCAAGAATTTCAAAAATATGATTTGGATGATTTTAAAGAAGTGGTATTTTGTGGGTTTGGTGAACCTTTGGAAAGAGTGGAAGATGTGGTTCAAATTGCAGGGATTTTAAAGCATTTTCGTAGAGATTTGCCGATTCGTATCAATACCAATGGTCTGGCTAATCTCATTCATCAGCGTGATGTGACACCAGAATTAAAAGGACGTATTGATACAGTTTCGATTAGTTTGAATGCGCCAGATGCTGGTGAATATGATGCTTTGACACGTAGTCGTTTTGGGAAAGAATCATTTCAGGCTATGTTAGATTTCGCTTCTCTATGTCGTCAATATGTACCCCATGTTGTGATGACTGTTGTCGATATTATTGGTGACGAAAAAATACAAAGGTGTCAAGCGATTTGTGATGAACTAGGTGTCAAATTACGTGTTCGTCCATTTGAAGAATAGGAGAGTGAAAAGATGTTATATATGACAAGAGAGCAACGCCAGATTTCATTAGAAAAAATGACAAATACGAGAGATTTAGGTGGTTATGAAACACAGAGTGGATTATATAGTCGAGCTCATAAATATGTTAGAGCAGCAGCTCCAACATATGCTTCATCAAAGGATATTCAAACCTTAAAAGATTATGGTGTTAAAGTGGTGGTTGATTTAAGGAGTGACTTTGAAAAGGAATGTCAACCTAACCCTTTCGCAAATGACAAGGATATTGATTATTATGAAGTGAATTTATTTGATTCTTCAAAAGCAGTTCTTGTTCCAGACGAAGTGAAAACATATAAAGATTTAGGTGGTGTTTATATTTATATGTTGGAAGGAATGAAACATAAATTTAAGGAATTGTTTGATATTTTTATGAAATATCCTTATGAAACTGTTTTATTTCATTGTTCTGCTGGTAAGGATCGTACCGGTGTTACAGCAGCTTTATTATTGGATTTAATTGGTTGCCATGAATATGATATTGTTAAGGATTATAGTGAGTCTTATGAAAATAATAAGGAAATGAATGCTTCTTTGGCACAGATGATGAATGATGAAGAAGCCAAACAATATTTAAGATCTTCACCACGTTATATGATGGAATTATTGGATTATTTAAGAGAACATTATGGAAGTGCTAAGGAGTATTTATTGGAAATTGGTATGAAAAATGATGAAATTGAAGAATTAATTGAAAATTTTACAATTTAAAAAAGAAAAATGCCCTCAAAAATGCGTATATAAGTATTAGGAGGGTATTTTTATGGAAAAAAAGTTAACGTTAAAACAAAAGGATTATATTGTTAGAAAGATTTATAAAACATATCAAAAGGCACAATTGGATATATTATATTTAACACAACATTATAATTACTATCCACAAGTGGATATGTTTAAAGTGAAAGATTCTTCGACTGTTTATCATGGAGATGAAAAAATGGTACAACAAATAGAACGTAAACAGCGTTTAGAAAATTATGTTGAGATGATTCATCAGGTACATACACATTTATCTCATGAAACTTATGATTTTATTGAACATGAATATATTAATTATTATGAATCTTCATGGTGGATGACATTTTATTCACGTGCCAGTTATTATCGTTTAAAGCATAGAGCTTTAGATGAGTTTATGGATTGTATTTCTATTTTTTGGAGTGAAGAAGATATTTTATCTTTATTAGACGCATAGTTTTGTCAAAAACAATAGAAAAATACTTTTTTATCTTATACAATGAGTATAAGAGGTGATTCTATGTTTGATGGATTGTTGTTGATATTGGCATTCTTTGCGGGTATTTTAGGTACTTTTATAGGTGGAACACAAACTTTTATATGTACTGGTTTTATTGGTATTGTTGTGGCTATTGTACAGGCATGTGGTGGAGATATTTCTTTTTTAGAACCTTATATTTTAAATGGTTTGTTTTTACCATGTATTATTTTTAATGGGTCAGTTGTAGCAACGGCTGTAGCTTCACACTACAATGAGAAAATACGTGGGTTTGAAACAGGACGTTCATTGGCTTTTATTCAAGATACGAGAATTTTATTGGCTGGAGGATTGGCTGGTGTTGCAGGATATTTGATTTATGCAGTGGCCTTGTATTATGATTTTCCTATTGATCAAGGGGCTTTATCAGTTGTTATCATTGGTGTGCTTGCACGTTTAGTTTTGAATCAGGAACAGTTTATGAATAAATCTTCTTTACTATTTTTAAAAACACGTTCTATTAATTACTGGGGTTATCAGCTTTTGTTTGCTTTAGCGATTTCATTTTGCATGGGAGTTATTGTCAAATATACAGGATTATATACAATAGGTTTTTCAATCAGTGCCTTTTCTTTAATTTTTGCGTTGATTGATGGCTCTTTTCCAGCAACACATCATATCACGCTCGTCGCTGGGTATGCCTACTGGCAGACACAAAGTATGGTTTTATGCTTGATTTTTGGTTTATTGGCTCATCTTATTGGATTGTTGTTTAGTTATGTGTTTAATTTGGAATGTGGAACACATGTTGATCCACCAGCTGTAGCGATTGGGTCATTAAGTTTAGTGATTTTTACTTTGTTTTAGGAGGAAGTTTTTGTGAATGTAGAAATTATCAATGTAGGAACAGAATTGTTGTTGGGAGAAATTGTGAATACCAATGCCACACTTTTACAAAAGGTATGCAAAGATTTAGGATTTAATGTGTATTATCAAAGTGTTGTGGGTGATAATCCTCAAAGACTCTATGATTGCTTAAAAGTGGCTTTTGAGCGTGGTGCTGATTGTGTGATGACAACAGGAGGGCTTGGTCCAACAACAGATGATTTAACAAAAGAATTGTCAGCTCAATATCTTGGGTTGGAAATGGTTTATAATAAACAGGAAGCACAAAAGGTTGAGCAGAAGTGTCGTTATTGTACAGGCGTTGATCAGGTCCCTGACAATAATTTTAAGCAGGCTTATTATCCTCGAGATGCTTATATTTTAGAAAATGATATGGGGACAGCCAATGGCTGTGTCATGAGTGATGGTCAACATATGATTATTAATTTACCTGGACCACCAAAGGAATTAAAATATGTTGTTGAACATTCTTTAATTCCTTATTTGGAATCAATGAAACAAGATACCATCTATACTTATGAGTATTTAACGATGTTTATTGGTGAAAGTAAGATTGATGAAGTGTTAAGAGATCTGATTGAAGATCAAAATCAAGTTTCGATTGCACTGTATGCTGGAGAGGAAACGGTTCGTATTCGTTTGGCTGTTAAAGCATCTTCTCAAGAAGTGGCTGATGCCTTGATGAAAGATGTTCAATGTGAAATTGAAAAACGTTTAGCTTCTTATATTATTCATGAAAAGAATTTAAAAGAAGCAATATTAAAAGAAAAACCATCACTTTGGATTTGTTATGAAAATGATTTTCGTTTTCAAGATGAGTGGTTATCGCCATTCATTCAAAAAGAAGGTGATATTCATATTGTTGTGAAAATAAGACAGGAAAAGCTAGGAGAAGTTGTTTGTATAACGATCAATGATGAATATTTTGAAGTTCCTACTTTTGTGAAGGCACATTATTCTTATGCGAAAGTAGAAGCCAGATTTGTTGGAAAGCTGTATCAATATATAATGACACATAAAAAGTAAAAATATGGTACTTTTGAAATCTATTCCTATGTTTGTGGTATGCAATCGCTTACAATGCGATAAAAATAAAAAAACATTGATAAAATCAACATATTTTTTATTTTTTACTTGCGAATATTAAGACTTTATATATAATAGGAGATGTCCTCAAGGACAACGTGTATATCATATCATAATATTCCTCGATATACATATGAAGCAAAAGTATTCATATAATTTACTCAAAGAGATCCCTGCTAGAGGCAGCAGACTAGCAGATAAATAGTGAACAGCAGCACTATGGATCATTATAAGAAAAGAGCGATATTTCAGGGTATATCGCTCTTTTCTTATTTAAGCAGTTCAATAAATTGAATGGCAGCTGGGGTTAAGGTTTTTCTTGATAACCAGGCATAGCCAATACTACGTTTGATGAGAGGTTGATCTAGCTGTATTTCATAGATTTCATGATTTTTGAGTTCTTGTGTTGAAAATTCTTTGATGACACATGCTTTTCCCAGACCATTTTTAACAGCTTCTAATAATAGGTTATGTGAACCTAGTTCAATATCGGGATGTAATAAATGACCATGCAAGGCAAAGTGATCATCAACATATTGTCTTGAATTTGTATTCTTTTCTAACATGACCAAAGTTTCATGAGAAAGTTCACTTAATGAATAGATATGTGAATCTGGCATCTGACTGACAAAGATATCATGAATCTGTAAACATTCTTGAATTGTGATGGCTTCATCGTGCAGTGGCATATTGACAAATCCTAAATCAATATCGCCATTTTTTAATAAATCAATGATTTCAAGACTGGTACGATTGACCATTTTGATTTTGACTTGAGGGTATTGCTGGTGGAATTTGACAAGATAAGGCATCAGGTAGTTTTCACTGAGTGTATCACCAGCACCAATTAAGAGCTCACCGACACTTAATTTATGAAAGTGTGCCAGCTGGTTTTCAGCACTGGTAATTAATGATAAGGCTTGGGCGATTTTTTGATGTAACATCTGTCCTTCTTTAGTTAAAATAACACCTTTAGATTGACGAATAAAAAGCTGTGTTTGGAGTTCTTTTTCTAGAAGATGGATAGCCTGACTGACAGCGGATTGTGAAATAAAGAGGTTTCTGGCGGCTAAAGAAAATGATTGCGTAGAAGCTGCTTCATTAAAGATTTTGTATTGTTCGAGTTTTATGGTCATATAAGTTCTCCTAATATCATATGTATTAAATATTAATTTTACTAATGTTTTGTTTTATTTTATAATAGATGTTGTGAAACGTCAATTATGATAAATTTTGATTGTATATAAGAGTCATATTTTATATAATATTGATGTAAAAAAGAAAGGATGAAGTTTTATGGCTGGTGTGGTTGTAGTAGGAAGCATGTGGGGAGATGAAGGTAAAGGAAAAGTTACTGATTATCTTGCCCAAAAAGCTGATGTTGTCGTACGTTATGCAGGAGGAAACAATGCAGGACATACGATTGTGTATGATGGAAAGAAATTTGCATTGAAATTAATACCTTCTGGAATTTTTAGTGGACATGAAGTCATTATGGGTAATGGGATGGTTGTCAATCCTAAAGCCTTTTTGGAAGAAGTCAAATATTTAAATGATGCGGGTATTGATACAAGTAAGATTCGTGTGAGTGATCGTTGTCATGTGATTTTACCTTATCATCTTGAAATTGATGCGATTCAGGAAGCAAGAAAAGGAGATCACAGCATTGGGACAACAAAACGTGGTATTGGACCATGTTATATTGATAAGTATAGTCGTATTGGTATTCGTATGGGTGAGTTTATTGATGAAGAATTATTTTTAGAAAGATTAAAAGAAACTTTCCCAATGAAAGTGATGGAATATCCTGAATTAGAAGGACAATTCACTGTTGAAAGTATTTTTGAAGAATATAAAGAATATGCCAAAGTAATCAAACCACTTGTTTGTGATACAGGAATGTTATTAGATCAATATTTACGTGAAGATCGTAAAGTGTTATTTGAAGGTGCGCAAGGTGCTATGTTGGATATTGATTATGGAACTTATCCATATGTAACAAGCTCTCATCCAGGTGCTAATGGGGTGAGTGAAGGTACTGGTATTGGGCCTTTATATATTAAAGAAGCAATTGGGATTATCAAATCATATACAACACGTGTAGGAGCTGGACCTTTCCCAACAGAATTACATGATGAAGTTGGAGATTTCATTCGTGAAAGAGGACATGAATATGGAACAGTGACACAACGTGCAAGACGTACAGGATGGTTTGACGCTGTGGTTGTCAATCAATCACGTAGAATGTCTAGTTTAACAGGAATTGCTTTAATGTTATTGGATGTTTTAAGTGGATTAGATACCATTAAAATCTGTACGGCCTATAAATATAAAGGTGAAGTGATTCATGGTTTACCTTCTACAATTAAGGGTATTGAAGAAGTGGAACCTATTTATGAAGAAATGTATGGATGGAAAGAAGATATTACACATGTGAAATCTTTTGAAGAATTACCAGTCAATTGTCAAAACTATATCAGACGTATTGAAGAGTTAATTCATTGTCCAATTGTCATGTTCTCAGTAGGACCAGATAGAGAACAGACAGTTGTTTTAAAAGATATTCAATTTTAAGGAGGGAAATGAGTGAAGAGAGAATTAGTCATTGTTTTAGACTTTGGTGGTCAGTATAATCAGTTAGTGGCTAGACGTGTTAGAGAATGTAATGTTTATTGTGAAATTTATTCATATAAAACAGATCTTGAAAAGATTAAAGAAATGAATCCTAAGGGAATTATTTTAACAGGTGGACCTAACAGCTGTTATGAAGCAGATTCACCTACATATTCAAAAGAATTGTTTGAACTGGGTATTCCTGTTTTAGGATTATGTTATGGGGCACAATTAATGCAACATGTTTTAGGTGGTAAGGTAGAACGTGCTGATGTCAGAGAATATGGAAAATCTCATTTGATTGTGAGTAAAGAAAATTCAGCTTTATTTACGAATGTGCCTAAAGAATCAACTTGCTGGATGAGTCATTTTGATTATATTTCTGAGATTGCTGATGGATTTGAAATTTCATCTTATACAAAAGATTGTCCAGTGGCTTCATGTGAAAATGAAGCAAAGAAATTGTATGCCATTCAATTCCATCCTGAAGTTTTACATACAGAATATGGAAAAACAATTTTATCTAACTTTGTCTTGAATGTTTGTGGATGTTCAGGAGATTGGCGTATGGACTCATTTGTTGAAGAACAAATCAAAGCTATTAGAGAAAAAGTTGGAGATGGAAAAGTCTTATGTGCCTTATCTGGTGGAGTGGATTCATCAGTAGCAGCAGTTCTTCTTTCTAAAGCGATTGGAAATCAATTGACTTGTGTATTTGTTGATCATGGATTACTTCGTAAAAACGAAGGTGATGAAGTGGAAGCTGTTTTTGGACCTAAAGGACCATATGAATTAAACTTCATTAGAGTAAATGCGCAAGAAAGATATTATGAAAAATTAAAAGGTGTGACTGAACCTGAAGCCAAAAGAAAAATTATTGGTGAAGAGTTCATTCGTGTCTTTGAAGAAGAAGCGAAAAAGATTGGGGCTGTTGATTTCTTAGTTCAAGGAACAATCTATCCAGATGTTGTTGAAAGTGGATTAGGTGGAGAATCTGCAGTCATCAAGTCACATCATAACGTAGGTGGACTTCCTGATTATGTAGATTTTAGAGAAATCATTGAACCATTAAGAGATTTATTTAAAGATGAAGTTCGTAAAGTGGGATTGGAATTAGGTATTCCTGAATATTTAGTATTCAGACAACCATTCCCAGGACCAGGACTTGGTATTCGTATTATTGGCGAAGTGACTGCTGAAAAAGTCAGAATTGTACAAGATGCAGATGCTATATATCGTGAAGAAATTGCTAATGCTGGATTAGATCGTACAATTGGTCAATACTTTGCAGCACTGACAAATATGCGTTCTGTTGGTGTCATGGGTGATGAAAGAACTTATGATTATGCGATTGCTTTACGTGCTGTCAATACAATTGACTTCATGACTGCAGAAGCAGCACAAATTCCTTATGAAGTCTTAAATAAAGTGATGTCAAGAATTATTAACGAGGTTCGTGGTGTCAATAGAGTATTCTATGATATTACATCGAAGCCTCCTGGAACGATAGAGTTCGAATAAAAAGGTAACTTAAAAATAGCCGATAAATAAAGCATATTTTGAATATTAAAAAGAAAATGACCTTAAATTGACCATAAAAAGTCAAAGAATGGGTCATTTTTTAATTATGTATAAAAAAGAATCGTTTGGTATTACGATTCTTTGATTTCTAAATGAAAAATCTAGCTTTTAAACTAATTATTAGTTATATAGAATAAAAATTCTCAAAATATGTATTGGTTAAATTTAGTTATATCTTTATCAATTATCTGTAGGCATACTGTCAATTAACTCTTTAATAGCAGTAGCTTTATAAACAATACCTAATCCTAAAATTTCTTCCGAAAGCAATTGAGTGCCCGTTTGAATAGATTTAATTTGATTGTTTCGAATCATTGTAGCTGATACAATTCCTAATAACTTAATATCTTTTTTACCTAAATTAATTTGTCCATTTTTGAAGTTTTCGTAAGTTAAATCAATATATACTGGACTCCCACTTGAACCAGGGAAAACTTGTGCATCAATGATAAATACATCATCTCCGTTATAGTTGTATTTTGGATGACTTGCAATCATTCCAGTACGTATTAAGGGTAAATTATTTTGTTTGTCATATCTATTATCAGGATATCCAACAAAAAATACATTTTCTGCAATACTTAATTCTGGTTCATCAAATGATGCTAACATATCATAGTCTACTGTTTTAAAGTATAATTGGTTAGGAAACATAATAAATAATCTTGTACACTCTAAAATCGCAATATCTATATTAGGATTAGGATGTTGAACAATGCTATCTTTTATATCAGTGATGGGAATACGAACCGTATTTCCTAAATCGGGGTTATTGTCTTTTGATTTTGTAAAAGTTATTGTAATAGAATTGGCATTGCACAAAACATGTTTGTTTGATATCAAATAAACTTTATATTTATCTTCTCCAACAGGACGTTGTAATAAAAAACCAGTTCCTATTGAAAAAAGATTACCATTTTCATTAATACATTCGATTCTTAATGTAGTGAATAAAACTTGTTCAAAAATCGTTGCCACTAATATATCCTCCTTTTTATTATTTTTTTTCTAACCATTTTTTTCTAGGATCTTTATTGATATTCTTTTTTGAATATTCTGGGTATTTTAGCATCCAATCTATAAATTGACTTTTAGTTATTGTACCGTTTTGGAATGCTTCGTATTCATCATACCAATCATGTAAGCTTTCAACGAGTGAATCCATTGCAATATTTTTATCTATAGTTAAATATACTTTACCATCAATTTTTATAGGATGTAGACCATAAGAGAAATAATATTCAAATAAATTATACATGGCTCCATAATATGTATTAATATCAGGGTTATCTAATGCCCATTCATTAACATCCAAGATACGAGCCATTTGTTCAATAATGTCTTTTCTAGGCATTTTTTTATCTGATTCATATTGGGATATACGTACATCGGCTTGTCTTTCAGGTATGTTCAAATTCATCCCTAATTGTTTCATTGTAAATCCTCTGAAATTTCGTATTCTCTTTAGTCTTTGACCAAATGACATAAATATACTCACCCCTTTCCCCTTAATTATAGCATGCATATCTTTAATGTAAAGAATATACTAAACTAAAATGATTAAAAATTAAACTAAAAAAATTAGAAAACATATTGACTTAATCTATAAAGATTAGTATTATAATATTGTACTAACTTTAAAAGATTAGGAGGTTGAGAAAAATGAGTACAGAATTATTTATTAAGGCATCAGAAATAGCCGAAATCATGGGAAAATCTAAATCCTATGGATATAAGGTTGTAAGAACATTAAATAAGGAGTTGTCTGATAAAGGTTACATGATAGTTGAGGGACAAACCAACAGACAGTATTTTTATGAAAGATTTTATGGAATGATACCAGAAAAAGGAGATGATAAAAATGCCGGTATATCAAAATGAAAAAAATAAAACTTGGTTTGTTAAGTGTTATTACAAAGATTGGCAAGGAATAAATAGACCACACACTAAACGTGGATTTTTAAGAAAAACCGATGCCCAAAACTATGAACGTGAGTTTAAACTAAAAAAAGCACATTCTACTGATATGAAATTTTCTGATTTTATTGAAATATATGAGAGAGATTGTTTAGCTAGACTAAAGTACAATACAAATATGACGAAAAAATATTTGATAAAAGATAAAATTCTTCCATATTTTGAAAATAGAAAATTAAATGAAATAACACCAGCTGATGTTATTGAATGGCAAAATACTTTGTTGGCTTATAGAGATAGTAAAGGTCATTGTTATAGTCAAACCTATTTAAAAACAATTCATAATCAATTGAGTGCTATATTCAATTATGCATGTAAATTTTATAATTTAGCAGATAATCCAGCCAGAAAAGCAGGAAATATGGGAAAAGAGCAATATGGAGAAATGTTGTTTTGGACAAAAGAAGAATATATTAAATTCTCAGAGTCAATTATGGACAAGACAATTAGCTATATGGCATTTGAACTCTTATATTGGTGTGGGATTAGGTTAGGTGAGTTGTTAGCATTAACACCTGAGGATTTTGATTTGAAGACAGATACAGTCTCTATTACAAAGTCATATCAACGATTACAAGGTAAAGATTATATCACTGATCCAAAAACTAAAAAAAGTATTAGAAAAATTAAAATGCCCCATTTTTTGACAGAAGAAATTGAAAATTATATTAATTCAATCTACAAATTAGAAAAAAATCAGAGAATATTTCAGATTACTAAATCGTTTCTTCATCATGAGATGGATCGAGGATGTAAACTTGCAGGCGTAAAAAGAATTCGTATTCATGATTTACGACATTCACATGTATCTTTGTTGATTGAGCTAGGATTTACACCATTAGCAATTGCAGAACGAGTAGGACATGAAAGTATTGATATAACTTATAGATATGCACATCTTTTCCCAACAAAAGGTGCAGAAATAGCAAATAAGTTGGATAAAGAAAAAGAGGAGGCAATGACATATGTCTGCAAAGAATAATGATATGCAAGGGAGATTTCGTAGAATCGTTGTTGCATTTCGTGTTTCACAAGAAGAAAGTGATGTAATTAATCGAATGGTTGCCTTATCTGGTCTAACTAAACAGGATTATCTTATTCGATGTACAAGTAATACTGACATTGTTGTTCAAGGTAATCCATATGTATATCGCTCTTTGAAATATGAACTAAATCATTTTATTGATGAGTTTAAACATTTGGGGAATTTAGAGGAAATAGAATTAGATGATTTAATAGTATTAAGGCGAGTTTTGGAAATTGTTATTGCAATGCATGATAAAAAAATGGCACAAATTAAAGTTCAAAAGGAGTCACCTGAGAAATGAAGTCCTTACAATCTGAAGCTTTAATTTATGCTCAAAATCATTTTAAAATATTTCCGCTAAAAGTCAATTCAAAAAGTGAACAAGTCTTAAAATCTTGGAAAGAAGAAGCGGTAGATGATATTGATCAAGTAACAAAATGGTGGAATAATAATCCATTATATAATATTGGATTGAAAACAGGAAATGGTTTAGTTGTTATTGATGTTGATTGCAAAAATGGCAAGAATGGCATGGAACAATTAAAGCCATTTCTTGCCAACTTTCCTAAAACAAGAATAGCGAAGACTTGTAATGGTGGATATCATCTCTATTATAAGGTAAACAGAGAAGTTCGTAACTCGATTGCTTTAATGGAAGGAATAGATGTACGAGGTGATGGTGGTTATGTATTAGCACCTCCCAGTGTTGTTGACGATAAATCTTATGCATGGGTCAACAATCTGCCGATAGCTGAAGCAAATGATGCAGTGTATGATTTTCTTTCTAAAACGAAGAAAGACACAACGAAGTCATTGGATGATTGCTGTTTGATTCAAGAAGGGAAAAGAAATGACTACTTATTTAAAATGGCATGCTATTTACAGAAGAAAGGATTTCATGACGAATCGATTAGGCTTTGTATTGCTAAAGAGAATGAGAAGCGTTGCTACCCATCGTTAGAGATGAAAGAAGTCAATAGTATCTGTTCAAGTGCTTTAAACTATGATAAAGGCTTTATTCAAACGAAAAGAGAAGTGGAGTATGGCGGAAGATTTACTGCAAAAGAATTATTATCATCCGATATAAAAGAAGAACAGGATATTGTGGAAGATATGATTCCTATTGGTTTAACTTTGATTGGAGCTCCACAAAAAACTGGAAAGACATTCTTTGGATTACAGCTAGCCGATGCAATTGCAAGTGGTAAAAAATTCTTAGGTAAAAATGTGAAACAAGGAACAGCCTTATATCTAGCATTTGAAGATCATAAGAATAAGATACAAAAGCGATTAAAAACAATGAAGATTGAAGAAAAGGATAATCTTGTTGTTGATGTGCTGAAGTCAGATAATTATTTTGACTTAGAAAAAAGAATTCAAAAGGAGTTAGAAATCAATAAGGATTTGAGAGTGGTCGTTGTTGATACCTTTGCAAAGATGAGAAGAAATAAAGATAGAGATTATGATTCGGAATATTCTGAATCAACGTTGTATCATGAACTAGCTTTTAAATATAATTTGTCGATCATTCTAATCACTCATGTGAAAAAGGAAATAGATCCTAATCATCCTTTTGATTCCATTTATGGAAGCAGAGGGATAATAGCAGGAGCGGACAGTATTATCGTTTTGTTTAAAAGAAATTTCTTGTCCAAGAACCGACAGTTAGCAATTCAAGGAAAAGATTTTCCTGAGGAAGAACTGACGATCTGTCAAAATGAGATGTGTCTTTTTGAAATCGTTGAAAATGACTTCGATGAACAGATTGATGAGAATCTCAGTAAGGTCATCAACTTCATTGTAAGAAATAAAGTTTATGAGGGATCTCATGAAACCTTATGCTCTAAATTATCATTAAAGCTAAGAGGAAAGGGACTGCAAATTCTTCTAACCAAAAATAAAGATTTTCTTAAAGACTCATTCATAACGTATGAAATTCTACCGAGAACAAATAAGGCAAGACTAATGAGATTGGTTTATGAAGGTGATGAAGAAACATAAAAATTGGTGACGGTGTGACGGTGTTTCGGTATAGCAAAGTGTCCGTCACACCGTCACTCGTCACTTCAATTAAAATTCACGATATATGTATTAGCAAGCAACGTATTTTGTCCCCAAAATACAATCAAGTTGGACGGTGCCAACAACGAAAGGATGTGGAATAATGAAACGAAATCATGAAATCAAGATTCGATTTAACGAAAAAGAATTTGAACAGCTGACGGAAAAAGTTCGTAAATCAAAACTCAGCAGAGAGAAGTTTATTCGTCAATGTATTTTGAAAAAATCAGTCAAAGAACCACCTCATTTGGATTATTATAAGTTATTAAATGAGTTCAATCATATAGGAAATAATCTCAATCAAATCGCTAAATCTTTAAATAGTAGACAGGATAATTCATCATTTCTTGTTGAGGTTACGATTGAAGAATTAAGAAATATGATTAAAAATTTGGATGAAAAGGTAAGGGGTGATTAAAGCAGTAACTGCAATTTGGGCGATAAGAGATCGTTTGGATAATGCCATTAAGTATGTAGAAGATGATGAAAAGACAATTGAAAAAGCCTTTGACTATATCAGCAATGATGAGAAAACAGATGGCCAAAAATATGCAACTTATCTCAATTGTGATGCATTTCAACCACAAAAATCTATGAGCACTACAAAGAAAATGTTCGATGATACAAAACCAATTGTTGCATATCATGGTTACCAGTCTTTCAAAATTGGAGAGGTGACTGCTGATGTTGCACACGAAATTGGTGTAAGGTTAGCTCAGGAATTATATGCAGATCGATTTGAAGTTATCGTTGCTACACACCTAGATAAGAAGCATGTTCATAATCATATTCTCTTAAACTCAACATCATTTGTTGATGGGAAACGCTTCTGTAATACGAAAAAAGATTACAGAAAAATGCAGGAAACCTCTGATAAATTATGCTTGGAATATGGTTTATTTGTCATTAAAAATCCTCAGTACAAGTCAAAAAAAGTCAACTATCATGTATTAAATTCTTATATGAAGGACATCAAAAAAGATATGGATATTCTAGTTGAACAAAGTAGTTTTGTGGATGTGTTTTGGGATAACATGAAGAAAAAAGGATATGCTCTCGAAAGAATTGGAGAAGAATATGCCATTTATCATCCGTATTATTCAGAACCAATCTTTCTAAAAACGTTAGGGGAACAATACCATTATGAAAATATTGAAGACAGATTAATCGATAAAAGAATACTTCCACAAGAAACTGAACATACAAAAAGTTATTATCAGTGCAAAGAATATTATAAAAAGTATAAGAAAAAACAACTCACTGGACCTGCAGGAATAAGAGTAGCTTATCTTATTTCATTAAATGTTTTACCAACTCGTAAACAAAAATTATCAAAGGAAGCAAGGCAAGCATTAAGAAAACTGGATATGTTTGTGAAAGAAATTGAATTGTTATATCATAACAAAATTGAAGATATAAACCAATTGGATGACTATCAACAAGTAAAACAGAATGAATTAGATAAACTAATCAAAGAAAGAAAATACTGTTATTATCGTCGAATGAAAGCTACTAGCGAAGAGGAAAAAGATGAGTGGTCAGCAAAAGCAAAACAATTTACACCAGCAATTAAAAAGTTAAGAATGGAAGTCAAAGCATGTGATAACATTCGAAATAGAAGCTTTAAAGATGATGTAGAACGTATCGCATGGAAGAAAATAAAACAAAGAGAACAGTCACGTTAGGAGGAAAAGTAGATGAAAGAAATGAAGTACCAACAAGTAGGAGATTATGAATTTCCAGTTCTAAAACAAGAAGAATCATTACCTAATTTAACAAGATTTGGACGAATGTATTTGAAACATTTAAAAGAAAATTATAAAGCACATTATCTAGCGTTACTTGCAGAAAATAAGCTAAATGATGAACTGTTATCAATGGATCATCAGATGAATGATCGATATAATGTATTAGTAAAGCAACTTATGGAAGAAAGAAGTGTCAATGAAGAACTAAAAGAAAAAGATCAAATGAGATGGGTGCAGGAAATGAACAACATAAAAAATAGTGCTGAAGAAACATTGTTTGATGAGTTTCTTAATATAAGATAAAAAATACTTATCACGTTTATAAAAGCTCGCATCAATATGCGAGTTTTTATGTTGATTTAACTAATGATAAAAGGATATAATAATATTTACAGGAGGTCATTATGGCTATTTCATATAATAAATTATGGAAGTTATTGATTGATAAAAATATGAGTGCTTCCGAATTAAGAAAAGGAGCAGGTATTGCACCAAATACAATGACAAGGATGAGAAAAAATCAAGAAGTGTCATTAGCTGTTTTAGAAAGGATATGTCATTATATAGAGTGTGATTTTGGAGATTTGATTGAATACGTTAAAGATAATTTAAAAGATGAAGGTGGTGTGAATCACTGTGATTGATATTATTGAAGAAGAGTTAATGAATATGTCGGTAAAGGTTTTTAATGTACTGTTAAAGGATAGAACAACAAAGAAAAATATTTGCTGGGCAACAGATCATTATATTGCCTTTGGTGATGCATATTATCCACAAGAACCTATCACTAAAGATCTTATTACTGGAAAAAACTCTCATATTATTTCGCCAAGAGTTGCGAAAACATTAGAGGATCAGACGAAAAGAACGAAGGAAAAAGCAGAAGTTTTTACTCCTTCATGGGTGTGTAATGAACAAAACAATTTAATTGATGAAGCATGGTTTTGTCGTAAAGATGTTTTTAATAAAACAGTAGGACAAACATGGATTACAAATAAAGAAAATATCGTTTTTCCATCAAATAAAAATTGGAGAAAATATGTTGATGCTAGAAGATTAGAAATAAGCTGTGGAGAAGCACCTTATTTAGTAAGTAGATATGATACTGTCACTGGTAAGGAAATACCGCTGGAAGACAGAATAGGTTTATTAGATAGAAAGTTTCGAGTTGTTAATGAAAATACAGTAAGTGAAGAAGATTGGTTTGAGTGGGTAAAAAGAGCTTATGAAAGTACATATGGTTATGAATACCAGGGAGATAGCTTGCTACTTGCTAGAGAAAATTTGCTTTACACATTTATTGAAAACATGGAGTATAAGTTCTCTCATAAACCTAGTGAAGAGCAACTTTTGACCATTGCAAAAATAATTTCATGGAATCTATGGCAAATGGATGGCATAACATTGAATGCTCCTTATAGTGAGCGTGAAAGAGTTAATACACAATTGTCTATTTTTGATTTCTTGGATAATGAAGAAATCTCGGAAAAAGAACCAATTCCATGTAAAATATATGATTGGAGAGCAAATACAAGTATAGAATTTAAAAGTATAATGAATGGAGGAGTTAAGTAATGGAAAGCAACGATAATATACAGTTTAAAAATGCATTTAATTATAAGGTTATCTATGCTTTTACAGTTAATGATGAAAAGCATAAGGGGCTAATAAAAATTGGAGATGCAACTGTTTATACGGACTCCTCGATTGATAAACTTTCACCTAATTGTAGAGAATTGAATCAAGCTGCTTTAAAGAGAATCAAGAGTTATACAAACACTGTAGGGGTAACTCCTGTATTATTACATACTGAATTAGCTATTAAAGAAGAACATTCGAAAGATGGAAGTGTTCAATTAAAAGCATTTAGAGATCATGAAGTACATCATGTTTTAGAAAATTCAAATATTAAAAAAGTGAAAATTGATGGTAGTACGGGGCGTGAATGGTACCGTATAGATAAAGATACTGCAATAGAGGCTATTCAAGCAGTAAAGAAGAATTATGCCAATTTAAGTAATTCTAAAACAAGTAAGTATGTTCCAATCATATTCAGACCAGAACAAAAAGATGCGATTGAAAGAACAGTTAAACAATTTAATAAGCATGATCGCATGCTTTGGAATGCAAAAATGAGATTTGGAAAAACTTTAAGTGCATTAGAAGTAATAAAACGTTGTGGATTTAAAAAAACAATCATTCTTACTCATAGACCAGTTGTCAATGATGGATGGTATGAGGACTTTACAAAGATTTTTTATGATACCGATTATTTGTATGGTTCAAAGTCAAATGGATATGATGTGAATACTTTGAATAATAAAGGTAAAGGATTTGTGTATTTTGCATCGATTCAAGATCTTAGAGGGTCTGAAGCTGTTGGTGGAAAATTTGGAAAGAATGATGAAATATTCAATACAATTTGGGACTGTGTTATTGTAGATGAAGCTCATGAAGGAACTAAAACGACTTTAGGTGATGAAACCATTAAAGCTATTGTCAAAGAAGAACTTAAAAAAACGAAGCTATTAGCTTTATCAGGAACTCCTTTCAACATTTTAGATGAATACGATGAAGAATCTATATATACATGGGATTATATAATGGAACAGGAATGTAAATCAGAATGGGACAAACTCCATTTTGGAGATTCTAATCCTTATGAAGAATTACCAGAATTGCGTATATATACATATGATCTTGGAGAACTATTGCATAATAGTAATTATATTACTTATGAAGATAAAGCTTTTAATTTTCATGAATTTTTTAGAACGTGGACAGGAGACTTCAAATTTGATTATGCACAAATGCCTGTAACTGCGAAAATAGGTGATTTTGTTCATGAAAATGATATTTGGTCATTTTTAAATCTAATGACTAAACTTGATGATAAGAATAGTTATCCTTATTCAAAAGAGGAGTATCGTCAATTGTTTAAACATTCTCTTTGGATGGTTCCAGGAGTACGTGAAGCAAGAGCTTTGAAGAGTTTAATGATGAAACATCCAGTATTTGGCAATGGACAGTTTAATATTATAAATGTAGCTGGAAGTGATGATGAAGAATCTGCTGATGCACTAAATAGTGTAAAAAATGCTATTAGTGAAGCCGAAAAAAATGATACATATACTATTACTTTATCGTGTGGAAAGTTAACAACAGGTGTAACAATTAAGGAATGGACAGCTGTATTTATGCTTGCTGGTTCATATTCTACTTCTGCTGCAAACTATTTACAAACAATATTTAGAGTACAGTCTCCATGCAATAAGAATGGTATGATAAAAGAAACAGCGTATGTATTTGATTTTGCACCAGATCGTACATTAAAAATGGTATCACAAGCTGTATCCGTATCTTCAAAAGCAGGTAAAACCACTGATGGAGATAAACAAATATTAGGAAAATTCTTAAATTACTGTCCTGTAATTTCAATTTCTGGATCGCAAATGAAAGAATATCAAGCTGATAGATTGTTACAACAATTAAAAAAAGCGTATGCTGATAAGGTAGTTCGTAATGGCTTTGATGATAGTAATTTATATAATGATGAATTATTAAAATTAGATGAACTTGATATTAAGAAATTTGATGAGTTAAAAGGAATTATTGGTAAATCAAAAGCAGCTAGCAAGCAAAATGATATTACTGTGAATGATCAAGGTTTAACTAACGAAGAATATGAAAAGGAAAAGAAATTAAAGAAGAAACCTAAAAAGGAATTAACTGAAGAAGAAAAGGTATTCTTAGAAGAATTAAAGAAGAAAAAGAAAGTACGTAACGATGCAATTTCAATATTAAGAGGGATTTCTATACGTATGCCATTACTTATTTATGGTGCTGATGTTCCATACGATGAGGAAATCACCTTAGAAAGATTTATTGAAAAAGTAGATGATTCTTCGTGGAATGAATTCATGCCGACAGGTGTCACAAAAGAAGCTTTTCAAGAGTTTAAGAAATATTATGACGAGGATGTATTTATTGCGGCTGGTAGAAGAATCAGGAATATTGCACGTGAGGCCGATACACTTGAACCAACAGAGCGTGTCAAAAAGATTGCTTCATTATTCTCAAATTTTAAAAATCCTGATAAAGAAACCGTTTTAACGCCTTGGAAAGTAGTTAATCTACACATGTCAAATACTTTAGGCGGTTATGATTTCTGGGATGAAAATCATGAACACGAACTTGATAAACCTCGATTTGTTGATAGAGGTCAAGTAACTGATGATACATTTAGTAATACATCTGCTCAAATTTTAGAAATCAATTCAAAGACAGGACTTTATCCATTATATGTTACATATAGTATTTATCGAGCTAAATGTAAAGATTATAACGATGATGAATTTACAATAGAATTAGAAAGAAGAATATGGAATGACACAATCCAAAATAATGTATTTGTAATATGTAAAACACCAATGGCTAAACATATAACTCAAAGAACGTTAGCGGGATATTCAAAAATAAAAATTAATGCACACTATTTTGATGACTTGATTAATTATATGGAAAATAAACCGCAACAATTTATTGAGCGTGTGCTTAAATCAAGTTATTGGAAGAAAGGAGAAAATGGTCAAATGAAGTTTGATGCTATAGTAGGTAATCCACCTTATCAAGAATCAACAGAAGGCACAAGTGATAAACCTGTATATCATTTGTTTATGGATACTTCATTTAATATTTCAGATAAAGTAACATTCATTACACCTGCAAGATTTTTATTCAATGCAGGAAAAACACCAAAGGATTGGAATAATAAAGTATTAAATGATGAACATTTTAAGGTAGTATATTATACGGCTAATAGTACAGATGTGTTTCCGAATGTAGATATTAAAGGTGGCGTAGCTATTACCTTAAGAAATAAAAATGTGAATTATGGGGCAATTGGTGTATTTACTCATTATAATGAATTACGTACTATTAAGGAAAAAATTATTAATAATGCTACAAAATTTATCTCTGATATAGTGTATGCACCTGAAAGCTATAAATTTAGAAGAAAATTGCATGAAGATTATTCTAATATAAGATACATAGATGAAAACAATGGTATTTTGAGTAAAGGCCACGACTATGATCTAACATCAAATATTTTTGATAAGCTTGAAAATATTGTGTTCTTTTCAGAGAAACCTCACGATCAAGTTGAATACGTCAAAATAATGGGAAGAAAATCAAATACCAGGGTATGTATGTGGATTAAAAAAGAATACATAGAACTTCATGATAATTTAATGAAATGGAAAGTTATCTTGCCAAAATCAAATGGATCAGGTTCTTTTGGTGAGGTTTTATCTTCTCCTGAAATAGGTCAGCCTGCAATGGGGCATACTCAAACATTTATAAGTATTGGTGCATTTGAAACTTCATATGAAGCTAAAGCACTCTTGAAATATTTAAAAACTAAGTTTGCTAGGGCATTATTAGGAATATTAAAAGTAACTCAAGATAATAAAAAAGCAGTATGGAAGTATGTACCAATACAAGATTTTTCATTAGATTCTGATATCGTTTGGTCAAAATCTATTTCTGAAATAGATCAACAACTTTATAAAAAATATAATCTTTCAAATGAAGAAATTACGTTTATAGAAGAAAATGTAAAACCAATGGATTGATGGAGGTATATGAATGGAATCTGTTGTTAGTATTTTGATAACTTCTTGTATTCCCGCTCTTATTAGCGGAATTGTAACATATGTTATTACATGTAAAAAAGCAAAAGATGAAATTATGAAATTGCAAGAAAGTAATAAACATGAAATTGAAAAATTGATGAAGCAACATGAAATTGATATAGAATCCTTAAAGGAAAAGCATAATTTTGAAATAGAAAAAAGTAATCAAGATCATAAACATAAGCTTGAATTATTGGAATTAGAACATAAGAATGCATTAGAAAGTAAAGAAAAAGAACAAAGCAATGCTGCAATGTTTGGCGTAATAGCGGATTTATTAACAGATCCAAAAAAATTAAGCGGAATTATGACTCTTGCAGACGATCCACGATTTAAAAAATAAATATTATGGAATAGAACAAATTACCTGAAGTAATAAAAGTTCAAATTGATGTTAAGACTTTATATTATTCATATGATTAAAAAAATTGCTATGAAAAAGAGATAATTGAAAATAAGGTAGGATAGAAAATGAATAGAATAGTAAATAGTTTGATAAAGGTAGATTTGCATATACATAGTGAGTATAGCAAAAAAGACGGCGATTTAGTCAGCAACAATACAAAGGAAAATATCCCTATTTTAATGGGAAAACTAGAAAAAGAAAAAGTGAATATGATTGCAATAACAGATCATAACGTTTTTAATTTTGATCTGTATGATACATTAGTTAACAACATGAGTTTGTGCAAGACTTTACAATCTATACTACCAGGCATTGAATTCGATGTTTTTGAAAATGGAGCAAGGTTTCATGTGATTGCGATATTTGATGATACTAATAAAGATAAATTGAAAGATATTGAAAAAATTCTGCAAAAATATAAATTTGATAATAAAGAAAAGAAGCCTAATGCTTATAAATTTTCAACGTTTAGAAGTATTATTACTGATATTAATCTTAATGTAGTATTAATTGCTCATCAAAAAAGTGGGATAAGAGTAGAAAACCAAAATGAAAATTTGGCTGGTGTGGGTGAGGAACAATTTGACTATATTGTTAATTGTGAATATTTTGATGCATTAGAATTTAGAAGTGGAAGAATAGAAGGAATTCTAAAAAGTTATCAAAATGAGAAAGATCTTAAAAATATGAGATATATAACTGGTACAGATTGTCATGACTGGACCGTATATCCAAAACAGAAAAAGACTGATAAAAGTGATATTAGATATTCTTATATAAAAAGTTTACCAACATTTAAAGGATTAGTAATGGCATTAACAGAAAGTAGAAGAGTTACTACTGCATACTATGATATTAGAAAACCATACTTAGATAAAATATCTTTAAATATAAAGAACCAGGTAGTTGATTTAGAACTTTCTTCGGGATTAAATGCAATTATTGGAGATAATTCTATTGGGAAAAGTTTAATTCTTGAATACTTATATAATCCCAAATTGACAAAAATTGATAAAACAAGAAAAGAAGGATATAAGAGATATTGTGAATCGAAAGAAATATCAGTAGTTCCTATAGATCAAAAATTACTCAAATCTATCCATTTTGATAGGCAAGGTAATATAAGAAAGTTGTTCCAAGATAATAATAGTCTTAATAATTATCCACAATTTCAAAAACATTTTAACGATTTGATTATTGACTCATATGATGCAATATTTGATAAATATATTGATAGAGTTTTAAATAAAATAAAAAACAATTATCAATTAAAAAATGCGAAAAGAAATTTAAACTTTGATTTAGATATTCCCGCAGATGTTGAGGACAATAATTATCAACTTCATGCTGTTTCAAATATAGTTTGTAAAACAAAAGATTATTCTCAAATTATAGATAATATCAAAAATGTTTTAAATCAATTAAAAAAATTACGTGATACAAAAGATTTGTTAGAAGAAGATATTAAGATAATAAATTTAAGTATCGAAAAATATCAAGAAATGAAGAAAAAGTATGAGAAATTAAAAATCGATGAGAAGATACATAATTCAATATGCTCAACAATAAATAAAGTCTTTGAATCACACGAGAAAGCAGTAAATAAAATCGTTCAAGATCAAGAAAGAAAAAGAAATAATTTCAATACAGATTTAATTAGTTTTCAGCAACGAATAGTAGATTATATTGATAAAATAAATACAAAAAATGAAGATATATTATTTGATTATAAAGATATCCTTATAAAACAAGAGGAGAATCCATTAAATGGTTATATATTTATAACTAGAACAGTTGTTTCAAAAATTACATCGGAAATTATAGAAGACATTTTAATGTATCCTTTTTCTAATAATAATAAATTATCATACCTTTCGAAAGTAGATAATGATAACTTTATTGACTCCTGTGCTGATACAAAAATAAAAAAATATTTAGATGAAGGGAAAGACATTAATATAGCATATAAACAATGTGTAAAAGATTATGTTAAATCCGATATTTTGAAAATAGATTATGCGATCTTAAAAGAAGAAGATTCTGAGTTGAGTGGTAATTCACCGGGAAAAAATGCATTAATTTATTTAGATCTATTGTCCTATGATTTAAACAATAAAATGTATATCGTTGATCAGCCGGGAGATGATGTTTCCCAAAATAAAATCACATCAGATTTAATAGATATTTTTAGAAAAATATCTGATAAAAAACAAGTTTTGTTCATTACACATAAACCTGAGTTAGTTGTAAATCTAGATGTAGACAATGTGATCGTTTTAAAAAATGATGAAGATGGTATAGTTGCTTATAACGGAGCATTAGAATACCAAGATGAAAATATTAATATTTTGAAAGATATTGCAGATACTTTGGATGGAGGAGTAGATGTAATAAGAAAGAGGTGGAAAAGATATGACAAAAGAAATAACAGTAAAAATTGATGAAAATTATAACTCAGTTATTTCATGCGGTAGTAAAACATTAACTGTATCTATAACGGAAAAAGTAATTAACTCTCAAGATTTTTTTAACTTATTGGATTATGATGTAAATGATAATTTTGAATGCCCTGATCAAGAGTATGAAATAGAATTACACAAGGAATTAGATTCTAAGCAAAAAGAAGCGTATAGATTAATGAATTATTGCATTAAACTTGTGAAGTCGGTTATTAAAGAATTAAACCAAAAAAGTGAAGAATTAAGAAATAAAGATGATAGTATACCCGAATAATAGTATTATCTATTGTAAAAAGATATGTACTCAAAGAGTACTCATGGTGAGTACAAAATGAGTACAAAGAATTAATATTTCTCGAATAATAGAGATATCTGGGAAAATATAGATAAAAATATGTATAAAATAGTATGAAAAAGATAGAAAACCAATTGAAAGGAAGCGAGTTCGAATAGTATCAATTTAATTTTGTATGTAAAATCGTCATAAAAATGGCGATTTTTCTTTTGTTTATATTATTTTATATAGTTTATATAATTTACCATATTGGAAATAGTATCATTTAGTATTTTACTAATGAATTATACAAAGTAAACAAGTATATGGGTAATATGTTAACAAGTTAATGGAAAATATTATGATTTTAAGTCAGAAAAATGGATGGGTTATGGAAATATTAACAGATAAAATGATGGATACTATATTTTCAACAATATAAAATAAATACATAAATTAGTAAATGATTGAAAGGAAAGAAAAACTTTTTATTGACGCAAGTGATTTTTATGCTTTTTGTAGCCAAAACAGTAATTTAGCATTTAAATATTGACTGTGATATATAGTTTGGTATAATATGTTTAGCAATTTGCCGACTAGAGTGCTAAAAAATATTGAAATGACTTAGTAAGTTATTTTAATATGCATTTATATTTTAAATAAAGAAGCGATTCGGAAGGTAGTAAAACTATTAAAAGTTTGGATTTATTAAATATTAATTAAAATATATGATAATTTATCTGTAAAATAAAGGAGGGCTTTTTTTGAAAATCGAATTTAATAATCTTGGGGTAATTGAGCATGGTAATTTAGAAATTATAGAAAATAGTATTAATGTCAAATATGGAATTAATGGTACAGGAAAAAGTACAATAGCCAAAGGAATTGAAAAAAGTATTAAAGGAGAAGATTTATCTGTTTTAAAAAAATATGATAGTGATTTAGTTCCAACTATTCAAATTGATAAAAACTTTTCTAATGTTATTGTTTTTAATCAAGAATATGTGAATCAATATTTATTTCATGAAGATATAGTTAATAATAGTTTTGAAATACTTATTAATACTGATGAATATAAATTGGCATTAAAACGCATTAATAATCTTTTTTTTGATCTTGTGAATAGCATTTCATCTTCTGATATAAAAACAATAATAGAAGAATTAACAGGATTTAAAAATAGCTTGGATTTTAAAATAAAAGAAACCAAAAAAGGAACTACCTATAGTGTTCCTGCAACAACAAAATTTGCAAAAGGGAAAAAGTTATCAAATCTTTCTGTGTTAATCACAGAAGATGCAAAACCATATCAATCATTATTAGAAGCAAATAATAATTTTGAATGGCATAAATGGTTTGAAAATGGTATAAAATTATTGACTGGGAAGAAATGCCCATTTTGTTTAAATGATTTACCAGAAAACTTTGAAAAAATATGCGCAGATATCAATAACACATTTAAAACGACTGCTTTAAAACAAAATGTTGAAGTTAAAAATGTAGTATATAAAATAAAAAAATATTTTGATGATAATACAAAAAAAGAAGTTGATAATATAGTTAATAGCAATGATAAAGTTTCATCTGATGAAGCAAAATTGCTTTATTCTCTTTATGTTTTGTGTGAACAAGAATTAAATAAATTGAACAATTTAAGTAATTTAAGTGTTATACAAATAAAGGAAAAATATGATAATAATATTCTTGTTGACTTTTTAAAAGAAAATAAATTATCAATGGATTTTTATTCGCATTTAGAAAAAGATGTTTTTGAGAAAATCAATAATGTTAATAATTCTATTGATAATTTAATTAGTAAAGATAAGGATATTAAAAATATTACTCAAGAATTTTCACAAAAGTTGAATTTTTGTATTTTGAATAAAAGCCAATATATAAATGATTTTTTAAGAATATCAGGTATTCCTTACGAAGTTAAAATTCAAGCATTAGGTGATAAAAATTATAAAACAATTTTAAAACCTATATGTGTTGAAAAAATAATTTCAAAAGATGATTTAAGCTATGGAGAAAGAAATGCAATTTCTTTGATATTATTTTCATTAGAAGCAGAACAAAATTATGATTTAATTATTTTAGATGATCCTGTTTCATCTTTTGATAATAATAAAAAATTTGCAATATTGTATTATTTGTTCACGAAAGATAATGCAGTATTTAAAAATAAAACAGTTATTTTATTTACTCATGATTTTGATATAATTATTGATTTGATGTATAAGGATAATTTTAGAAATATAAATGACTCTTGTTCATTTGTATCAAATCAAAATGGTATTTTTACTGATATAAGAATAAAAAAAGATTGGGTTTGTAATACATTAAGACAATGGGAGAAAAAATCAAAAAATACAGGATTAAATATATTATTGCGCTTGGTAAATTTGAGAAAATATTTACAATATAGTAATCCAAAAGAAAATGATGCATTCAATATTATCTCATCTTTAGAGCATCTTTATGATACACCTAAGAAAAAAGAATGTGGTGAATTAATTGATATGAACGAAGATGAGATTAATGATGGTATTTCAACCATTATGGAGTATATTAATAATTTCGATTATGAAGATATTTTATCCAAATTAAAAAGTAGCAGTAATTTAATAAAGTGGTATAAAAGTGCTACATCTTCTATTGATAAATTACAAATTATGAGAGCATACTTATATTTGAATCCGTTAAAGGCAGAAGATCAAGTATTTATGAGCTTTATCACAGAATCCTATCATTATGAAAATAATGAAATGATCTCTTTGGATGAAAAAAGATATAATATAATTCCAAATTATATTATCAAAATTTGTGATAGTATTATAGGAAATTAAATAATATTTTATTTATAATATCTTATCGAAAATTCCTATTATCTTTTTAATTCTCTTTAAATGCCATTAAAGCCTTATTTTATCGGCTTTAGTGGCACTTTCCATAGTGGAAAGCTCTTCACATAAGTTTTTATATTCCCATGTGTTTTCCCGTTCGGAAGTAGTAAATTCGTAGTAAATTCAGTTTGTACTACTAAGCACAAAGCCTATCCATTTCAGACTTTGCAGAAGCATAAGAGCCATGTGCATAATATCCAAGCGTCATAGTTATGTTGGAATGTCCTATGATGTACTGTAACGTATTCGGGTTCATTCCTTTATTCGCCATGTTCGTACAGAATGTATGCCTGAATGTATGCGGTGTGATATGCGGTAAAGGCTCATCATGTGTCTTGTTGTATTTCGCCACAAGCCCTCTAAGCATACCGTCGTAATTTACAGCCACTTTAGGAAGTCCCTTTTTATTAAGGAAAAGGAAACGGCTGTAGCCGTCTACCATGAACTCTTTCCCCTTAGGACGGTTCTTGATAGCTCGCTTAAATGCTTCATAAGCTCGGTTACTCATAGGCACTTGTCGGCTACCATTCTTCGTCTTAGGCGGGGCGGTATAATATCCCACCTCATTGTCCCTTAGAAGCTGGTGTTCTACAAGGATTAGCCTGTCCTTCATATTGACAGCCACATTCAAATCCAGTCCGCAAAGTTCAGAAACACGCAATCCTGTTTCGAGCAGTATCACAATCTCATCATAATACTTTTTGTATGTCTTGTCCGTCTTTGCAAAGGACAGAAGATTTTCTTCCTGCTCTGGTGTCAGCACAATCTTTTCTTCGGTATCATCGTCAATCACTTCGCTTAATTTAAAATCAAACGGGTTCTTTCTGATGTAATCGTCCTGTATCGCCAGATAGAAAGACGCTTTCAAAGAACGCTTGTAATTACGGATAGAGTTGTACGCTATGCCATTCTCGCTCATACGGATAGCCCATGCTTTAGCGTCTGACAGCTTCACATTATCAATCGTCATACTTCCCAGAGCGTCCTTTTTCAGCAAGTTCATAAACTGCTGTCGCCCCTTTACTGTATTACGTTTGACGTTCTTTCTAAGACTGTTTTTCTTTGCGTAAAGCTGGCATACCGTCAACTTTTTTCCCGCTGGGTCAATACCGTCACTAACGTCTTTCAATGCCTGTTCGATTTTATCTCGCAGGGAAATATCATTACGTTTGCCTTTCGGTATCTTATCTGTGGGAACAAGTTTCCATGAATAGAGTGGCTTTGCTAACAAACTGCTCTTAAACATATATCTTCCGTCGGGTCTTTGGCTTTCTCCTGTTCTTAAAATACGACCTTTGTTATCTCGTCTAACTTCTTTTGCCATTACAGGAAGCTCCTTTCAAAAAAGGAGCAAGCCCTAGACTCACTATGATAATTATACCATATTTAGGGCTTGCTTTCATCAGATAGCGTCCAATTTATCTATGATTTTTTCAAACTGTTTTCGCTTAATCTGCATACGGTTTCCATTCATAATAACCCAATTTGAGCCGATATTTTCTTCAGCGAGCTTCCTTAGCTTGTTTTCTCCGATACGGAAATATTTAGACGCTTCTTCAATCGTAAGCGTGTATTTTTCCCAGATAGGCACATCAGTATTGTTTGTCATGTATAAGCACCCCCTTTACTGTGTGCATTTTTTACAAGCAGACAGACGGCTTTGGAAAACTCCGCTGGTATCTCAACCAATCTCATTCCTATGAGCAAAACCACCTCTGGGACGTATCATTATTCTGTAAATACAGGTCATGGCAAAACGACCATTCCACAAGTCGCTCTCGGATCACTGCGTGGGTCGCTCGCTTTCTCTGGAAAGGTCATGGCGTACAGTTTCCGTGGCTCGCTGTATCACAAACGTATCTATCTGCTTTATTCAGTTGTCAAGGAACAATCGGCGAAAGCCTGTAATGGCTCTCATATAGTAAAAACTAGGCAGAGCAGGAAAGAGGGGGATTTTGACAAATCATACTCTGCCGTCAGTTTTATTCTTCTGTCGGTGCTAGTCCAATATCAAAGTCCAACATCATTCTAATGAGGGCTTCTCTGATACGTCCTTTCAGCTCCATATCGACAACAATATAGACGTTGCCGTATTCATCATAAAGAGGACGCAGACAGCATTTTGATATGTACGGGTCATAAAATGCCAGTATCTTTTCAATAGACTGTTCGTTCCCGTCTACTGCTGATGAAATAAGTCGGTATGGCGGGAGCTTATAGTTCTTCTTCATCTCTGTTCACGCTCCTTTATCAGTGATTTTTTCAAGTTTTCTAAGGCTCTGTAACGGTTCTTGAAAACCCCTGCTCTGGAAATTTTCTGTACTTTTGCAATCTCTGTATCGCTCATTTCCAGAAAATAATACATCAGCAGATTTTCTCTGTTACGGTCAGACAACTGTTTCAGTGCTTTCGCAAGCTCTTCGTCCAGCACACGGATTTCTATCCCGCATACCTCAAAAGCTGTGTAGTCGCTCATATATTCGTCCCATACTGCCAGCTTTTCCACCATGATTTCTGGAAGCTCACAGAAAGGAATTTCTTTATCCTTGCGACGTTTTAGCTCTTTTTTGTAGTTCAGGATAACGCCCTTGACAGTACGTTTCAGCTTGCAGTCAAACTGACACTGGGTTGTCTTTTGGAAGTCAGACGGTTTCACTTAAGTCCACCCCCTTTCCTCGTCAAGACGTAAAAGGTATCTATCCCTCTTTCCGCCCCACATCGGTACAGGAGTGGGCGATTTGCTAACCAGTTCTGGAAAGAAAATCAAAAAAATGCTGAAAACACTATATATAACAAAAGCAATCTATTAGGACACGAATGTACCAACAGACTGCTTTTGTTGTTCTCGTTATATGAAGTTTTAATTCATGTTTAGGGTAAACGGCTTGATGAAGCATTTTCGGTGGAATATCAAATTGAGAGCAATATTTCTTCTTATGCTTACTCATAGCACGTCCCCCTTAATCGGAGCGTACTTTTCCAATAAGAAAAGGACAGTCCTGCTTTTACAAAACCGTCCTAGTTAAGACCGCATGAAAAGTATCGTTATCAAGAACGGTTTTTTTTATTTACCGCATAGATAACGCAAAACATTTTCAGTGCATACTATATGAATTTTTAACACATTCTAATCATGTGGCATGAAGTATAAACTCATGATAGGTGATTAAAATGAGAAAAAAGAAAGATACACATAGCTTTGATTTCCGTCCACTGGGGCTGGCAATCAGAGAAGCCAGAGAAAAAGCTGGACTTTCCCGTAATGACTTAGGCGATAAGGTATTTTACGGAGAACGTCATATCGCAGATATTGAGAATGTAGGGAAACACCCCAGCTTCCAGTTATTTCATGATTTAGTTACTATGTTCAATATTTCCGTTGATGAATATTTCTATCCGACAAAAGAAGTGGAGAAGTCCACAGTCCGCCGTCAGATAGAAAATTCACTGGACGCATTGACTGATGAAGAATTACTTATCATTCAAGGAACTATCGACGGTATCATGAAAAGCAAGGGGACGGGAAGTAAATAAGGCTTCCCGTTCTTTTTATCTTCCATACCTTTTCCGCTGATCTGCCATGCAGGTAGCGAAAAGGTATTTTTCAAATCTTTGTCTTTCTCGTAATCGTATAGATATATTCTTCTGGCGTGGGTCTTTTGTTGCCAAAATACCTTTTGAAGTTTGCCTGTACTTCTGGGTCAGTGCTGTTCATAACTTCATCAATGGTAGCTTATATTTCCTCTCGCATATCTTTTATGGAAATACCTCTTGCCTTTGCACTTGCTTTTAAAAGCTTTTGCATATCTCGTTTTTTTAAAACTATCATAATTACTCCCATTTAAAGAATTTCAAAGAAATAGTCGTACAAATTACAATGATTGCAACCATTAGCCCGATAGGAAAGAGGATATTATCAATCGGCAAACCTAACGCCGTACCTTTTAATAATTTTATTCCCTGTGTTAAGGGGAGTATATTTGCAAAGTTTTGTAACGCATCAGGCATAATCTCATAAGGAAGTGTTGCACCCGAGAAAATTAACATTGGAAAGTATAAAATACTGGCAACGGTACTTGCAATTTTCATGTTTGGTGCTATTCCACCGACCATCATACCAATGCTGAACATTGACAACATCACTAATACGAAAGATATGAAAAACTGTAAAAAGTTCCCCATTATCTGAAAATCAAAAAATAAAAACGCTACTAAATAAATGAGTGCCAATGACACCAATGAATAAATGCAGTAAATAGCTATTTCAACCAGTAAAATTGTAATCGGCTTAACAGGTGTCACTTTAAGTCTTTTTAAAATTTTTCTGTTTCTATAATCAGATACAACTAAAGGCAAGCCCATTAGTCCGCCAGCACAAATAGCTATTGTAGATACTGCTCCGAATGATTGCTGTAAAAAAGTATATTCAGCGTCAGCAAAAGCAGGTTTATCACCGTAAATAATACCCAGCAGAATTATTACTATCACAGGCATACAGATTGCAAAAATAAACATATCCATACCCCTAAGGGAAAGTTTTAATTCTGTTTTCAGCATAGTCTTAAATGTTTTCATTCGTCATTTCCTCCTCTGCGTACCAAAGATAAACTTCCTCAAATTCTTTATATGGACTGCTGGCAATCGCTTCTTCGATTGTTCCAGAAAAAACGGTATTTCCTTTTTTCAAAATCATAATTCTGTCACAAAGATTTTCTACCTCGTCCATAAAATGAGAGGTAAGAAAAATAGTTAATCCTTTTTTCTTTAGCTCCGATAAACATTTCCATACATCACGGCGGGCTTTAGTGTCCAATCCTGTCGTCAATTCATCTAAAAAGACTACTTTAGGATTAGGGATAAGTGCTAAAACAATAAATAGTTTTTGTTTCTGTCCGCCAGACAGTTCCGATACAGGGCTTTTTAATTTGTCAGACAACCCAAACTGCTCTAACAAAATTTTATAGTCTGTAACTTCTTTATATAGGCATTGTGTTTCCTCGCATAGCTCTGAAACCAAAATTTTGTCTTGATAATTAGACTCCTGAAACTGTACGCCTACGTTTTCAAACAAACATTTTCTCTCTTTTGTCGGACACATTCCAAGTATTTCTACTGTCCCGCTGTCTGCCTGCCTAGTTCCCAAAATACATTCAATCGTGGTGCTTTTTCCTGCTCCATTTGCACCCAGAAGCCCAAAGACTTCACCTTTATTTACAGAAAGACTTATATCATTGACAACACAAGTATTTCCGTAGGATTTTTTGAGATGTTCAACTCTAATTGTTGTATTCAATTCTGTTCCCTCCTTTATTTTCTGGAAAAATAATAACACCAGAAAAAACTCTGGTGTTAAAATGTAGGGTGTATTTAAAAGGATTTTTTCATATTGATTAGGGTTGCTTTCATAAATCGAGCATTTTTAGAAGCGTCATCAAGTGATAGCAACAGCTTGTCGCAGGCGGTTATAATATCTTCGTTTTCTTCTGGCATACCAATCACAGATTTTATATTTATATCTGGATTGACCGATAAAGCATTTAACATTCTAAGAATAGAAGATAAAGAATAGTTTGCACATCTTAGTGCTTTAATAATGCGTAAGCGTTTTATATCATCATTTGAATATACTCGATAGCCGTTTGCTTTACGCTTGACACACAGTAAACCGTTTAACTCCCAATTTCGCAAAGTGTCCATTGTAACACCCAAAAATTCAGATACCTCTTTACGTTTCAATAGTATCTGATTAGGGCTACTTTCCCCGTTTATGAGTTCATTTACAATTTGTATTGCCTGCTCCGCATTATTCTTTTCACGTTGAAGTTGTGATAAGTATTCATCTGTCAATTTAATAGCTTCATCAAAATTCCCTGTGGCAGATACTTTAATAATATTCATAGCTTTTTTTCTCAATCCATTTTGTAAAATTTCTACTTTTAAAGCTGTACGGGCTAAACGAAATTGCTCTATGTGAAAATCTGTAAAAATACGATAGCCATTTTCTTTGCGCTTTGCCAGTGGTATTAAATGGAGTTGTTCATACAACCTAACTGTATTTGGATGTACGCCAATTATTCGAGCAACTTCTGTTGTTTGGTATGTATTCATCAAAAAACCTCCTATCTTACTAAAAGTATATCAGTAATTTAAAGGCTGGTGTACTAATGGAGGGTTTTATTATATACAAAATCATAAATATATGCAATAGTTAAAGGCTTGCGGAGCATACCATACAGCGTATGACGCAAGCCTTATTGACTATCCTATGATTTTCCAGTTGCTATCCTTATGTAGCGTCAGCTCATACTGTGAAATCTGCGTTGCCTTTGTCTGGTTGTCAATAAACTTCACAGCCACCTTGACCTTGACGTTATCTCCGTCAGCCGTGAACACGGGATTGACTAATTCCGAATAGAGATAGTCTCCGTTTATGGGTTCAAGAGCATTTCCCGCCACATAGTAGGCAAGCTCCGTTTCCGTAGCCGTAGGGTACAGCTTGAAGAATGTTTCCAGAAACGCCGTAGCGTCATTCACGGTATCAGCGTCCACGCTGTTGTCCGCTTCCTGCATTTTCGGCTCATAGTCTGATTTTTCCACATCAGGGGAGAGCGTCGGGTTCTGTATGATAACCATATCTCCGCCAGCGTCCACATGGACTTTCACGGTATAGGTTTCTGACACGTTCCTTGTCTGGTCGCCCTCTTTTATCTGCTGATCTACTTCGTAGGCAACAATAAAAGCGTTCTCCCCAGACTGCGCCACGTCCCAGATAAGCACGTCCGTAACGGCAGAGCTGGTCGGTATGTCAGCTCTTATGGTATCAACATTTAAGTCCTGCAACTCCTTTGTCAGATACCCGCTGATTGCCTGTGTCCTTGCTTCGATAGCTTCCTTTGTATTGCTCCAAGTATAATAGGACTTCGCAAAGTTCTTCACGAAATTTTCAATCCCATTGGTGTCATTTAAGCGTAGCTCTATGGTTTCCGTTTCATGTACCGTGTGCATATCAATGGCGGTAAAGTTCTTATATACACCAAAGCTCACGCTCGCAAGCAACACCACCCAAAGGGCGATAACGGTTTTCCTGCGCGTCCCCACCTTGACGGTACGGACTTTCTTTTCTTTTATTGGTTTTTCTTTCTTCTTGAACATGATTTCCATTCCTTTCTTTTATTGCTTAATTCTTCCTGCGCCTATCAAGTGCTGTTGCCAGTAGGAGCTGGTAAGGTCGGCATATCCGATAGGGTCGCCTGCATGGTACATCTGGTTGTTTCCCACATAGATACCTACATGGGTAACATACGTCCCTGCATTGTAGGTACTGTGGAAGAACACCAAATCCCCAGCCTGCGCCTGTGAAAGCGTGATATGCTGGGTAGCGTCATACTGTTCCTGTGCAGTTCTCGGCAGGCTGATACCCGCCTTGCCGTAACACCACTGTACCAGACCTGAACAGTCAAAAGAGGTATTCGGGTTGCTCCCGCCGTACACATAACTCCAGCCCTGATATTTGAGGGCTTCATTCATTATCTTCTGTGCCAGCTCGCCCGACACCTGATGAACAACGAGGTACTGGTTCACAAGCTCCACATAGAACATATTCCCGTAGCCGTAACGCCAGCCCCCATTTTTCTTCACGGCGACAGGGTTCGTATAGGTTACTTTCTTCCCGCCAGACTTTTCATGGGCGAAATTCTCTGCCAGCGTGAAGCTGTGCTTCTTTCCGTTCTTCGCCACATAGTCAAGATAACCACCGCCGTAGTTATAGGACTGTATGACAGAATTTATATCAGTAATCCCTTTGTTTTCCGCTGAAGAAAGCAGGGAAGCGAAATACTTGCACCCCTGCTTTATGGACTCCTCGGTACTAAGGGAATTAGGCGGTAAGCCCATGCTCTCGGAGCTTTGCATAACGTCCTCGGCTGTCCCGCCACTTTCCACCTGTATAATGGCAAGAAGCACGTTCACATACTCGGAAATGCCATACTCCTTTGCGTACTTTTCTACCATTGGCTGATGTTTGAGGACTTCTGCGGATAAATTCATACCCGTATAGGAAGAAGAATAGTTGTCCCCGCTGTCGTCATCGTCTGCGCTGATAATCACCCCAAAGAACAGGACAATGACAAGCAGGAACGGAAACAGACTGCTGATAATGGCGAGATGTCTTAGTTTCATTTCCTGCGTCCTTTCTTAGGTGTGGTTTTCTTCGTGGTCTGCTTTGTACTCCTGCTGGCTGTCTGCGTCTGTTGGCGGGTACTGGTGCGCTCTGTCTTGCTGGTCTGCTCTGTGCCAGAAGCAAGGGGACGCTCCTTGACGGTCTGCGCTTTTGACGGCTCGGTATGTACCTTGTCCGTAGCTCCTTTTCCAGAAGTAACGGGACGCTTCACTTCCTGCGCTTTCTCTGCGCTTTGCCTTGATGTGGCGGTAACGGGTCGCTCATGGGTACGGGTAGCTTCCGCTGATCCGTCCCTGCTTCGCTGTCGTGCTTCCTGTGCTTTCTGCATTTCCATGCGCTTGCCAGCGATATTGTCCCTGTGCCTTTGTAGCTTCTCGGCACGTTCGCTCTGGCGGGTTTCCTGTCCCTGCACGACACCACGCTTAAATTCGGACACACTTTCCTTTGCCTTTTCCTTTGCGGAGTGGACAGCGTAGGCGGTCTGGGTCGGCATATCTTTGATATTCTCCCTGACAGCCGTTGCCTTGTCCTTGACCTTGTTCTTTGTATCAAGCACCGCACCTACGGCAGAGCCGACACGCCCGCTGACAGACTGGTTGCTTCTGCTTTCTCTGGAAGTCGGCGCTTTTGTCTTTCTTCCAGAGCTGGCTACGGCACTTCCAGCCACCGCACCAGCCACGCTTCCAACCCCAACGGCTTTTGCGATACGGTGTTCCATTCGCCTAGCCCTGTGTCGCATGAACAGATAAGGACGGCGGAATATCCTGCGTCCCATTTGCTGGCTGTCCCCCGCATTGAGGGAGAACATACTCATCAGGTCGCCCAGCTTCATGTAAATGCCAGCGAAACATACTATCTGTAAGAACGCTATCATAAAGAACGGATAGTCCGTGGAAATGTTATAAAACATACTGGAAATACTAAACGCCACCGTTACGATAAGGGTTATCCCCGCCCTTGTCATTATGGTATTGAACACTCGCACGATTGCCTGTTTTGCCATGTTCTCATAAGTCGGTATCATGGAGAGCAGGAAGCTAATCGGCAGGAACATGGCGAAGATAATAAATAATATCTGGGAAAATATCATCATGCCTGTTAAGAGGAACACGAACACCGTTATCCCCAGATTGAAGATAAGCAGGAAGAACACCATTCCCAGACGGTTAATGACCTGCGGGATTGTCAGGTTGTCATTGTCGTTGTCCTCGATTTCCTCAATCACAACGTCCTCTCTGGTTTCCCCGTCCTCGTCAGACGGGCTTGCCGATACAAGGGCTTCCACACGGTCAGAGCCGATTTCCTCTATATCACTGTTGCCAAACTGCAAGAGTAGCCACGGTTGTTGCACCTGTATGGAGAACAGGCTGTCCCTTATCAGGTCTACGCTGTCCTTGCCCTTGCTCTCGCTGTCGGGGAGCATGATTTTTGTCCCCAAGTCCAGCGAAGCGGTACTTATATCGCTGGAAAAGTCATTTATCTTCTTGATGTAGTCGGGAGCGTAGGCGATAAAGGAAGCGGACAGAATGAACACCACAACAAAGTTGACAACGGCGTGAAGTGCCTTGCTGGTTTCCCTCTTGATAAGTCCCGTATAGGCAACGTAGATACCCACGATAAGGATAATCAGGAGCAAAAATCCCACATAAAAGCCTGTGCTTCCAAAGCCGTTCTTTGTCACGCCCGCTAGGGTCTGTATGCTCTTTCCGATACTGTCTGCCATGTCATTGATGAAGTCCAGCTTATACGCCTGCTGGACAACGTACCCCGTGGCATTGGAAAGATAAAGGCTTATCGTCCAGATAAAGTTGGTAATGCAGTAAAGCCCGTACTGCACTGATTTTCCGATACCGTCCAGCCAGTTCCACGGAAGCCAGCCCCAGCTATTATCCACATAGAAGTCAAGCTGGTAGTTTTCCAGCGGGTACTTTGAATAGAGGTTGTCCGCATTTACCGTGTCGTCCACCAGCCCCGAAGCATGGGCGACCGTCCCCAAAAGAGAGAGGAACACGACAGCGGTAACAAGGATAACAAGAGTTATCTTAAAAAAGCGAAAGAGCTTCTTTTTTGTAAGAAGCCCTCTAATCTTATCTTTCATCACTCCACCTCGCTTTTCACGGGCGGTCTGGTATCAAAGGCGTGTAATAGTTCTTCAAAGACAGGGTGTATCTGCACCACGCCCACACGCCCGTATAAGTCCTGCAATAAGCACTGACCGTTCTCCAAATCACGTAATCGCTTCTGGTTGTTCTCGTCCTCTGGGTCAATGCTGAAAAATTCCAGCGTCTGCTTTATCTCGTTTATATCCGTAGAACGGAACGCAAACTTCAAGCCGATATTGTTCTTCAAACTTTCCTTTGACACGTCCCCAGAGCTTTGTGTGACGAAGTACACACCCGCCTGCATAGCTCGTCCTGCACGTACCAGCTTGTTGGAGAGGGTTTCCCCTTGTGCCACGTTGAGGAAAGCCCACGCTTCATCAAGGTCTACAATCTTAAAAATGCTTCTGTCGCTGTGGATAAAGTCAAGGCAAAAGGTACTAATGGCAATCATAATGGACACGGACAACAGCTCAATGGTGGTGTATTCCTCAAAGGTCGTGTCCTTATCTGGCAGAACAAGGTCTGCTACCTGAATGATGTTAAGCTGTCGGTCAAGGCTGATACCGTTGTGTACGTTGCCGTCCGAGAACAAAAGCTGTGCAAAGTCATAGTCGGTAAAGCTGTCGATATGCTCCGCTATGTTGCGGGAGATAAGCGTGTCCTCGTTTCTCAGCTCGTCAATCACAAGGAGAAGCCCTCTCTTGTCGCTCTGCGCCACGGTACGGATTGCTTTTCTAAGGACTGGGAACTTCTCGCCGTCCCTAGAGGAAATCCCCGTAAGGAATGTTAAAATGTCGATTGCAAGGCTTTCAGCGTCCTTTACGTCCTGCATGATAACGAACGGGTCAAGAAGCCCAGCGTTTTCTTTCTCGCTGGTAAGGTTGACAATGTTTATCTCATGGGCGATTTCTGGGAGCGTTTCTTTCCAGCCCCCACGCTCGCTTTTAGGGTCAAGGATAACCGCCTGCCCGCCAAAGAGGACAGAATAATATACTAACAGGTTATTGCTGAACGATTTCCCGCCACCCAAAGAGCCGACAAAGGCAGACGCTAAAGCATTGGTTACTGTGCCTTTCACGCCCTGACTGGCAAGGGACGGCTGTAAGTAGACGTTTCTTCCCGTGTCCACGGAATAGCCGATATAGATACCTGTATTCTCGCCTAACTGCTGGGTCGCCCCAAAGCCAAGCCCTGCCAAGAAGTCGGATTTCACATACTGCACATAGTCGTTGATATAACGCTTGCTGGCTGGCAGAAATTCAGAGTGAAGCCCCAGCATATCCCCAGCGGGACGGACGAGCTTCACGTTCAAATCGTCATAGAAATCCTTGACCTCATCACAGCGTCTTTTCAGCTCGTCAAGGTCGGGGGCTGATACACGGATAACGTAGGAGAGCTTATACATACTTTCCTTGCTCTGGTCGAGGTCGGCTTCCAGCTCGTCCACGCTGTCTAAAGCGTCCACCACATTACTGCTGGTTTCGCTCCCAGCGTTATATGCGTGGCTGTCAAGGTCTTTCAGCTCTTTCTTCTTGTTGCGGACAGTGGAGAGGGCTTTTCTGTTCCCGACGATTTCCACGTTCATGCTTGTATCAACGGGGAACGTGAACTGCTGTTGCTGGAAGTAGAATATCTCGCTGGACGGAAAATCAAGTTCCCCCACAATGGCGTTGACCGTGAAATAGGAAACATAGCTTTCGCTTTCCTCATGCTCCAAGCGCAAATGACGCTGGCTTTCCTCTATCAGACAGCGGGCGGGACGGATAAGGTCATACTGCTTTAAGAGGGTTTCCTTTTTCAGCTTCTTCTTAGGAAGCTGGTACTGGTAGTCCTCATAGGCAATCCCGCTTCTGCCGTAAAGGTGTTCAATGAGATAGCCAAAATCGCTGGTTTCCAGACGGCGCACCTTGAAACGGCGGGAGATTTTGTTTTCCAGTAACTTTTCCATTTTTAGGTAGCGGTTGATTTCATCATCTGGCATGGAAACGAAGTCATTCATCAGCGTGTGGTTCACTTCATGCAAAAACTCCTTGAACGTCATAAATACGGATTTCTTCACGCTCTGTAAATTCAGCGGTTCATCTGTTACCATGAGCTTGAAGCCGAGGAAGAAGCGGTAGTCCACCTGATTGTCCCCAATCATGGAAACAAGGGCTTCCGTCTGCTCGTCTATCTTCTCAAAAGCAACGTCTTTCAATCGCCCTGTTACCAGCTTCTTTGACTGCTCCTGTATACTGCGGATTGAGCTTTCTGTCGCTATCTGCAAGGCGTGTATCTTTCCCTCACGGGACTGGGCGATAAGCTGGCGGAAGCTGTCATGCACGATAAATTTCTGCTCCGCCGATAAGAATGAATAATTGTAAGGTATCAGCTCATAGTAGGCGAACACCTCATTGTCTTTGTTCCAGACAAGGTTGTTGTCGATATATTTAATCGGGTACATACATCACACTCCTAACTGCCGTAATAGGTTCGCTGAAAATTTCCTTTTCCAGCTTTACGGCTTTTCCTGCATAGGTTACTTTTGGTCGGACGGCATAGCAAAGCTGTGACTTTAGGAAGCTGTAAGGCTTCTTGCCGTCAAAGGTTTTCTGGCTCATAAACCAAGTGAGGGCGACGGGAATACCGAAGTATTTGAGGAACGCCCCCTCAATCATGGAAAGGGGCGGGAAGTCCCCAAAGAGAATGACGATAAACTCGGTTATCACAAACCATGTAATCTGGGTAAAGGTAACAGGGAATGGGAGATTGAAGTCATTGATTGCGTATAAGACTTTCTCCACGTTCCAGATACCCGTGTAGCTTTTTATCTTTTTCAATTCGTTTCAGCTCCTTTCATTGTTCTTTGAAATAGAAAAGGACAGCCGTATTTCAGACTGTCCCTGATAGAAAAAGCTGTCAGGAGCGACACGGGTTGTCGCTGATCTGCCAGCCCCTTATTTGATTTCACACATACCGTATCTTGTTTCTATGAAATAGCCCTCGATTTCCAAGTCCCTGCCGTATGCTTCACAGTCAATGTAGTATCGCAGGCTAGGCGGTATTTCTCCCAGCGTGTTCAGCTCATAAGCAAAGTGATACGCCACGTCTGCCATTGTTTCACAGCCTGTATAGCAATAGATACGGTCTAGGTTGTCCGCCAGTTCTTCCAGACTTCCAAAGTAGGATTTAAAATCGTCCAGCTTGTCTAAGACTTCTTCTGGGAAGTCCTGTATTGTGTAATACAAGTCATTCAGTTCCCTAATGGAGATAAATTCCTCAATCTCACAGGGGAAGTTGTCTGTATCATGGACAGCGTATTCCTCATAGTATTCATTCAAGCCAATACGCTCCGCTACATCTTCCTCGTCAATGGGGAAAGAGAACCAGTCGCCCACAAGCTCGCCCTCATTGTACTTGCCAAGATTAGCGATATACACACGCATATCCTCAACCATTCAGCCACACCTCTTTTCTATGGAAGCTCATAGATACCGTGGTCGGTTTCTACAAAGCGTCCGTTGTCGTCAAGGTACTGCCCGTAGGCTTCAAAGTCAAAGTAGCGGACGACGCTTTCTGGCAGGGACGCATAGGCTGGGTTCTGGGAGAGGACTTTTTCTGCAACGGCGGTCATGTTACGGCAGTCGGCATAATGGATAATGTCATTCTTCAAGCGGAACAGCTCGTCAAGGCTGGTAAAGTAGCACATCAGCTCCCCGTAATCTTCTCGTATGTCAGCGGGCAGGGCTTCATACTGGTAAGCCATTTCATTGAGCTTTTGGATAGAAGTATCTTCCATGACCTCATCAGCAAAGGGAAGCTCCTTGTCTACAATGAAGTAGCCGTCCGCACTGTCAATCCCAAGTTTTTCTTCCAGCTCGTCCTCATTCACTGGCAGGGAAAACCAAAAAGCTCTGATTTCTCCGCTTCTGGGTTCTCTTGCTTCCAGTCGAACACGCATTTCATTCACGGTTCATCACGTCCTTTCTTTGTAATGCTTCTTGTATGGTGGCGTAAGGCACACCAAATACATAGCGTGAAAAATCTTCCAGTTGATTTTCTGGATAGTCCGACAAGCAAAGGCGTTTCATCTCATACCAGACCGCACGCTTTTTGTAGGGCAGGTCAGAGAGATAGGGACAGCCGACTTTTGCCTGCATATCAGTAAAAATATCTTTCAAGCAATCACTCCAATCTGAAATTTGAATATAGAAAAAGCGGTCAATCGTTTAGACTAACCGCTTGTGAATATGGGTATGTAGTTGTTAAACGGGTATTTATCTGCTTTTCCACTTATCATTAAAATTGTTCACTTCACTCATTCCAAACAAAGCTAACACAAAAGAAACAATGATGATTGAAATAGTAGTCGCTGAAATAGACTGCATGAAATAATCTACGATATTCAAGCCTATAAATGTTGCAACCGTATCTAATAAAAGATACATAATGACAGCAGATTGTTTGTTTATCTTTTCAAGCGCAAGTAATGCTTTTGGTAACGCACTAGCAAGCAAATTGAGTGGATAGGAAATAATTGTTGCGATTATAAAGAATAAAACAACACTTCCAACAGACGTATAGTAAAAACCAAATAATCTCATTACAGCTCCACATATTAAAGCAATAATGGACAATACGCCAACAACCAACACTCCACCTATCAAGAAAGTAACAATTTTTTCTTTATTTGTATTCCCTAATTTTTTTATGTTTATTTGCACCAAATACAGCTTATTACTTGTTATACAAACTGGGATTTAGCATTTTAGATATAACCTATATTGCATTCCATTACGGTGTATTGTCCCATTATTACATTCATAGTCGATATCCTTTTCATACTTAAATCCAAGTTTTTGCATTACATTTCCAGAATTAGGATTTTCTTTTGCAAATCTACCGACGATTTCCGTAACATGAAGCTCTTGCACGGCAAACCTGATAATCTCTTTCATAGCTTCTGTTGTATATCCTTTTCCCCAATATTTCTTGCCTAAATTATATCCAATCTCCCAACAAGAAACTTCATCTTCATAATAGATAAGACCAGTTCCTATCAGTTCATTGGTTTCTTTTAGAACAATCGCAAAGCGATACCAATCATTCTTGCTGATTTGCTCTAACTCAAAAGAAATCCATTCTTTTGTTTTTTCAATATCATTATGGCTACTCCAAAACATATATTTTGCAACATCGGCATCACTTTCCCAACAACAAAAAACATCTTGTACGTCTGCTGTATTAAAGGGTCTTAGTATAAGTCTATCCGTTTCCAAAATAGGAGTTTTCATTCCACATCACCTCAACTTCCAATTTGTTAATTTCATACCCACATTATATCAGTTTGATTTCAGCCATTCAATGAAATTCATCTGTGGCTGTCTTTTTATCCGTGTACCATTCCGTTACCCCCTTTCATTCCCCCTTAGCCCACTCCCAAAGGGGGATAGGTACGTTTGCGGTGGGCGCAAACGGCGGATTTCAAATAAGATTATGCGCCGATAATCTTATTGAACAGCTCTAAGAGTACGTCCTTGACACCGCCCGCATTGAACACAAGCCCTACGGCAACAAGGGCAACCACAAGGAAGCCGATAAGTTTTGAAAATTCACGCTTGAAGCCCAAGTAGATACCAATGACTACGATTGCCATAAGCACAAGGCTCTGTGCGTTGCTTAAAAACCAGTTGTATAAGTTCTGTCCAAAATTCATTTATTTTTCCTCTCTTTCTCTAAATTCAGTCATGTGTCGGTCTGCTTCCTTGCCGACACTCATCATGCACATCAGGACTACGCCCATTCCCATGCCAAGAGATACCAGCAGTAAATCCTTGATAAGTTCCAACATTGTTTCACTCTCCTTTATTCTGTGATAAGTTCCTCTGTGTCCGCTGTCTGCTGTTCGATTATCTTCAAATGCTTTTCCGTCAGCTTTGCGTTATCCTCAATGGTTTTCAGATAGTCCGTCTGGTTGCCAGCATCTATCCTTTTCAGCATTTTCAGCGTAGGGGCGACCTGCCTGCTTATCCAGTTCAGCGTCCTTGCCAGTGTGTAAGGCTCTGGCTGGCTTGTCAGCTTGATAGGCGGTCTGTTTTCGCCCATGAAATACGCCCAGCGGTCATTGGTTTTCCAGTCCGTCTTTCGCTTGTCTGGCTCTCTGTCCACAAAGCGGATATAGTGACTGATAATAGAAAATGCCGTCTGTTCTGCGTCATAATCTGTCAGCAGTTCACGGACGGCATAATAGGCTCTTTCATCTTTCAGACGTATCTCGAAGCGGTTCTTTATGGGGGCTTCCTCTATCGGTATGCCAAGCCTTGCGTACTGCTCGTAGTTCTTCTCGTAACAGCAGAAGTAGACTTCCGATTTCAGAGAGCCGATATAGAGTGTGTGTCCCATGCCCGCCTTGTCCTGCTCGTTATGCTTTACCAGCTCCCCAGAAGCGTAGGACTTGAACGAACGGAACAAAGACACACATTCCTCATTGTTGCATTTAGCGGTCAGCTCTGGTATGTCCAGTATTCCCGTCCTGTCATTGATTGCAAGGTCAAGGCGTTTCATTACACCGCCCTCAATCAGACAGTCCAAGAGGAAGTCATACCAGCTACGCCCCTGCGCCAGCAGATAGCTTTCAAACTGGCGACAGCCTTTCCCTTTCAGCTCTAGGAGCGTCCCTTTTTCCTCGTCCTGTGAGGTATAGACAAACACATCTCCCAGATAGTAATGCTCCGTGTACTTGTAATGCCCGTAGTCCTCATGGAGCATATAATCAATATTGAGCTTTAATATATCCCTGATAACGTGCTGAATGTCCAGCGTGGGGAAACGGATACGCACATAGTCAAAAAGCAGAAACATGGGAGCGTCTGGGTTGAACTTCTCAACGGCTTCCATTAGTTTCTGCTTCCTATCCTCGGTCAGACTGACCTTTCCCGCTTCGATACGACTGAGATGTTCTCGGCTGATACCAGCCATTGTTGCAAGCCTTGTCTGGGAAACACCGTAAGATAAGCGTTTCTCTTTCAAGACGGTCAGAAAATCGGTTTCATTCAGTGTGATACCCCCAATCGTGAAAGTGTGATATTTTCCGCTAAATGTCACAGTCGGCACGATTTTGGAAAATCCCTTGTACTTAGCGGGATTTCCAGCACTTTTGACTGTAGTTGCCAGCGGAATTGTACCCCTCTGTTAGATACCGAGGGGTTGAGGTGCTGGCGTGGCTTACGCCACACCAGCACGGCTAGTCCGTGCCGTCGCCTTTCGCTTCGCACGTCGCCGTCCCGTCCTGCCTTGCAAGGGCAAAAGAGCCGATAGCCTGTAAAAAGTCATGCCCCTTTGGTACAAGAGGTGTGTAAAACTCCGATATGACGCTTGTTCCCACATCACAGTAGCCACGCCCTTTGATACGCTTCTGGAAAAACTGTTTCTTCACATCACTTCCAAAGAGCATACCATAGCCAAGCTCGCTGATACGTCCCAAGCCCACACGGAAATTGAAGTTGTCCCTTATCCCGTCCGAGAAATACTTTGCGTCTGGTCGCTGGCAGGCAACGATAAGAAAATAGCCCGCCTGTCTGCCAAGCATGACGATTTTCTTTAGCTGGCTAAGTAGGCTCATGCTTTCCTTTGTCCCCAGCATTTCCAAGAACGCCACATACTCGTCAAAGATAAGGAAGCAGGGCGGTAAGCCCAGATAGGCATAGTTTTCTCCCGTCTTATAGTCGGGCATGGTTTTCATTTCTTCAGAACGTATCATCATGCCCTCATAGAACGCATTGACGCACTCTATCATATCTTCCTTTGTGTGGTACACGTTGTCCATGACCGTCCCCAAGTCCGCAAGGTCGGCGTTCTTCGGGTCTAAGATGTAAAGCACTGCGTCCGTCTGCAATAGGGCTTCAATGATTGTCAGCAGGAAGTAGGTCTTACCCCCGCCAGTCCCGCCACAGATAAGAGCGTGGGGGAGAGCGTCATATTCCCAGACAAGGTTCTTCATCAGTCGCAAGCCCCCGTTTTCAGCTCGCACTTCGTCAATCCTGATACGGTTTGCTATCATGTCATAGAGAAGCGTGTACTCGATGTAGCCGTCATGCAAGGTCTTGTCGGTCAGCTCACAGTAAAGCCCGCTTTCCAGCTTATCTTCCAGCCTTAGTAGCTGGTCTTGATACTTGCCAAGCGTGATTTCACAACTGATATGGAGCAAGCCCGTATCCATTTGATAATAGACTTTCGGAAACCAGACGATTTTTTCCCTTGATCTGCCAGAAGACAGGTCAGTGAAAAAACCGCTGTCCTGCACCGTATCGGCTTCATACCACTTGTTTTGCAGTATCATTCTCGCCAGCTTCTGGCGGTGCAACAGCTTCTTGAAGCTGTCATAGCGGAAGCGGTAATAAAGAAAAGCGACCAATGCACAGACACCAGTCGCTATCAAAATTGTTATGAAGTTGTAAGGGGAAAGCGTCAAGCCGTTATTAAGCAGGCTGAAATGCTCCCAGTCAGTACGCATGAGCTGTCCCATGTTCAGTAGCAGTAGAACAGCTATAAACAGGAACAGGAGCGTACCAGCGCAGAAGCGGTACACAAGGTTCTTGTCGCTGGCTCTGATACGCTTTCCCTTGTATTTGTAAAAGCTCATAAACACCCCTTTCTGGATATGGAAAAGCGGTCAATCGTATAGACTAACCGCTTATAATACTGAATATGAAGTTGTTAAACTGAGATTTGCTGATTTGTTCCAGTAAATCACTCCGCACTTTCTACTACGAATTTTACGCTTCCCTTTGTTTTTTCGCCAGTTACTGTTACTGTATATGTTCCGCTTTCTTCTACCTCAACATCATAGTCTACTGAAAAGAAAATGCCTTCACTTTCAGCGATAGGTTCATCATCATTTTTCTGAATTTTATATGATAACTGACCGTCCTCAATTACAATTTCCGTATGAATGGTATCCCCAGCTTCAACAACTAAATCTTGAGAATCAGTAGTATTAAACGCTGTATATTCCATAATTAGTTGCTTGTCATTTCCTGTTCTGCTTCCATTGAAGTCTGGTGAACAAGCTGTTAGTGATGTAATAAGAAATATAGCACTAAAAATAGTTATAATTTTTTTCATTGTTTCACCTCAAATTCCAATCTACAAGGATATTATACTTCTATTCAGTATTTCTTACAATGAAAATGTGCTTCACTAATTTTTTTAAGTTGTTCCTACGGAGCGTTGTTCTTTGGACTTCCTGTGTTCGGTTTCTTTATAAGCCAATCATTCCCTTTCATCAGTAACAGCCGATATAGGTAAATGTCCTACTGGCTGGGTTTTGCCAGTCTAAAGCATGGACGGAAAACTGAAACGTGTACCAGCATTTATCCACGCTGATGTAGTCTGGCATGGACACATTTACCATACCGTCCATTTGACAGCCACAGTCCTGTATTGCCTGTGTCAGCATAGAGTAAGCCAGCCAGCGGTACTCTGGAAGTGCGGTTTCTCGAAACTCCCTTTCGTATTCCACATAGCCTACAATCTCTCCCATAAGCTACTTCTGGTTTTTCTGCTGTCCCTGCGGAGCGTGGCTCTGCGGATTGCCTGCTGGCTGATTTCCTTTGTTCTTCAAAACAATGTCGTCTGCCTTAATGTACCACTCCACATCAGCCCCTCGGTAGTTGGCGTTCGCCACCGTATCGGCAACAGGATTGACAAGCTCTACCTCGGCATTGTAGAGATAGTCCTTGACGGGGATTTCCGCTGGGATAGATACCTGTATCGTGCGTTCCTGCTGACTGCACTTCAAGTCGTAGGTTCTGCGCTTGATTTCCTCGGTAGTCGTCCCGTCCTCATTCTCCACACGCACCTCATGTCTAAGGGCAGAGAACTTCAATACCCCAAAGGTCTTTTCCTTATCTAATACAATTCCATTCGCTAATCTCATAATCAGATACCCCCTTTACTTGCTTTCCTCGGCTGGAAGCATATCATCAGCCGTTAAGATATAGTTTGTGTAGCCACGACCTCGCACGTTCTTTCCCTCTGCGGTAATCTTCGGGTTGACGAGCTTCACTTTCTGCTCGTACTTGAAACGCTTCTCCCCAGCCTTTGCGGGAAGAATGACGACAATATCATCTGCTCGCTGAATGTCGGAATAAAGGTTGTAGCTTCTGGTTACGGGAACATAGCGACCATTGACACGCTGTTGCTCCACTTCATTTTCTCCTGCAAACTCCAAGTTTCCAAAGGTCTGCGCCATGTTCGGCACGATATATTTTAATTTCATGTGTTCTTACCTCATTTCTTTTTTGATTTTGATATGCGGGGAGCTACACTCCCCACGCCCCTTGTGTACTGTTCTTTTCCGTCAATCCGCAAGCAGATTAACAGAAAAGGAACAGTTTAAATTATCATTTTCTGGCACGTCAGAATAGACGGCGGGGAACGGGATTTCTTCAACATCATGGCTGTACCGTCCTGTTAAGAGCGTTTACGGCGTCTGATGAAATATGTCCCTGCTACGCCAGCACCAGAAAGGGCGAATAGTCCCAAGAAGAAAGCGATATTTGTGTTATCGCCTGTCTTTGGAGAGTTGCCCGTTCTGCTCGGTGTATCTGGTGTATCAGGTGTAGTCGGCTGTTCTGGTGTCGGTTCTTCTGGTGTGTCTGGCACTTCTTTGACCGTTACCGTCTGCCCCTCGTCCTCAATGTCCTTATGCTCCGTAACCTTTACTGGCTCGTCTGGATTGCTTAAATCGTACAATTCCTCAAAGGTTACAAGGGATTTTCCGCTAAGTGAGGAAGCGTCAAAGGTAAAGGTAATCTCTACTTTCATGCTTTCGCTGTCGGCGGTAAAGGTGTAGTCATTCTCTACACGTTCCCCATTGATAAGAAGCTCTGCATTTTCTTCTTTTAACATCTGCCAGCCTTTTAACTGATATTTTGTACCGATTTCCAAGCCCTCAAGAGTAACCGTGTCAATGATAGTTACGTCTTTTCCTGCTTCAATCTCTTTTTCTCCGTCCTCGCTGGTCGCTGTGGTATGGATAGAGATAATGCGCTCTGTGATGAGTACGGTCTGTCCCTCGTCCTCAATGTCCTTGTGTTCCGCCACCTTTACAGGTTCGTCCTCATTAGAGAGGTCATATAATTCCTCAAAGGTTACAAGGTTCTGTCCGCCAAGGGCAGAAGCATTGAATGTATATTCCATTTCAATCTTCATTTCTTCATCATCAGCGGTAAAGGTGTAGCTGTTTTCTACACGTTCCCCATTGATAAGAAGCTCTGCATTTTCTTCTTTCAACATCTGCCAGCCTGTAAGCTGGTACTTTGTGCCTTTCTCCAATCCGTCAAGGGTAACAGTATCAATGACCGTAACTTCTTTTCCTGCCACGATTACTTTTTCCCCGTCTGTGCCTGTGGCAGTGGTATGGATAGAGATTTCTTTCTCATATTCATCTGTGAGCGTCCCTAAATCAACGGTTACGTTGTTTCGTGATACCACGATTTCAAAGGCAGGGATAAGTTCAAAGCCTTTGTTGCTTTCACAGCGCAATTCTTCAATGATATAGGTGTCATAGAGTAATGCGCCTTTGGTGTCGTCTGGCTCGGAAGCCCCAAACCAGATACCGTCCTCGCTGGTCTTGCCCTCGTTGGTGTTGTACTTGTGGGAAGCCCAGTCAGAAGAAGTGGAGAACTGCCCGTTGTCGTCTGTTACGATTACATGGCTTTCTCCTGTCGTCTTGCTTGTGATCCTGAACGGAACATCAGCAAGACGCTTATGTGTGCCAGCCCCAATCTTGACACCCTCTAAGTCGCCACGCTTAATCTGGTTATAGACAGAGTGGCTTTCGTCTGTAAGGTCAATGATTTTCCCATTCTCTGTGATTTCAAATTCAACTGCCTTTGCGCCGTCTGTGAGATAGCCGTTCGGAGCTTTGCTTTCCTCGATACGGTATTTCCCGTAAGGCAAGAGGTCAGCAGAAGTAGAAGCGATACCGTCAATGCCTGTCTGGATTGTCTTTACCACTTCATTTTTCTGGTAGAGTTTCCCCTCAACAAGCACCGCACTGTCATTTAGGGAAATGATTGCAAATTCAGCGTCTTTCAAGGTTGCGCTTCCCTGTGCTTTCGTGTCGCTCGTTTCCAAGTCCCTTTTCTGGATTTTCACACCGCCACGGATAACCATGTCAGATACATGGTACTGGTTGCTTCCAGAAAGTACGGCAAGGTCGCCGTCCTCGGTAATCTGTGTTACATAGATACCTTTCATCTGTTCTTCACTGCCATTCGCCTGCATATACGCACCGTCAAGAAGATAGCCACTAGGAGCTTTTGTTTCCTCAACGGTCAATGTCCCAAGCGGAAGCACGTTCTTTCCGTCCTGTGTATAGAAGCTGTCCCCTGATACCTTGTATTCATCAGCAAGGCGGGAAACGTAATGGATAGTGCCGTCACTGTCTTTTTCAGCGATTGTCTTTGTTACCCATGTCTTTGTGGGTTCAGCAGGGAGATTGTCTGCGGTATAGTGTCCCGCATAGAATTTCCATGTGAACTCTGCGCCCTCTAAGGAAGCATTTCCCTGCGGAGCGTCTTTCTGGGTTTCCATGTCAATCTTTAAAAGCTCAATAAGCGTATCGGTAACTTTTGGTGTGTCCGATACTTTTAAGGTCGTTGTCTTGCCAGCTTCCACCTTTAAGGAATACACGGTCTTATCCACCTTATATCCTGCGGGTGCGGATAATTCCCTGATATACACTGTGCCAGCCTTTACTTCCACAGTGTCAGTATTCCCGCTGTTATCTGTCGTAAGGGTGGCAAGCTGTTTCGTACAGCCTTTATCAGAATAGACACCATACGTTGCGCCGGCGATTGAGTAAAGCCCGTTCCCGTCTGTAATGCTGGCATTACTGGAAGTCTTTTTCAAAGTGGCATTTCCTACGGCAAGTTTCGCCCAGAACTGTCCTATGTCCTGTCCCTCGCCAGAGTAGATGTAACCGCCACACTCATAGCGTCCCTTGTTCTCTTTGACAAAGGCTTTTGCCCCAGAATACACTTCGTCCTGTACAGCTTTTGGAATTTCATCATAAGAAGCTCGCACGTTGTCGCACTGCCAGCCAAGATGAACGCTCAATCTCTGCCAGACAACACACTGCTTCAAGAGATAGACGTGCTGACTGCTTAATCCGCTGTGGTTCTTTGCGTACTGGCTGACGTACTCAATGGAGAGGGCAACATCTGAAATCTGGTCGGCACTCATGCGGGTGCTTGCGTCCACTCTGGTCTTATAGCCGTTTCGGAAGTTCGTGTTAATGTCCACGCAGAAAGCGTCCTCTCCCTCAACGGTCATGTGTCCCTCATTGAATGTCGAACCGATAGAGCCGTCATTCATTACCTTTTCCACGATACCGACACGTTCCGCACTTTCTGTCCAGTATTGCTTTTCAGAAGCATGGACGGCGGTAGTCGGCATAGCAGTAACGATAGTCGCAAGGGCAAGGAAGCCCGTAGCTAATCGCTTTAATATCTTTTTCATAGCTTAAATTCTCCTTTCGTTGGATATAGAAAAAGCCGTCCATTTCTGAACGGCTGGAAATAGAAAAGGAACGTCAGTACAGGCGTTCCATAATCTACTTGCGATATTCAATTTTTATGTTTTCAATACTGATGTACAAAACTGTATCTTCTCATATCAGGACTTTTCAGTGCGTCAGAGCTTGCTCGATTGTAGTAAATTCGTAGTAAATTGCTAGTTTTAAGTCCTCTGAAAATGCGATAAATACAGTGTTTTAGGGGATAATTCGGTTTTTAGGAAAGATTTTGATTTAATATTATAATACATTAAAATTATTCAAATAATAGAAATGAAAAGAATGACCAATATTAATACATAGTAAAAAAGTTATATTTATTCAATAAGTTAGAACTATATATGAATGTCAAAAGTTTGATTAGTATAGCTGATTATAATTTTATGATATAGAACATCATTTGATACTAAGCAACCTGAAAGAACGATTCTAATTTGATACTATTGATTTATCAAAAGAATAGAACAAAGCAAAAAGCATATAGAAAATAGTTGATTTTTAAAAAATTATTAACCTAAATAAGTTAATAAAAATATATTTTCGGGCGAGTTCGAATAGTAAAAGATGCATTATTTATTTTATATGACAGGCAATTTATGGAATTGCCTGTCATATATTAAATATAACTTTTTAAATACTCTTAATTAAAAAATGTTGCCAACATAATATTTATAAGAAGGGGAGTAAAATAATTTATGAAAATAAGAAAAATACGAATGAAAGAGTATAAAAGATTTTATGATTTAACCATAGATTTAGGGGATGATCCGAAAAGGATAGTTGCTCTGGTAGGACCCAACGGTTGTGGAAAAAGCAGTGTCTTTGATGCAATGTTATTTTTAGCTAAAGCGTATATGGGAAGAATTGGACAAAATGGTATAACTAGGGACTATCATTATCATTCTCTTAAACAAGTTCCAGGGTATAATTATGAAAATGTACAAATAGAATTTGAACAGGGGACATTTAGTCAAGTTTATAATAAAATGCAGAAAGAAGGAAGAGGAAATAGCATTTTTAGTTTTCGAAGTTCCTTTCGATATAATGGTAATTTAAAGATAATGCAAACCAAAGCAGTTAAAGATATTATTCAGAATGATTATGGTGCTTCTTCTGCATCTGATATAGATCAGCGAATTGAAGAAGATTATCGTCGATTATTGGCAAAATATAATAAGTATCGGGACGATAATGATTTGAGGCCGAGTGAAGCGAGAGAGCATATTATAGGAAAATTAAATGCAGCATTAAGTGCTTGTTTAGATTTAAAAATTACAAGTTTAGGTAATATTGATGAGAATAAAGGGACATTGTATTTTAAAAAGAGTGATGCAGATATAGTATTTGACTACAATGTTTTATCAGCTGGAGAAAAGGAAGTAATTGATATACTACTTGACTTATATTTAAGGAAAGATACATATACAGATTCAGTATACATTATAGATGAACCAGAACTGCATTTAAATACATCGATTCAGAGAGCATTATTAATTGAAATTAACAAAATGGTTCCAGAAAATTGTCAAATATGGATTGCAACACATAGTATTGGTTTTTTGAGAGCAATACAAGATGAATTAAAAAATGAGTCACAGATTATTGAATTTAAAAGTGATAATAAATGGGCGGCTGAAGCATTTATATTGCAACCAGTGCAGATAAGTCGTTCAGAATGGCAGAATCTTTTTTCAACGGCTCTTGATGATTTAGCTAAATTAATCTGTCCTAAAATTATCATTTATTGTGAAGGGAGAGCAGAGCCTAAAAAGGATGGTAGTGAGAGAGGATTAGATGCTGATGTATTTAATACCATTTTTGCAAAGGAGTATCCAGATGTCTTATTCATATCCAGCGGAGGAAATACTGAACTAGATCAACGCAGTGATATTGCTATTGCAATTTTTTCTAAAGTATTTCCAGAATTGAAAATATGGGTATTAAAAGATCGTGATATGGCCTCTGGAAAGGCAACTGATGAACATACAAGAAGAATTTACTTAGAAAATAATTCAGAAAATCACAGAGTATTAAAGAGATTTGAACTAGAAAATTATTTGTATGATAAAGAAGTTTTAAGTGAGTATTGTAGATGGAATAGACTACAATTTAATGAGTCAAAATATAATAGAATAGTACATGATATTACTAATGATAATTTAAAAGATAAGACGGGGGAGATAAAAAGTTGTTGCGGGATAGGAATAAGTATTAATCCTGAGAGGTTTAAAAGAAATTTGGCAGCATGTATTAACCAGACAATGGGTGTTTATAAAGAATTAGAAGAAGTAATTTTTAAAAGAAAATAATATAATGTTTGATTGAGGCCAAGAATTTATAATAAGACTGTAGCAATATTTTGGCAACAGAAAATCAGTAAATAAAAATAAATGATGTAATTGAAGTAAACATAAGTGTGAAACCACACTAAACTTAAATAAATATAGTTAATAATACCGAAGAACACGGTGAATACTAATAGATAGAATAGTATCTGATGGATAACAGGTAACATATAAATGTAAATAAAATCTCTTTACTAAGAATAAAGGTAAAGGGATTTTTTATTATTATAGGGAAAGTCTTACATAGCTAAAATAAGTAAATTTAATAATGTTAAGAAAAATGATACAAATGATTATAAAAAAATATATAATAGTATAAAAGAAAAGGAGGAGGCTTACTGAATGGATAATAATTCAAAAATGATTATTTATACAACAGAAGATGGTTTGGTGAAAATAGAAACAACTTTTAATGATGAAACAGTTTGGTTATCGTTAGATCAAATGTCATCA
>NZ_NFLJ01000020.1 GCF_002160865.1 Massiliimicrobium timonense
CACCACTTCCTCCATCCTTAACATCACTGTTAACGACTTGTGGTTCACTACACTTGGCGGTAACTACCTGTGGTCGGTCTATCTCCGACTGAATCCGTGCCATGCCCGGCACACAGCAATAAAAGCAGGTCAATCGACCTGCTTTTATTTTGCCTTTTGAAAAATAAAACAAACTCCTACTTCTTGATTCACAGCTGAAACATTATAACCAAACATCGAAGCAATCTTGCTGACAATGGACAATCCTAAACCAAACTGTCCTTTCACGCCTTTGACATAAGGATCAAATAAATAAGGTAAAGTGGCTTCATCAATCGCTTCTCCATCGTTATAGATTTCCAAATAATCTTCCTTTAAAGTAATCTTAATCAATGTTTTCGCATAACGTGAAGCATTCTCAATAATATTTTCAATGGCTACGCGCCAATGTTCCTCATCACCAACAAAAGTCACATCTTCCAGTTCTGTTTCCAGTCTTATCTCCGGCTTTAATAAATCCATCTGTAAAACAATCTTTTCTATTAATTCTTTAATCGCAAAAGTTTCCAGTTGATTATCTTCACCCTGTAAGTAATCTAAACGATTGAGATATAAAAATGATTTGACTTTATGTTCTAAACGATCAGCATTTTCCAATATGACATCAATTGAACTATCTTTATCTCCATAAGGATAGACATCATCTTTAATACTTTGAGCATATGTTTGAATCAAAGCAATCGGTGTTTTTAAATCATGAGAAATATTATGTATCATTTCTTCTTTAATACTTTCCTGTTTATCCAAATCATCTTTCATCGCAACCAATGCTTTAAACACAATACCAATCTCATCTTCACGTTGAATATTCAATTCACTTTCTTTATGATCTTTGATATTATCAATATAATTTTTAATCTTTTTAAGTGGACTAATCAGTGATAAAACCCACAAAATCATAACTAGTGCCAATACTATAAAGAAACCATATTGAATATAAATAATCTGATTACGTAAAGATGTGACTAATGATAAAGAATATTCGCTATCCACTAATGAAATCAAATATTGAGATGTATCATTAATATGCGTAATCATATAATAATACGTATTACCATTATATTGTCCTTTATTTTTAATGACGCTTTGATGGGTTTGAACAGCCTTAAACAAATCTTCTTTAAAAAGATAAGAATAAAAATTATAAACAACTTGATGACTACTAATATTTGTTTCTGTAAATGTATTTTCATCACTTTCATAAATAATATGATAAACTTCTTTTTCTTGTTTATAAGGAATAATATTACTATAAATAATTGAAGTCTGTGATATAGTTAAACGTTCATACATTTGTTTATCGACAATCGAAGATAAGTTATAATCGACAACAGGCATCATCACAGCAACCATCAGTATAGCCATCGCACACAAAACAACAATCAGTTGCTGGACAAGAGATAATTTTTTAAAAAAGGATAAACGTTCTTTTATTTTTTTCATACTAATCTAATCGATATCCAAAGCCATAGATTGTTTTAATATTTAAATCAGGCATCTTTTTTCTTAAACGACGTAATGTATCATCAACAACACGATCACTACCAAAATAGTTTTCATCCCAGACTTTAGATAAAACCTGATCACGTGAAATAGCCAGACCTTTATTTTTGATAAAATAAAGTAATAAATCATATTCTTTTGTTGTTAATTCTATTTCATGATTTTGATATAAAACTTTTCTTTTTTCTTCATCCACGGCATAACCATCAATATTAATCAATGCTGGATCATCCTTATAAACACGCTTTAAAACATTATGTATTCTTAAAATCAACTCTTTAATATTAAATGGTTTTGTAATATATTCATCACAACCTTTTTCTAAGCCAATAATACGATCAAATTCCTGATCTCTGGCACTCATAAAAACAATCGGCATATCGGGTTTACAGGCTTTGATTTCATTAAGTAAATCAAAACCACTATTTTTATCTAACATAATATCAATAATCCATAAATGAACATCATCATCTTTATGCAAAAAAGCTTCCTCATACGTATAAAAAGAATAAACAATATAACCTTCTTTTTCTAAATAAGTTCTTACAAGATCATTTAAATTTTTTTCATCATCAATAATATTAATACGGTATTTCACAATCCATCACCTCTTATTCATTATATACAAAATATTGCCATATTTCATGGCAATATTTTGTGATAATATGTGAAATTATATTATTTTTCTACAGCATATCCTTTTTCTTTAATTTTATTCACAACTTTTAAAACATATTCATGACAAATCTCATCGCTTTGTGCTTCTACCATCACACGAATCACTGGTTCTGTTCCACTTTCACGCACAAGAATACGTCCTTCATCTCCTAAAGCTTCTTCAACTTCTTTAACAGCTTTTTGAACATCTGGATCATTTTGAGCTAAAGCCTTATCACTCACACGGACATTGATTAATAACTGTGGATAGATTTCTACCTGCTCTGTTAATTGAGCCAGTGTTTTTTTGTTTTCTACCATTGTTTCCATAATCTTTAAAGATGTTAAAATACCATCTCCTGTTGTCGCATGTTTAGAGAAAATAATATGTCCTGATTGTTCTCCACCAATACAATGACCATTTTTCACCATATTTTCATAAACATATTTATCTCCTACAGCTGTTTTTTCATATTGAATACCTACTTTATCCAATGATTTATATAATCCAAAATTACTCATCACTGTTGTCACAATTGTGTTATTTAAAAGTTCACCTTTTTGTTTCATTTCTAAACCACATAGATATAGAATTAAATCTCCATTGACAACACGACCAAATTCGTCAACAGCGATACAACGATCAGCATCACCATCATAGGCAAATCCAACATCCAATCCATTTTCAACAACATATTTCTGTAAAACTTCAATATGTGTTGAACCACAGTTTGTATTGATATTTAAACCATCTGGCTGATTATTAATCACATGTGTTTGAGCACCTAAGGCATCAAAAACACTTTTGGCAATAGCACTAGAAGAACCATTGGCACAATCCAATCCTACTTTAATATCTTTAAAAGCACGTGTTGGAATACTCATTAAATAACCAATATAACGATTTCTACCCATTGAATAATCAATTGTTCTACCAATCTTATCTTTTGTTGCATATGGAATAGGATCAGTTAAACCATCAATATATTGTTCAATCAATGTTTCAATTGTGGCTTCTAATTTATGACCTTTTCCATTAATGATTTTAATCCCATTATCATAATAAGGATTGTGTGAAGCAGAAATCATGATTCCACAATCAAACTCTTCACTTCTGACAACATAAGATACTGAAGGTGTTGTTGTGACATGTAATAAATATGCATCTGCTCCACTTGCAGTTAATCCAGCCACAAGAGCATATTCAAACATATAAGAACTTCTTCTTGTATCTTTTCCAATCACAATTCTTGCTCGATGTGAACGTGAAAAATACCATCCTAAATATCTTCCAACTTGATAAGCATGTTCCACAGTCAAATCAATATTTGCTTCTCCTCTAAATCCATCTGTACCAAAATATTTTCCCATTGTCTTAATTCCTTTCTATATTAATTGTTATTTTTGAAGATGATAACAATTTCATTGCTAATGTTTCATCATCTCCTGCAATTTTAACATTCACTTGATGTGTGCCAACACTCAAACCATCAATATCAATCGTTGCCTGAATATTGTCAACCTTTAAAGCATTGATTTTATCCTCAGTTCCTGTTATGGAAACAGAAGCATATTGACCTTGTCCCGCAAAAGAAACCTTATAATCATGAGAATTATTCAAAACCTTAATTGGAATGTTATCGAATTTTTTTGTAATGACTTTTTCTATTTCTACATTGACATCTACCGTATCCTGTGAAAACTTATTAATTCCTGTGATTTTCTTCAATGACAAATCATTTAACGTTGTACTTGATTTTAAATCGCTGACATCAACATCAACTTCAACTTGGTTGACTCCCTTTAACTGTTCTTCTACTCCAAAAATAGTCACTTCATTTTGTGATAAAGTATATTCAGAAACCTGATATCCTGTTGGTAAATCTCCAACAATATTGGCATGAATTGGAACAGTTTTACTATAAGAAGACACTTGACATGTGACATGAACATCACTAGGACGCACCTCTACTTTTAATTCGTCGCCATTACTGTCATAAGCTTTGATTTTTGCATTTTGTTCAAAGTCTTCTGTTTGATTAGAAACATCTATACAAGCCTCAACTTTTTCAACTTTCGATAACGTATCTTCACTGGCACGTAATTCTACGGTATCTAAATCCATTTGACTGACACTTACTGAATATTTACTATCCAGTTCATCTTCATTAATAAAGCGATACCCCAAATCAAAAGTACGTGTCACTTTTTTAGCAAGTGTGACTTTAATAGAGCTCGGTATCGAAACAACTTGCAAAGATTCCGGAAAATGACGTGTACGTAAGTTCAAAACATAGTCACCCGCATTTAAATCTTGTAAATCCAAATAAACTTCATAATCTTTAGAAAAGTTCGTTTTATATATATCTAAAGAGGGACCAACCAACACAACCGAAACACTATCGGGAATACCCGAAGCTTCCAGAGAATCATCAAGATTTTCTACATGTACTGGAACATTTTCTAATGTTGCTCCAGAAGTTGGGCTAGTTAAAATATCTTTTCCAGATACACTATAAAATAAAATACCAGCCATCATAAAAGACAAAATCATAATTGATACTTTACTAGAAAGTATTTTATCTAATATTTGATTCATATAATTATAAAAACGAGCACCCGTATCAATCGCTTTGACTTTTTTTTCATTGACTGTGTCTTTACTTGTAGATTCTTTTGTCGATTGAGCCTTTTCTTTTTCTACAATCTTTAAAAAGAAATCTGTTGTTGTATCTTTTAAAGGTTTATTATTTTTTGCATTTCTAGGACTCATGAGCTTGACCTCCTTCATCACTAGATTTAAACCACTGTAATTCATTAACCAGTGATGCTCTTAATTCTTTGATAGGAATCTTTCTTAATTCACCATTTGTCGCAAAAGAAATCGTTCCAGTTTCCTCACTCACAACAACGGTTAAAGAATCCGTGATTTCACTAATCCCAATCGCTGCACGATGACGTGCCCCATATTTAGGACTTAATTCTTTATTCGTTGGTGGATAAAAAGCCGCTGCACAAGCCACACGATCTCCTTGAATAATCGTTGCCCCATCATGTAAGGGTGTTCCTTCCCAGAAAATCGTTAAAAAAAGCTCACTACGAATATCAGCGTTAATCTTTGTACCAGTATTAATATAATCAATCATGGATTGAGTTCTTTCAAACGTAATCAAAGCTCCTGTCTGTTCCTTTGCCAGTGTTGATATAGCATCAACCAGTTCATCCATCAATCTTTCTTTTTCATCATTACTGATTTCTTTTTTTACACTCATTTTAGTTTGACCCATTTTTTCAAGCAAAGTACGAATTTCTGGTTGGAAAATGATAATAATGGCTAAAACGCCCCAATTAATAATACTATCTACAAGATAATTTAATGTTGTTAAACCTAATAAACTGGTTAAAAGTTTAACAATCAAAATAAAAAGAACACCTTTGAAAAGCTGCATGGTTTTCATATTTGTTTTAAACATCGAAATCAAATAATAGAGAATAAACCATACTGCAATCAAATCTATTGCTGATCTTATAAAGTTAATCACAATACTAAGATTCAATCTTTATCACCTACATTTCTTTTTTATTATATCAGTTTTCTATCAAAAGTAAAACGTTACCTTTTTCATTTGTTGAAAATTAAGTCTTAAAAAAATAACATAAGATGTTTTTAGTAAAAATAAAACAAATTCCTTTGCAAATAGGCAAAAAAGTTGTAAGATATGTATGTTATAGGAGGATATTATATGGGAAAAACAATTTTAGTCGAAACTTCTGCAAGACATGTTCATTTATCACAAGCAGATTTAGAAACTTTATTTGGTGAAGGATATGTTTTAACTAACAAAAAAGATTTATCACAACCTGGACAATTTGCCTGTCAGGAAAAAGTCACTGTCGTTGGTCCAAAAGGAGAAACAAAAATGTCTATCTTAGGTCCAACACGTGCTAATACACAAGTAGAAGTGTCTTTAACTGATGCCAGAGCATTAGGTGTCAAAGCACTTATTAGAGAATCTGGAGATATCGAAGGAACTGCTGGTTGTAAATTGGTAGGTCCTGCTGGTGAAGTTGAAATTCCTTGTGGTGTGATTGCTGCAAAACGTCATATTCATATGACACCTGCTGATGCAAAAGAATTTGGAGTACAAGATAAAGATGTTGTCAGTGTAGAAGTGAAATCTGCCGATCGTTCTTTAATCTTTGGAGATGTCATCTGTCGTGTAAGTGACAGTTATGCTCTTGCTATGCATATTGATACTGATGAATCAAATGCTGCTGGCGCTCCTTGTGAAGGAACAATTATTAAATAAAAAAAAGAAAACCTGCAGATCAAAATCTGTAGGTTTTTTCATACTTTATTTTTCATTAACAACATTTTTTAAAGCTGCACTTGCTTTGAAAGCAGGAACTTTACTTGCAGGAATTTCCATTGTTTCACCAGTTCTTGGATTACGTCCTGTTCTGGCTTCTCTTGTACGAACTTCAAAAGTTCCAAAACCTTTTAAAGAAATCTTATCTCCTGCTTTTAAAACATCAGTTAAAGTTTCTAAAAAAGCATTAATAGCAGCTTCAGATTCTTTTTTTGTTAATCCTGATGCTAAAGAAACTTTTTCTAATAATTCATTTTTATTCATACTATAATCTCCATTTCTATGTATATTAGGGTTCTTCCCTAGACCCTATTATAATACAACTCTTAAGTCTTGTACAGTGGGATTTATTCTAAAGATTTTCAATCAACTGCACAAATGCATTGACAGCCTCTTTAGAAGTTGCCCATGATGTGACAATACGAATACGTTCACCACCTGAAACAGTACCCATATGTGTGACCATAAATTCTTTTTCAATCGCTTCTAAAGCCTTTTGTGGTAAATCGACAAAAATTTGATTTGTTTGAGAAGGTTCATAAATCGAAAAACCTTTTTGAATCAATGCCTGACGAATCAAATCAGCCATCTGATTTTCATAATGACCAATATCTTCATAAAGATGATCTTTCAATAATTCATAAAATTGAATACCTAAAAGACGACCTTTAGCCAACATAGCCCCTTTATTTTTCATATGATAACGGAATTGTGGTTTTAAATCATCATGAATAATAACAAGTGCTTCACCAAATAAAGCTCCCATCTTTGTACCACCAATATAAAAAGCATCTACATTTTTAGCAATTTCTTCTAAAGTTGGTGCATCTGGTAAAGCTAAAGCACTCCCCAAACGTGCTCCATCCATAAAAAGATATAAACCATATTGACGGGTAGTTTGATATAAATCCTGTAATTCTTCACGTGTATAATAAGTTCCTAGCTCCGTTGTCTGTGAAATATAAACCATACGTGGCTGAACCATATGTTCATCTTTGTGTTGTAAACAGATATCTTTAATCATATCACAAGTGACTTTTCCATGCACATGTGGACGAACCAGTATCTTGTGTCCAGCGCCTTCTACAGCCCCTGTTTCATGTACATGAATATGTCCCTCATCACAGGCAATGACAGCCTGATAATGTTTAAGAGCATAGGAAATCATTAACATATTTGTCTGAGTTCCACCAACAAGAAAATGAACATCTGCATGAGGTTGACCTATTTTTTGAAGAATCACTTCTTTTGCTTTCGTACAATATTCATCTTCTCCGTAACCAACAGTTTGAATAAGATTTGTCTGATTTAAGGCTTCTAAAACGCGTGGATGAGCCCCTTCACTATAATCATTTAAAAAACTATACATCTTTCTCTCCTATTCTCGATATAACAATCCATATCGTACATATATTAAATTTAATAAACTTAAAAAATTCATTGTTCCCTGTAAAGAAGATTCACTATATTGACTTTCTGTTCCATCAATGCGATATATCCAGTCAATATCTTCATTTTGATAAGTCTGATTCATTGTCAATAACAATATTTTAGGATGATGTTCTTTAACTTTATTGATCAAAGCATTCATTAGCTGTTCTCTGGCACGAACTGTAATAATAATGACTAAACTGCTTTCATCAATCATATCTAATCTTTGAATTTCATCGCCACGTTCTACAAAGGCATAGATAAATTTTCGATGTTTCAGCATTTTCATCTGAAAATCATTAGAAATGATCTTATTAAACTGATAACCTAACATATGAACTTTTTTAGCTTCATAGATCATTGCACAAATACGATCAATATCACTCATAGAAATGGAATTTTGAACGAGTGATAAAGATTCAATGGCTTCTTGATACATTTTATTTTTCAAATATTCAGCATCTTCTAAAATATTTTGATTGTCAGAAGGTGATAAATGAATTTCATTTCTTGCAATTTCTAAAGCAATCGCAATTTCATTTTTAAAATTCACAAAACTCTTACAATTCATATCTTTACAAAAACGTGAAATAGTTGCTGGTGAAGTATAACATAAATCAGCCAAATCATTAATACTGATACTTGGGATTTGATCTATATGTGTTAAAATCGTGTGAGCAATCGAATAATACATATCCTGTGGGGAAGATACATTCACATAGGACATCAAAGTATATAAAATATCAACTTCATTATAATCATGAATGGACATGTTTATGCTCCTTTATATATTGTTTTCTTCCCATTTCATATAAATCATTTCCCTGACTGTCAATAATGACTGTCAAAGGAAAATCCTTGACAACCAGTCGACGAATAGCCTCTGGTCCTAAATCTTCAAAAGCAATCACTTCACTTGATTCAACACAACGAGAAATATAGGCTCCTGCTCCACCAATGGCTCCAAAATAAACACAATGATATGTTTGCATGGCATCTTTGACGACTTGTTGACGATATCCTTTTCCAATCATGCCACGTAATCCCAGTTTCATCAAAGTAGGAGCATAGGCATCCATTCTACCAGCTGTTGTTGGACCACCACTGCCAAAAACCTGATGAGGTTTTGCAGGTGTTGGACCGACATAATAAATGATTTGATCTTGCAAGCAAAAAGGTAAATCTTGACCTCGTTCAATCAGTGTAACCAAACGCTTATGAGCCGCATCTCTGGCTGTATAAATAACGCCTGATAAAAGAATCTGATCACCCGCTTTGAGTTCTTGTACTTGCTCTAATGTCAAAGGTGTTGTCATATGTTTCATTATAAGATAACCTCCTTATGTCTAGCCACATGGCAACAAATAGATACAGCCACCGGCATTCCTGCAATATGTGTTGGATAAGTTTCAATATTTAAAGATAAAGCTGTGATTTTGCCACCGTAACCAGCTGGTCCAATACCCGTCTGATTGATTTTCTCTAACAATTCTTCTTCCAATTGTTGATATCGCTTATCTAAATGATGTGTCCCAATTTTTCTTAACATTGCCTTTTTCGCAAGATATGTGACATAATCAAACGTTCCACCAATTCCGACACCAATCACCATTGGTGGACAGGCATTAGGTCCAGCTTCTTCAACCACTTTCAACACAAAGTCCTTGATTCCTTCAACCCCATCACTTGGTTTTAACATTTTAACTTGACTCATGTTTTCACTACCAAATCCTTTTGGTGCTACAATAATTTTGAGTTGATTTCCTTCCACAATGTCATAATGAATATAAGCTGGTGTATTATCCTGTGTATTGCGTCTTTCAAAAACCGGATCATCAACAATACTTTTTCTTAAATAGCCTTCCTGATAGCCCTGTCTGACACCTTCTTGTAAAGCTTCCTGTAAAGAACCTTGAATATGTACATCTTGACCTATTTCAACAAATAAACAGGCCATTCCCGTATCTTGACAAATGGGCATACGAGATGTTTTCGCAATCATCGCATTATCTTCTAATATAGACAATGTCTGTTTTCCAAGCATACTATCTTCCTCTTGACAGGCATGATGCAATGCCTGTTGAACATCTTCAGGTAATTCATAATTGGCTTGAATGCACAGTTCTTTAACTGCCTGTATAATTTCTTCTTGTTTTATTTCTTTCACGAATTTCACCCTCTTTTAATTATGTTTATTATATATAATTTTCAAAACTATCACAAGAAAAAAAGAATTAAAGAAGATGTCCCTTTAATTCTTGAAGTGATGGATAATATAAACAATAATATCTTAATGACATTAATTCAACTGCTGTCAATAGACTATGTTTTCCCGTCTTTCGATTTTTAGAACGTCCTAAAACCAGTTGATGATGAACAGGTATTTTTAAATCCAGATGAGGATGGCACGTGATTAAAACAACCTGACAACCGGATTTTTTAAGATATTGTAGAAGCTTAGAATGACTGTTGGTAAAATAACCATTGACCGTCATAATAATGGCGACACTATTTGACGTTAATTGTTTGGCACATTCTAACTGGCGAGATGAATCCATATAAGCCATTGTGAATTTTTCCAGCATTAATAAATCTGTCTGTAAATGCAAGGCTGCACTTTGTGAGAACTGCGTTCCAAAAAAAGCCACAGAATCACTATCATGAATCAATTTTAAAATAGCGTCCACTTCATTCCAATCAAGAAACTCAGGTAAATCAGATATATATTGAATCACCTGTTGAATATATTGTTGAGTTGCCAGCTGAGGATGTTCTTTCATTGTTTCTAAAGGGATATTAATTAAATTGTTGAACTTTTTATCATGCGAATGAAAAGTATAACACTCCTGTTTTAAATGAGCAAAGTTTTCATACCCTAAGGCACGACAAAAACGTGAGATGGTCGCTGGTGATACAAAACATTCAGCAGCCAGCTCACTAATACGCATATTCGCTATACGATAAAAATTATTGGCCATAAACCATGCAATATTATAATTTGTATCGTTTTCTTGTGCAGTATCCAAAAAAATAATCAGCCTATAGAACAAATTCTTCACAATAACGCCTCCTGTAATACATAATGTCCTGATAAATCAGCACCTAAAAAATCATCTTCTTTTGTTGCTTTGACAATAACACAATCTTCCTCAAATGTAAATGTCAGTTGACAATCTTTTTGTGATGAAAGGACACATGTTGCCTGATGATGTGACTGATCTGTAAAAACAGCAAAATCCCCTATTCCTACACCATTGAGTTCAATTTGAAAAGAAAAACCATCTTGTTGAAAAGCTTTCTTATCAATAAACAATAACAAATCCTGATATTGATAAACATCTTGTTTTGTAGATGAAGTGATTTCATTTTCAACAACAGATTGACGAGGATGACATCCCATCAACAATAATGCACATATGAGTGCTAATCCCCACTTTTTCATCATCCATGCACCCTCCATTTTTCGACTTTATATGATTATAACATAAAATCTTAAAGGAAATATAGACCAATTTCTTCATCTTTTTTTCTATCACATATTTTTTGACAATTACATGAAATTTTAAACAAAATCATTTGTTATAGTGTATATGTAGTCAGAAATAATTTGTTTTCCCTTCAAATTTTGACTACTTCATGATATCCTTTCCCAAACTGATATCAAAAAAGCAGATGAGGCTCCCACCCATCTGCTTTTTCTTATAATAAAACATTTTGATAAACTCTTAAGACATTCTTATAAAAAATCTTTTCAATATCTTCAGTTGATAATCCTACCTCTTTTAAAGCTTTTTCTAACATTGGCAAATAAGAAGCATCCTGCAATTCCAGATAAGGTGGAATACCATCAAAATCGCTTCCTAATCCAATACAATCAATACCTGCCAGATTTTTAATATAAAGGATATGTTTGACAATATCTTCAATCTTTGATACAGCATGTTCTTCATTGTTTTCATGTAAAAAGTCGGCAGCATAATTAATTCCCATGACCCCACCACGACTGGCTAATTTTAAAATCATTTCATCAGTTAAATTACGAGCATGAGGGCAAACCTGACGGGCATTAGAATGTGAGGCAACAAAAGGTTTGGTTGTGTATCGGAACACATCTTCAAATCCTGCATCACTCAAATGAGAAACATCAATGATGATGCCTAAACGTTCACATTCTTGAACATAAGCTTTTCCAAACTCTGTCAAACCATGAACATTATCACATGTATGATATCCATGATTAGGATCATCCATAGAAAAATTAGGATAACCTATTCCATTTGAAAAGTTCCATGTTAATGTAATCATACGCACACCTAAATCATAATAATGCTGAAGATGTTGAATTTGGTTACGTACAACAGCTCCTTCTTCTAATGTCAATAAGGCACTCATACGCTGTTTTTGAATATTGTCTTGAATATCCTGATAGTTTTTCACAACACCTATTAAATCTGGATATTGATTAACTTCATGATAAAATGTATCAATCAGATCATGGGCATATTGCCATGCATCATCAGTCATATTTAATGGTGTAAACATCGCAAAGTTCTGTAATAAATAATCACCTTTTTGCATTTTTTCTAGACTTAGATGCAAATCATTATGCTTTAAAGAAATAGACTGTCCTTCTTTTTGTTGAAGATGGATAGCTGAAATAGTATCACAATGCATATCAACAACTTTCATACAACTTCCTCCTTATGAAAAATATATTTCTGTTTCCTGATACTGCTTTGTCAGCATTTGTGTATCTTTAAGCCAGTTGATTGCTTCATCAATTTCTTCCTGTGTTAATTCCACAATCCCGTAAGTTGCCAGTTGGCATATATCATAAAGACTTTGCCAGAGATCATCAAAATCATGAGTCTTTTCATCAGCCTGTTCACTTTCTATATAAGCACTCATAGCATGAGCTTTTTGAATTGCTTCTTCTTTTGTCATTCATATTCTCCTTCCTCAATCAATCCTAGTTGAAGACAAGCATAATAAATACCATCTTCATCAATCGGTTTTGTAATGAATGTTGCTATTGATTTCAACTGTTCATTACCCTGTCCCATCGCAACACTTTGACTGGCGTGTTGAAACATATCAACATCATTTAACGAATCTCCAAAAGCAATATATTCATCCAAATTCAATAAATGCATTAATTTTTGAATTCCAGTGGCTTTAGACAATCCGGCAATGGTTATATCCGCATAAGTTGATTCTCCCGGTAAAACATGAACACCTTTGACTTTTTGAAAAGGGGCATAATCATATCCCAGTGGTCCATAAACAATCATTGCTTCAACATCCTGTCCATGATAAGTTCCTACTGGTGGAATCTGATTTTGAAAATATTGTTGTGTCTGCAATACATAAGCATCGGGTTCTTTGGTAATGACACGTTGCGTTGATTTTAAAGTCACTGCATAATGATATTTTTCAGCAATATCTAAAACATCTAAAACAGCCTGAGGATCCATCAAAGCATGAAAGATTTCATGTTTGTTGGCATCTAAAACACGCTGTCCATTATTACAGACAAAACCATCCCATTCAAACATATCCATGAGTCCTGTTTTTGTTAATGAATCTAACCCACGTCCTGAAGAAATAATCATATGATAACCTTTTTTCTTTAATAATTGCAGTGTTTTTTGGGTAGATAAACACACTTGATGGTTGACATTATCCCTTAATGTTCCATCAACATCAAAACATAATAAAGGCTTCATCGTTTCCCTCCTTTACTTTTTATATTATATCGAAAATAAACTTATAGATAAAGAAAAGAATTTGTTTAATCAACAAACTCTCCATATTCATTCACTTTCTGTTCATAAAGACAATGATATTGTAAACTCTTTTGAACATCAATGATTCTTTGATTAGATGAACCTTTATAAATTAATTCTAAACTTCTTAAAGATAAAACAAAACGTCCATCGACTAAAGTATCACATAGACAAAGGAGCTCAATAGCTTCTTTACCTAATGTAAAAATTTCTTCATAAGTATAACCACTATAAATCATGATATGTAAATGTGTCTGCTTTTTTATCTGATTTAATAAAGCAATTAAAGGTTGACATTGAAGAAAAGGTTCTCCACCAGAGAGAGTGATTCCATCTAAAAGTGGATTTTTCATGATATCCGCTATAATATGATCAATATCTTCTAAATAGCCTCCATTTTCATCCCAGCTCTCAGGATTATGGCAACCTTGACAATGATGTGGACATCCTTGTGTAAAGATAGTATAGCGTAATCCCGGTCCATCTACAATAGAATCATTCACAACACCATATAATCTAATCTTTGTTGATATCATGTTTGACACGATCCTTTTCTTCGGCTTTTTTAGCGTCATTAAAACGGTCCAATGTCCCAACTAAATAACCCGTAATACGACGAATTCTTTCAAAACCTTCATATGGTGTTTCATGACGTCCACATTTTGGACAGACATCATTAATAATTCCATTATAGCCACAGACCGGATCACGATCAACAGGATGATTTATAGCTCCATAACCCATATTGGCATCATGCATCGCTCTGACTATTTTTTCAAAAGCTGGTAAATTTTTGGTAGGATCTCCATCCATTTCAATATAGCTGATATGTCCACCATTTGTTAAAGCATGATAAGGTCCTTCAATCTTAATCTTTTCAAAAGCACTGATAGGATAATATACAGGAACATGAAAACTATTTGTATAATATTCACGATCCGTCACTCCTTCAATTTTCCCATAAATCTTTCTATCTAATTTGACAAAACGTCCAGATAATCCTTCGGCTGGAGTCGCAATTAAAGAAAAATTCAAATGATATTTTTGAGCTGCTTCATCTACACGACGGCGCATATGGGCAACAATCTGCAAACCAAGAATTTGAGCTTTTTCACTTTCTCCATGATGATAACCAATCAATGATTTTAATGTTTCAGCTAAACCAATAAACCCAATTGTTAATGTTCCATGTTTTAAAACTTCTCTGACTTCATCGGTTGGTTTTAATTTTTCAGAATCCAGCCAGACACCCTGCCCCATTAAAAACGGATAATTCATGACTTTACGTTTACACTGTATTTCAAATCTTTCTAACAACTGATCAATACACAAATCAATCAATTGATCAAGTTTTATAAAAAATTCATCAATATCACCTTTTGACTTAATGGCAAGTCGTGGTAAATTAATAGAAGTAAAGCTCAAATTTCCTCGTCTTGGTGAGATTTCACGTGTGGGATCATAGACATTTCCCATTACACGCGTACGACATCCCATATAGGCAATTTCTGTTTCAGGTGTTCCTTTATAATACTGTTTATTAAACGAAGCATCCACAAATGAAAAATTAGGAAAGAGTCTTTTGGCTGAAACACGACAAGCTAACTGGAATAAATCATAGTTAGGTTCCCCTTTTTGATAATTAATACCTTCTTTGACTCTAAAAATCTGAATCGGAAAGATTGGTGTTTCTCCATGACCTAATCCTGCTTCCGTTGCCAGTAAAACATTACGAATAGCCATACGCCCTTCAACAGATGTATCCATTCCATAATTCAATGAGCTAAAAGGCACTTGTGCTCCCGCACGAGAATTCATTGTATTTAAATTATGAATCAAGGCTTCCATTGCCTGATAAGTTTCTTGATTCGTATCTTGATAAGCCTGTTCTCTGGCATACTTTTGTATACGTTCTACAACATCCAAAGTGATTCCATGCTTACAAAAAATATCTTTTTCAACTTCAAAATAACTTTCATCACTTAAAGATGGTTGAACAGATAAAGATTGTAACTCTTGTATAAGTTCATCCTGATTATCAATCAATAATTTCAAAGCTCCTTTGATAGCTTTCAAATACCATTTCACATAAGACTTTTTCACACCTTCAGCCATTCCATAATCAAAATTGACAATCGCCTGTCCCCCATGTTGATCATTTTGATTTGATTGAATCGCAATACATGTCAAAGCTGAATAAGTCGTAATACTATTAGGCTCACGTAAAACACCATGACCCGTTGAAAAACCACCATGAAACAAATCTATAATATCAATTTGTGTACATGTTGTTGTTAGGGTTAAAAAATCCATATCATGAATATGAATGTCACCAGAACGATGAGCAGCACTATGTAAAGGATTCAGGACAAACATTTCATTAAACTGTTTAGCTGCTTCTGCACCATATTTCAACATTGTCCCCATTGGAGCATCAGCATTCACATTCGCATTTTCTCGTTTCAAGTCACTATCCTTAGCATCTTGAAAAGTAATTTCTTCTAATGTTTTCATCAAGCGTGATTTACGATCTCTTGAACGTGTGCGCTCAGCACGATACAAAATATAAGCTTTCGCAATACGTACATAACCTTTTTCAATTAAGGTTTCTTCTACCGTATCTTGTACCAATTCCACTGTAGGTAATTCAGTATGTCGTTCTTCTAATTTATGTTCTACAACATGAGCCAAGTCAATAGCCGCATCCAATCCATATTTTGCTTCTGTAGCCTGAAAAGCCTTATAAATGGCTCCTGCAATTTTATTAACATCGAATTGATCCATTCGTCCATCTCTTTTTCTAATATATTGAATCATGAAACAACCTCCTTTTTATAAGTATCTCATATCTGACAACGATTCTCAAATTATTTGTATGATTACCCCAACAAAAAAGGTATCCATTATAGAATACCTTATCACCTTATTCAATTGTAGAAATTCCTAATTCATTGATTTTATCTTTAATCACTTCAATCGCTTTCTTTTCATCTTCTCCCTCAGTCACAATTTCTATTTGAGCTTTGGTTGGAATTCCTAAAGATAAAACCCCCATCATACTTTTCAAATTAACACTTTTATTTCCATAATTTAATGTCACATGACAATAAAACTGTTTGACAGTATTCACTAATTCTGTCGTAGGAGTTGCATAAAGTCCAACTGGATCTGTAACCGTAAATTTTAAATTTTGAGCCATATATGATTCCTCCTTTACCTATATTTATATTATAACATAAAGATATGGAAAATTTAAAAAAATATAACTTTCATTTTAAAAATTTATTGACTATATTTTTGATTTTCTGACTATTTAATAAGCACTCCATATATTCTTCTCTTGGCATGATCACATCAATAGAAACATTTGAATTTCGAGCATAATCTTCCAATAACAATTGCAGATTTTCTTTTGATTTCATATAATCTTCAATAATTTGTTGATGACTTATACCTAGACAAAGCAAAAGTAAAGCAGATACCACACCTGTACGATCTTTTCCTGCTGAGCAAAAATAAAAAACGCCTGAAGAAGCATGACATATTTGATAAATAATATTGATCATTGTAGAATCAACCATAGACATATAAGAAATACTTACTTCTTCTGGGGTACTAGGAATCGTATTGGCTCCTGTTATAGGTGTGTGATATAACATAAATCTTGAATCTCCTTCAAAAGCACTTGGCAACATAGAACATTCTTTTTCACTACGCAAATCAAAAATGGTATAGATATTTTGATGAATAAGCCACTGTTTTTCATCTTCTGTCATTTTCATGGGAACATCACTTCTTATCAATGGTATATCATGCGATAATAGATAACGTGTATTATATGTATTCTGTAATAAGGATGCCATAAAACAATCCTCCTTTATCAAGTTGAGTCTTCTATAGTTTTTTATATCACTTCCATCTTAACATAGATCAAAACAAAATAAAAACACGAAACAAAGTGTACTCATCAAGAATTGTATAGTAGAACCAGTCTGTCATAACTCATTTATTAAAAAATTTCAATGTTGAATAACAAAATGCTTGACTGTATTCTTAGCATATAGTGTAAGATATAGCTAGGAAAGGAAGAAATGATATGAAAACACATGAAGTTGAAGATATGCTTGGTATCACGAAACAGGCACTCATTTATTATGAAAAAGAAGGACTTATTCACCCACAACGTTTAGATAATCGTTATCGTGATTATACACAAAAAGACATTGATATTTTAAAACTCATTTTATTATTACGTTCTATGGAAATCTCTATTGATGAAATCAAACTGATTTTAAACAATCAATTATCTATAAGAGAGGCTTTACAACAAAAACAAGATTTTATCCATGATTCACAAAAAAGGTTGGAAGAACTTAATCAAAGAATTCATGACTATATGAAAAGAAGGGAAGTCAAGGTATCCTTTTATAAGCAAGATATTGACCAATGGAAAGGCTATGATACACTCTATTGCAATGATGGATATATCCAATATAATGAAATTCTTATTGAATTATCAGACATCAAAGAAATTCAAATTTCTATGTATAGTACCAATGGCATTCTCCATGCAGGTGCAGGTGCATTTGGAATGGCTGGTATGTATTTTCAATATTTTATTGATTTAGATATTCTCACAACGAAAGACACCTATTCATTTTCTATTCTTAATAATAATCTGGTTTGTGATATGTTTGATTATTTTATGAATAACCATATTCTTATCAATGATCCCCTTCACTTAGTGACACTTTATCATGATAAAAGAGATCCTGTTGTGTTAAATAATTATATCAATCTTCATTTTAAAGATTGGGCAAAACAATATCATCTTGATAATCCACGCAAGTCATTTTTAAGCTATTGTCAAAAAAGTGAACCAAAGAAAAAAGATTCACTAGGTTGGAATCTTATTCAAAAACTTTTCAAAAAATAATATGGAATTATTCATTATTTAATCCCACTTTGAATAAACTGAATAATTTCTTCTTCTGTATCAAATGCATCATAATCACCAACATGTTGATTTTTATAGTGATATTGGATTCCTTTATCACTATTTTCTTTTAATTTTCTTGCAAGTTCATCTTCTCCATATTGTTGGATATAGTAACAGAATGTTCTGATTCTTAGTTTATATAAAAGACTATCTTCACATGGAAAATCAGGACATTCAAAACAATATTGATAATTTTGAGTTGTACAACATTGATAATTTTTACATATTTCCTTTTCTGGGCATCCACCCTGTTTACAGCCCACGCACTCTTGATTATCTTGACAGTAATCACAAGCCAAACCACAATATCCAAATCCCTTAGTCGTCATGGAATACTACCTCCTTCAAATCATTAACTCACATTTTATCTTAGATTATTTAAACGACATATTCTTGTTATGGAACTGACTTCATTATATAATAATGTAGCCTATAATACATTATTGTATTTTTATAAAGGAGAATCAATATGGAAAATATTATTTTTGTCATCATTAGTGTTCATCTAATCTATTTTATCTTTTGGTTTTTCACAAATAAAATCAAAAATTCACATCTTCAAATAGTAGGAGAATGGGATAATGGATATGAATTTTATGAAACATTAAATCCAATTGATAAAGAAAAATATTGGAAAGAAGATACAAAAAATTTAAACTATTTCTTTTGTGTTCTTCTCTTTTTCATGGAAATTATGTTTTATGGCCTTTATAGAAATTGGACTTCTTTATGGATTTTATCATTAATTATAGGTTTAATAATATCTTCTATTGTTTATATAGTATTGGATAAGAAATTAAAGAAAAAATATATCATAAAATAAAAAAAGCAGGTTCCCCTGCAAACGATATAAAGAAAAAAAGTCGATGCCTCGACTCACTTTTGAATGGCAGGGGTGGCAGGAATCGAACCCGCGTCCACGGTTTTGGAGACCGATGCTCTACCATTGAACCACACCCCTATTTGGTGACCTGTACGGGATTCGAACCCGTGAATGCATGCGTGAAAGGCATGTGAGTTAACCGTTTCTCCAACAGGCCAATTGTTACTGCTTGGTTATAATAACACATAAAATATAGAAAAGCAATAGAAAAAAGAAAGAAATAGTGATATTATAGATAAGTATTGGAGGAAATAAAATGTTTGGTTTTAAAAAGAAAGAAATAATTAAAAGTTTAGATATTAATGAAGGTTATCGTCGTTATTTAAAACATCCTGAACAAATCACAATTATATGTTTAGATGAGATTAAAGATTATGATGATTTACATATTGCTGATGCTCAATGTTTTCCATTTCGTTTATTAGATAAGTTTAAAGAAACTTATCCTGATCAGAACATGAAATATTATTTTTATGCTGTCAATAAAGTTTTTAGTGAAAAAGCATGTAGAAAACTTATGAAACAAGGTTATGATGTTTATGATTTAGGTTCTTTTATGAATTATAGGGAAAAAACAGAAGGACTTTTATCATCAAGAAAAAATAGAAGAAGAAAAAAATAAATAGGATTGATCATCTTTTTTAGCAAAGATGATTTTTTTTATTTTCTATATATATGTTATAATGATGAAAAGGAGATGAATATTTTATGAATTATTGTGAAAATTGTTATCATCTAACCAATCAAGAAAGATGTCCTTATTGCCACTCAGCAGCCTTAAGAGAAGTTCATGATGATGATTATTGTTTTTTGATTACTCAATCAGCTATCTGGTGTGAAGCAATTAAAGAAACACTGGAACAACATCATATTGTTTATGAATGTATTCAAGAGATGGGAAGTGGCTTATCATTAAAAGTCGGACCATATCTTGAAAACTATCATTTTTATGTTCCTTATCATCAATACGCACAGGCACAAGAATTAATGAAACGCTTTGAGGATAGTCAATAATGCAAATAAGCAACAAAGATATTCTTATTCGCAGGGCAACTCAACACGATGCCACACTTTTAACAACTTGGTGGAATGATGGAAAAATCATGGCACATGCTGGTTTTCCTCATGGTATTCACACTTCTGTTGAAGAAGTTATACAACAATTAATAACTGATAATAAAAAAAGACTCATCATTGAATATCAACATCAACCCATTGGTGAAATGTGCTATTTTTCTCATAGTTCTCATTGTGTAGAAATTGGTATTAAAATTTGTGTTTTGAATCTACAAAATCACGGTTTAGGAAAACAAGCTTTAAAACTTCTTATATCATATTTATTTTCTAAAGGATATAAACGTATTATTTTAAGTACTGACCTATCTAATAAACGTGCCCAACATGTTTATGAAACACTCGGTTTTCAAATTTATGATATTCAACATGACTATTGGCAAGATCCACAAGGACAGATGCATTCAGCCATCTTTTATGAACTCTTTCCATCCACATTCATTTCTACAAAAAAGCTGTAACGATATATGAATTCGTTCAGCTTTTTCTATAATTTTCTCAATAATCCTAGAGTTAAATCAAATCATATTTATAAACATTCTTCGCATCTATAATTTCATCATCTATATACTGGAAGTTGAAATAATGCTATATCATCTGTATAAGGTGTATGGAATTTTAAAAAAAGATCCTTTGTATTTTTATGAATAGAATATGCAATTTGAGCTGAATAGGTTTGATTTTTCTTTATGACTTTAGGTTTATTATGAATCAATGAACAATCAATATATTCTATTGTCTGGTCCGCATCATCGATAACATCAAAATTCTTATGATCAATTATAAAATTTTCTTCAATATGATTATTTTGATAGGTCAAATCGATAATCACGATCTCATGATTTAAATAAGTTTGTACTTTTGATATATGATCAATAGTCAAAGTATAGAGTTGTTTATCATTGACTTGAACTCCATATTCTGTTCCAATAGAAAGAGGTTTTTCATTCATTTTTTCATTTCTACCCATAAAATTAACAAATATCATAACAACAATCATTCCTACTAATATAACCGGTATTATTTTCTTTATTTTCACACTTATCTCTCCTTGATCACTCTTTAGTCTTTATTGTTTTAAAGCTTCTTTTATATTTTGTTTATACTCTTCTAATGTTTGACTTGTATCATGAGCTTCTCCTTTTACAATTTCATATGCACCTAAATTTCCACCACAAATCATCTTCACTTGAGAAGCAACAGGTCCTTTATAATCATAAAGATAAAGTATATATTGGTGATTGATTTCAAGTGGTGTAAACATGTCTTGTTCCCTTAAAATAGTGATACTGTCTTTTAATTCAGATTGAGAATATAATATATCCGTCATATGAAATGTGATTTTAACAAAGGAAACGCCTTCATATTCAAACGAAGGACTTATATCTGTAACTGTTCCTTCAAGAATATAAGGTGCCTTGATAAGATCAGCATTATCTAAATAATCTCCTACGACTTTTACAGATGAATAATCAGGAATATGTTTTACCACATTGATCTGTTTATGATAAGAAAAAAATAGCCATATTATAGAAATGAAGATAATCATTATAAAACAAAAAAACCATAACTTTCCCTTTTTGAGCACTCTTTTCATATAACCCCATCCTCTCCTGTATTATTAAAAAGCCACACTCCCATCTTCATTCTCTACTTCATAAATAGAAAATGAAATTTACGCTCGTCTTTCTCTTATGCTTTTATAAAATATGATTTTTTTAAATCACTATTATCTTCTTTCATCATACCTTAAACCACAAGAAATAACAATAAACTCTGCATAAAAAATAAAATCAAGTCTGAAAAACACTTTATCAAGAATATCTTACTAAAAACATTAAATAAAGATTTTTAATCTTTCCTTTCATGCAAAAAAGTGTATTTTATTATGCTTATATTGCCTATTCCTTAAAAAAAATATATGATATAAATAAGAAAAGAAGTTTTAGAATAATATATACAGGTGGTGAAATCAATGAAACTATCACATATTCATAAAGTATATCATAATAAAAACAATGATATTCATGCCTTAAAAGATATCAACTTAACAATTGCTAATCAAGGTTTAACTTATATCATAGGACCTAGTGGATGTGGCAAAACAACATTATTGAATATCATATCTGGTAAAGATAAGGATTATGATGGACAAGTCGAAAATAGTGGTCTTGTAGAATGTGTTGAACAAAATATTCATTTAATAGAAAATATGAGTGTCTTGGATAATTTGTTATTGGTTATCAATGATCAAAATAAAATCATGGAAATGTTGGAACATTTTGAATTAAATGATTTTATACATTCCAAAGTGAAAAAGTTATCTGTAGGTCAGAAAAAAAGAATTCAAATCATACGTTCACTATTAGTTGATTGTGATTATCTTATTTGTGATGAGCCTACATCAGCACTGGACTATGAAAACAGTCATCTTGTGATGGATTTATTACAAGAAATTTCACACAAGAAAAGTGTTATTATAGTCACTCATGAATTAGCTTTGATAGATGAATATGTAGGGCATGTTATTCGTATGGGAAAAGGTGTCATTGAAGAATATCAAGAGATTCAAGATGAGCCTATTACCATGAAAAAGAAGATTTCTTTACATCATATCAAAGAACATTTTTCACTTATTATCAAAATCATTCAAACAAGATATGCGACTTTACTTGTTAAAATATTATTTACTTTTTTTATAGGATGTTTTATTTTTGTAGGTATATCCTTATTCCCCTCTCTTGATCAGATGATTCAGCAAAATGGAAAATGGCAAACACGTGATAATCTCATTATCACTCAAAGCCGTGATCATCAGATGTCTTCAAAAACTGGAGATTTATATGATGACCAAGATATTCAAATTGTTAGAGATAATGTCAATGGCGTTATTGGTTATCAGTTTGGCTGGCAGGCTGCACAAGTGAGTTTTAATTCTGTATTTTATCCAGAAATGTATATTGATGATATCAAAGAAGCCTTATCAACAATGAAACCAGAAGATCAAAATAAAGATTTTTATCAAACATGTTTATCTATATTAGAAAATGATGTCAAATCATATGAAAAGGAAAGTGGTCAATCTTTTCCAAAAGATATTCCTTTATACATGGATTATCGAAATATTGAAACATTTCAAGATGGAGAAGATTCTTCTGTTCTTGATTCGGTGAATTTTTCTGATTATTCATTTGATGTGCAATATTATCAACTGTTTAAAGATTGTCAAATCAATTTATTAGCTGGAAGAATGATGGAAAATAATCAAGAGGTTGTGATTTCACAAAATCTTGCTTTAGAACTTTATAAAGCTAAACATTTAGAAAGCATGGAACAGCTGATTGGTATGAATGAAGTTTTACAATTAAATAAAGGACTATCTGAAGAACTTCAAATTGTAGGTATTGCTTATGCCCAAAATCAAGATGATTATATGATTTTTTTACAGGAAGGAACAATGGAAAACTTATTAAGTCATCATCATATAACCAATAAAGATAAAGTGAAATATCTTTATATATCTTTTATTAGTGATGTTCAAGAAGATGAAACAACTATTGCTCAAAATATTAATCAAGTATTAAACAGTCAAAAAAGTGAATTTGTTGTTTATACAGATTCTATTTTAGTTGATGATTCATCTGTTGAAAATCTTCAATCTCTATATTTCTATTGGCTTATTGGTGGTGGATTCATTGTCTTGATAGCTATTTATATCTTAATATTATTCTTTGATAGAAAACGTTATCGAAAAGAAACTGCTATTTATCAACATTATGGTTATCAGCCATTGATTCTTTATGATGTCATCATTGCATTAAGTTTACTTATTGTTTTTATATTACAAACAATCTTTTCTACAACTCTTTATCATTTCTTTAATACCATTGCAGTTCAATTAGGTTATCCGTTAGTATCATCATCACCCCTTGTATCTTATCTCCTGACTTTCTTGATCACAGCTATTATCATTATTTTTATAGAAGGGGTGAATGCTTATGCAACTCGCACTTCAAAACATTGATAAATCATTTGGAAATCATATTGTTTTTCAAAATCTTTCTTTTGATTTTTCCAATTGTGGATTTTATCTTTTATGTGGGAAAAGTGGAAGTGGAAAATCAACCTTATTAAATATTTCAGCTGGATATGAAGATATCGAGAGTGGTCAAAGAATTGTAGATGCATCTATTCATATCACGAGTATTTTTCAGACCTATGAACTGATTGACGAACTGACAGTATATGAAAACTTAAAAATGATAGAAGATATCTATCATGAAGATGTGTCTATGGATACGATTATGTCACAACTTGGTTTGCAGGAAATTCAAGATCATTACCCTCATGAACTTTCTGCAGGACAACAACAAAGAGTTGGTATAGCAAGAGCCCTCATGCAAAAACCACAAGTTATTATCTGTGATGAACCAACGGAATCATTAGATATAGAAAATAAAAAGATCGTTTTAGATTTACTCAAAAAACTATCAGCAACCTGTGTCGTGATTGTGGCTTCTCATGAACAACAACTGATGTTACCTTATTGTGATTATTGTTATGAAATCAAAGACCATCAACTGCATTGTCTTTTATCATCACCAACCAATAAACTTCCAATACCACCTCAACTACAATATCATCAAAAATCTATTCATCATTATTTTCATCAAATATTTCATAAAAAGATGATGATCATGTCATTGATACTCACATGTCTAGTTTTAATAGAAATGGTATGTGTGCAAATTGATCATTCTTTATTCATGTTAGAACATGGTAAAGATGCTCTTAATTATCAAAGTCTTTATATTACAGATTATCGATCTTCTTTACAAGATATAGATGATTACCATCGCTTGATTCCTTTTCAACCTATAGAAATCAATCATCAACTCAAAAAAGTTAATATTTATCCTTGTCCAGATTCTTCTAGAATACATGATAATGAAATCATTATCAATAAACAACTAGCTGATGCCCTGCAACAACAAGTGGGTTCAACCATTGAATTATCTTATCAACTACAAGAAGAAAGCTATCCTCTCACATTTATTATTAAAGAAATCATTGAAGAAAAAGATGTTCATCAAATGCAAATATATTATTCGTATGATTATTTAATCAATACATTAAAAAACACACCTTATTCTTTAAAATATCCTACTCAATATGATTTATTAACAGATGAAACTTTATCTTATGAAATCATCATTGATGGTGATATTGAACAGGCATATGAACAATATGCAAGTCAAAGCACTCTTTCAGTTTATCATAGTGTCCTTACAGATTGGCTTATCCAACAAAAAGATAATCATTTCTATCATCATATCTTTATTATTGTGGAAATTCTGATTGCCTTTTTGATCTTATGCTTCTTATTTTATGATGTTTTTAAAAACATGAAAAAGAATCAAAAAAATTTATCTATTATGTATTCATTAGGGATTCCTTTATCTTTATTAAAGCATATGTATTTGATTAAACAAGTCAAAATATTATTCATATTTTTCATGATTCCTGTTTTAGAATGCCTTTTGGCTTCGCTCTTTGGTATTGATTTTTCTTTCATCATGATATTATTGATATTAAGTATTATGATTATATATATACTTGTTCTCAAACTTAGACTCCATGCTTTAAAAGTTACACATATATCATCTATATTGAAAATATCTCAAGATGAATCATAATATAAAAACTATCCTGATTGAAATTACATTTTCAAAAAGGATAGTTTTTTACATACTTAACGACACATTAATTTAATAATTTCCTTATCTGTTTCCTTCATTCCATCACGTGATAATTCTCCGATATTACGAATCGTATTTTCGACACCTTTTAAAACAAGTCCTTCGCCATCTTTAAACTCACAGCCATTTTTATACATATAGTATCCTAATATTCCTGCATCCACACTGGCAGCAATCTTTCCAGCACAAGATGGTTTAGCTCCATCACAGATGATTCCTGATACAATCGCTAAACCATTAACCATTGTATGACAGATGGCTTCATAATCACCACCAAGTAAATAGGCAATACCACATCCAGCCCCAATACCAGCACTCACAGCACCACAATAGGCAGATAGTCTTCCAATCCCAGTTTTTTGATGGATTGTACATAAATTGGATACAATCAATGCACGATAAAGTTCTTCCTCTGTTTTCTTGAATTCTCTGGCATAGACAATGACTGGTAGAGATGCAGTCATCCCTTGATTCCCACTTCCTGAATTAATAATGACTGGCATTTCACAGCCACTCATTCTGGCATCACTACCAGCCGCAGCATAAGCTTTTGCTTTAAATTTGACATCATCACCATATGTTTTCAGTATTGTTTGTCCAACACAGGCACCCCAGTGATGATTTAATCCTTCTGTTGCTATTGCAAAATTATAATCAATCTGTCTTTGTAAAAGGTCTTTGACTTGATCGAGTTCAACATTATTCGCAAATTCATAAATATCATGAATATTTAATAAACTGCGATCTGTTAATGATTGATCTGCTGAAGCGACAACTCCCATTTCAAAAACAACATCATGATCTCTTTCAATAAAAACAATATTAGTATGGAAACCAGCAATGCGTACTTTTGCCTGATGTTCTTTTCCAATCAGTTCTACACATATATCTAAAGCACATTCACTCTCTAATGGTGAAATATCTATAGGAATATGTTGTAACCATTCATGCATTTTTTGTTTTTGTTGTTCACTAACTTCAGCAATCACCTCTAAGACTTTTTCTGTTTTTCCGGCAACAATCCCTGCTGCAATACTTGACGCAATTCCTTTAAGTCCTCCCGTATTAGGAACAACAACACTTTTAACATTCTTAATAATATTTCCACTAACTTGCACATGAGCTTTGATGATTTCATCATTTAAAACATCACGACATTTACTGGCACAATAAGCTAATGCAATGGGTTCAGTACATCCCATTGCTGGAACTAATTCTTCTTTTAAAATTTGAATATAATGTTGATAATTCTTTGCTTCCATAATCTTCTCTCCCATTCTTTTCTATTCTACCATTATTTCCAAAAACTGAAAAGAGAGGATTATGCATTTGTTTGATTCTGTTTGGGTTGACGAATGAAAAAACGTAAAAGTTCTCGACCATGAAAAGGATATAAGGGATATAAATAAGATACTCCAAAAGTCTTAATACGAGCTAAAGCTATCCATACAATAAGATTAAAAACAATAAAACCATAAACATTGAAAAACATCATACAAAAAATCATCATGACTTTTATATATTTATTGGTCAGTGATAATTCATAATTTGGTGTTGCAAAACCACCCACCGTACCGATAGCACAAAACATTAAAATATCTTCTGAGAAAAAACCTAATTGAATCGCAAATTCTCCTAATAAAATAGCAGCAATCAATCCCATAGCATTCGATAAAGATTGGGGTGTATGAACGGTTGCTATACGTAAAAGCTCAATAGAAAGTTCGACAATCAGAATTTGTATAAAAAAGGAATAATCCCATTTTAAAAAGGATGAACATAAAGCAAAGATAGGCACAAGATAAATAGATAGGAAAACGGCAACCATACGAATCAAACGGATAAATGTCCCAATTAATGGTGTTTGACGATGTTCTTCGACATGTTCTAAAATTTCAAATAAAGTTGTTGGCAACATGACAACGGAAGATGATGTATCACATAGAATCGCAATATAACCATGTTGAATATGTGTTGCGACAATATCTGGTCTTTCACTATATCTAACCAAAGGAAATGGATTATATCCCTGCTGTAGCAGAACTTCTTCAATAGCACGATCACTCATTATAAATTCTTGTGATTGAACTTGAGAAATACGCTGTAATAATTGATTTAAAACATCATTATTCACTTTATCTTCTAAATAAGCTACAGCTATATCAATTGGATTTTGTGTTCCCATTGTGGTCAAATGAAAACATAATTCTGGTGTCTTGATACGTCGACGAATCAGTCCTGTATTATTTAAAATAGATTCATTAAAACCATCTTTAGCCCCTCGTACACTCTTTTCTGTTTCTGGTTCTTCTATAGAACGATTAGGATAGTTTTTGGTATCCATTAAATAAGTCGTTTCACCATCAAATAAAGCACTATTGCCACCTAACAGGGCTTTTTGTATTTTATCAATATCATTTGTAGAAACAATCACAACATCTCCCATATGAATACAATTCTCTAAATCTTTTCCTTCTTTGCTTTCAATCCCTTCTACCAGTCGAGAAATCAAAACATCGTTAGATAAACTTGCTAAAAAATAAAGATGGACAAGTCTTCCTTTATAATTTAAAATACGATGTTTTAAATCATAAGAATCGTTCATGATTTTGGTTTAAATATCATCGCAGCCAAAAACGCAAAAAGAATAGCTGCACTGATGCCTGCCGCTGTTAAATCAAACATTCCCATCGCAATACCAAAAATACCATATTCTTGCGTAGCTGCCATAGCTCCATGCATTAAAGAATGTCCAAAACTGGTAATGGGAATTAAAGCTCCGGCATGAAAAATATCAACCAGACGATCATAAATATGGAAAAGATCTAAAAAAGAACCTAAGACAACAAATAAACTCGTAATATGTCCCGGAGTTAAACGACTATGATCATAGATAAGCTGTGCAATCAGACAAACAAAACCACTAAATAAAAACGCTAATAGATAATTCATTCTACCGCCTCCAGACTAATGGCATGGGCAATACATGGAATGCTTTCTTTTTGAGCACTCATCATTGGTGACAACAAAGCCCCTGTTGAAACAACGAGAATCCTTTTTAATTTTTTGTCTTTAAGTTGTGGGTACAAAGAACCCATTGTCACTAAAGCACTACAGGCACAGCCACTGCCTCCTTGAAAAACGGGCTGATGAGATAAATCATAAAGCATACAACCACAATCGTTATAACGAACAACGTCTATTTTTTGACGTTGTAACATTTCTTTTAAAATCTGATGTCCATACATTGATAAATCACCTGTCACAACCAAATCATAATCATGAAAACTACGTTTTAAATCTTGAAAATGATTCATCAATGTGTCAAATGCTGCAGGAGCCATCGCACGTCCCATATCATTCGCATCTGTCTGTCCATAATCAATGACACGTCCTAAAGTGATGGCTTCAACTTTCACAAGTTGCTTTTGAGATGTTAGTAAAGTTGCTACTGCTCCGGTTGCTGTAAAGGTTGTTGTTGCTTTCTTTTGTACACCATATTCAACAGGATAACGATATTGCCTTTCTGCCGAAGCATTATGACTTGATACCATTGTCATCACTCTATCAACAAATCCTGCTTCTACAAGCAAAGAACCTAAAGCTAATGATAAAGCAAAACCTGAACAAGCCCCATAAACACCAATAAATGGTTTCATTATTTCTCTAGCTAAATAATTAACAGAAGTGATCTGATTCAATAAATCACTTCCTAAATATAAATCTACATCATGATATTTTAATCGTTCTCTTTTTAAACAGATATCCAAAGCATCTCTTAACATTTTTCTTTCTGCTTTTTCAAATGATTTTTCACCATAGTGATAATCTTGAATACTTTTATCAAAACAGCTGCCTAATGGTCCTAAGTACTCTAAAGGTCCACAGACAGTACCAGAAGATGCGATAAAGACATTTTCTAAAGTGACTGAATTACCCAAAAAGTGTAATGACATAACGTATCACTCCTAACAGGGCAGAACTGACAATTCCATAGGTAATAACTGTTCCTCCTAATTTAAACATGTTACTGCCAATTCCCATAATCAGTCCTTCACTTTGACTATCTATGGCACTTGAGGTCATACTATTTGCAAAACCGGTAATAGGAATGAAAGTTCCTGCTCCGGCTTTTTGTGCTAATTTATCATAAATACCTAATCCCGTTAATAAACAACTGATGAAAACTAATGTAATCGTCATCATGGGTGTTGCTTCTTTTTGACTGATATCATAAACATTCATAAAAAATTCTAAGACACCCTGTGCCAGAATCCCAATAATCCCTCCATAGATAAAAGCAAAAAAAGCATTTTTCATTTTATGCCCAACTGGTTTTAATGTTTCAGCTAACTGATCATATTCTTTATGATCCATTTTCATCACCTCTTTTTTAGTGTTTACATTTTTTGACTTTTCAAACATAATTTTTCAATATCAACATACACTTATTTTGAAAGGAATGAAAAATTTGTCTATGAAAAACATATTAACTCGTCTTTTTGAATATTTTTTTGAGGTTGTTGAAGTCGATGAAGATGGACATGAAATAAAAAAACAACAGGACTCTTAATCCTTGTTGTTTATTTTTCTAAGTGTACCCATATTCTTCTTAAAAATGGGATTAAACTATATCCAATAAATATTTCAATAGGCAATATAGCACATTCTTTCACTACACGAATACATAAAGAAATCGTCCATGGGATATGATACATCATATCCAGCCATAATGGTGTTAAACATAATGTCACAACAATTTCTGTCAGTACTACACACAAAATCCAAGTTGAAAAAGTTTTGGCTTCTTGTGTATTAATCTTACGTTTTAAAAAGAGAATGATCACAACAAAAAGAAGTGATAATAAAAGACATAGTGAAATTAATGTTATTTTATCCTGTAGTTTTAATGAATAAGCCGTATCTGAAATACTAACGACATCTAACTGACTGATATATAAAGAAGCCCCTACTCCTAATATAACAATCAAACCAATCACAATCATTAAAACTTTTGTTGGACTCACTCTTTTAAAGTGAACATGAACCATTGAAGGAATGACACTGACTAAAATTGTTCCTAGTGTAAATCCAAAGAAAGGAAATCCTGTGGGGACAATAATCAATCCTATCACATCACTACATAGCCCAACCAGAAAAGCATAGCTTGGAGATAAAAAATATCCTGCTAACATCAAGGGAATATATTCAAATCCAATCTTTAAACTCTCTGTTCCAAATAAAGGAATCATAATCGCTAATCTTTTACAAATAGCTGTCAAAATAATGAAAATAGCGGCTATCACTAATTTCATCACATTTCCTTTTTCAAAAGGATAAAATTTAAAAACATAAAAACCTAGTGCAATAATAATCATTGCAATTACAACTTGTTCCATAACATCATGCTACATATAACAAATTTTCCTGCTTCATCCTCATTTCTAGTCCACAGGCGTTAATTCCGATTATATTTATATAACCGTACATGCTTTGCTACTAACGTAGACTCCTCCTTCTTTTTTTATTTTTTATATCATACATGATTTATTCATTATTGACAATATTTCTTTCTTCACCTTTTAAAAATGAAAGTATATTTTCATAAACTTCATTGACACAACGTTGTCTAGCTTCAATAGACCCCCAAGCAATATGTGGTGTTAAAATCACTTTATCCATATCCTGTATAGAATAAATCACATCATCTTCTAATAATGGTTCATGTTCAAAAACATCTAAACCAACCCCAGCCAGATGTCCTTCATTTAAAACTTTTACCAAAGCCTTTTCTTCAATAATACCACCACGTCCAACATTAATTAAATAAGCTGTTTTTTTCATCTTTCTTAAAGCTTCTTCATCAAATAAATAATGTGTCTGTTCATTTAAAGGCGCATGAATAGTTATAATATCAGATGTCTTTAATAACGTTTCAAAATCAACTTGCTGGTAATCACTTGTTGCATTTTTGCCACTTGTTGAATAATATTGAACTTTTGCCCCCATCGCCTTAGCAATACCAGCCACTGCCCTTCCAATATGTCCTAATCCAACAATACCCCAAGTCATAGATGACACATCATGAAAAACATCATCAAAATAACTAAAACGTTCACTATGACAATATGCTTTAGACTTCACAAAATGATCATAGGCAACATTCTTTTCAATAAGATGCATTAATAATGCTAAAGTATGTTGAGCAACTGTTGTCGTTGAATAATCTTTAACATTAGCCACCTTGATTCCATGATCATGACAATATTTCAAATCAACATTATTTGTTCCTGTGGCAAATAAACAAATCAGTTTCAAATGCTTTAATCCTTCTAAAACATCTTGATTCATAACATTTTTATTTGTAATGACAATATCAGCCCCTAAGATACGTCCTCTTATTTCAGATTGTTTTGTATCTTCATACATTGTCACTTGCCCAAGTGAACAAAGTTTAGATAAATCAACATCTTTGCCAACAGAAGCACTCTGTAAAACAACAATATGAACATCTTCCTGACGAAGTAAAGTCATAAAATCTTCTAATGATACATCTTGAAATAATTTTCCCAGATGAATGGCTTCATTTAAATCTAAGATATCTGTAGATAAAGCCACACCACACATTGCATTATCCACAATTTCAAATTTTAAAATATGTTGGATCATCGCAACTCCTAATGCTTTAGAAGTCATTGTTTTATCATCATCAATTGTTTCTAAAATATGTTGTTTAAAATGTTTTTCCTGTTGTTCACATTGATAAATACATTCTTGAAGTGATGTATATGATAAAATCTGATCTCTGACCAAATCATGATAAAGAAGTGGCAAAACAACATCATAAAGTTCCAATGGTACTGGTTTTCCATAACCTTTTGTAAAATTATACAGCAATGCTGTTCCTAATTCTTCATCTTTCATTCTATCTACTAGTTTCATCTTCATTTCCTCCCTCAAATAAATAAACTTCAACTCGCTGTCTTTCTGCTTTCGCTTTATCATCATAAAAAATCATACATAGTTTCATTTTTTTCTCTTGAATATCATATTTCATAATATTATATGAAATATAACGACTACGACTTTCTTTTAAACCACCTGTAGCACTACCGGCACCAATATAATAACAGCCATCTACCTCTCTAAAAAAAGGTAAATGCTTATGTCCATGAAATACATAATGTATGTTTCGTTTCTGTAACCATTCAATCAATAACGGTGCATCTACTAAAACCTTTGATGTTTCTACAATTCGATTAATAAATGTTTTTTCATGCCATTTGGTTTTAATAAATTGAGCCTTATCAATAGGATAAACATGATGATGCAACAAAACCAATAAAGTATAGTCTTCCAAATGATCAATTGCTGATAACTCATCATCAATTTCCATTAATTGTCTTTTTCCTATTTTCCCTCTAGCAAGATTTCCTTCACTGGTTGTATCCATTTTAATAATAATAATTTTTTCTTTTTCCAGAACCTTAATATTTTCACCTAACAAATAAGCAATGACTTTACTTTTTTGATTTCTAGCAAAGTTAAATCCATGCACAATCACATCATGATTTCCCAATATAAAAGTCACATTCGCTTTATATCGTTTCTTTAAACTATTCATAAAATCATTGGCTAAATACATATTTTTACGATTAGGAGATTCCATTAAATCGCCTGTAATTAAAATATTCACAGGCCATAATGAAGGAAGTCTTGGCATCAATTCATCTAATGAAGCATAGAGTCTTGCCAATCCTTTTTGACGTTTATTTTTACCTAAATGCAGATCACTTAACTGAATAAAATAAGCGTCATTTTGATAGTGTTGATATATATCAAACAAAGGTAATTGCTGTTCAATAGCCTTTTTGAGTTGAGTGAAATCTTCGATTCGTTTTATAGGAACAAAAACCATCTTCTGTTCTTGAAAAATCAAACATCCCGGCCATGAATCCACATGATTTAAAGCACAGAAGAAAGCAGGAAAAGGATCGAAAAATGATAAATTGTCTTTTTGAAAATGAGTAGAAATCGCATAAAAATAGATGTTTTCATATGTAGGAAAAGATGTCATTTTCAAATTATTTTCATCAAATCCGGGAACATATACAATATGAATTGCTTTTTCATAAGTTTGTGCGATTGTTTCCATTTCTACTGAAAAAGGAATATGTAAAATATGATCAACATCTTCAACTTTCATTAAATAAGATAATAAGGCATATTCATCCTTTGTAATAGATTCTAAAACAGGGCATGAAATATGACGTTGATTTAACCATTGAATAAAACTTTGAAGATAGTCATAGGACATGAGAAAATCACGCATATATGCCAATTCATTACGATAAACAATATTAAAAAAGGTATTGATAAAGAAGATTTCATTCACTGTTCTTTTCACCTCGTAGATTTATTATACTACAAATAAAAATAGAAAAACATGGAAATTCATATTTTTCCATGTTCCTGTCAAATCTTTTTAGAATTTTAAATTTCTTGGTGTTCTTGGGAATGGTTCCACATCACGAATATTTTGCATACCTGTCAAATACATTAAGAAACGATCAAAACCAAGACCGAATCCTGCATGTTTACATCCACCAAATCTTCTTAAATCCATATACCACTGTAATCCTTCTTTTGACATCTGTTTTTCATCCATGATTTTTTCAAGAACATCATATCTTTCTTCACGCTGACTTCCACCAACAAGTTCTCCAATACCTGGTACTAACAAGTCACAGGCTGCAACTGTTTTTCCATCATCATTTAAACGCATATAAAAGGCTTTGATTTCTTTTGGATAATCGGTTAAGAATACTGGTCCACCCACGATTTGTTCACAAATATAGCGTTCATGTTCACTATTGAGGTCCATACCCCATTCAACTTTATTTTCAAATTTGACATCAGCTTTCTTTAAAATATCAATCGCTTCAGTATAAGTCATACGTTTAAATTCACTATTTCTTACATGTGTAATTCTTTGAATACATTCCTTATCAATCATTTGTTCAAAGAACTTCATTTCTTCTGGAGCATTTTCTAAAACATAATCAATACAGTATTTTACCATATCTTCAATTAAATCCATATCATCTTCCAAATCTGCAAAAGCAATTTCTGGTTCAATCATCCAGAATTCACTGGCATGGCGTGATGTATTTGAATTTTCTGCTCTAAATGCTGGTCCAAATGTATAAACATCTCTAAACGCCATACAGAAAGCTTCCACATGTAATTGTCCTGTCACTGTTAAAAAGGCTTCTTTTCCAAAGAAATCTTTACTGAAATCAGTATCATCAATCGTTGTCGCTCTAAACATTTCACCAGCACCTTCACCATCATTACTTGTAATAATAGGTGTATGCACATAGACAAATCCCTGTGACTGGAAAAATTCATGAATCGCCATTGATAAAACACTTCTTAATCTAAAAATAGCATAAAAAGTATTAGCTCGTGGACGAAGATGTGGAATTTCACGCATATATTCAAAAGAATGTCTTTTCTTTTGTAAAGGGAAATCATCATCACAAGCCCCTTCTACAACAACTTGTGTTGCTTCTATTTCAAAAGGCTGCTTAGCCTGTGGTGTTAATTTTAATTTTCCTAAAACACGAATTGCACTTCCCGTACTAATATGTTTCACTTCATCGTAGTTTGTTAAAGTGTCCTGTAAATAAACAATTTGACAGTTTCTAAAGTAAGTTCCATCATTTAAAGCAATAAAACCAACTTTTCCATTATCACGATTTGTACGTACCCAACCATCTAATTCAACATATTCGATACTCTCCGTTTCAAATTCTTCCCCAGATAAAATCATTTCATATAATTCTCTGACTGTCATAAATTCAAACATAACTCTCTCCTCCTTCTTATTAAAAAAGTCGTTCCTCAAAAGGAACGACTATATCGCGGTACCATCCTTATTTGTATTCTTAACAAATACACCCTTTTTAAATAACGCCTCTAAGCGGGATAGTCTACTTTTATTTCTCCTATCCGGTTCATTGAGTGTTCCATATCATTCCCATTTCTTTTGCTTTCACCATCCAAAAGTCGCTCTAAAACTTATGAATGATATGTTCTCAAATCATTACCTGTATATTTATTATTAACATTTTTTCAATAAAATTTCAACACTTTATTCATCATTCACATGCATTTTTAAAACCAGTTCCTGAATAGCCACAACAACATCAACTGTTTGTACGACAACATCATCTCTGACTGTAAAATGTGTATGAGTAAAATCAACAATACCTTTAATACCTAAATCCATCAAACGATCGACTGTTTCCTGAACATTTTCACTGATTGCTAAAATGGCAATTTTACATCCATCAGGAAATGTTTTTTCTAAATCATCAATATGATAAAGTTTAACACCAAAACGTTCTCCAACTTTATTTTGATCTAAATCATAACCACAGACAATCTTTCCTACTGTATATTGCCAACGGTTATATTTTAAAATAGCACTTCCTAAATTACCCACACCAATTAAAATAATAGATTCATCCAAACCTAAACCTAAAACATTATTTAAAATATTAATAATATCTTTTGTATCATAACCTATTCCGCGTTTTCCTAAAGCTTCTTTACTTGTTAAAAAACTGAAGTCACGACGAATCGTTGTATCTAAAATTCCCGTTGCTTCAGATAATTCACTAGATAAAAAATTATTCTTTCCTTCATGTTGCATATTGCGTAAAGCTTTTAAATAAACAGGGAAACGGGACATCGTTGCTTTTGATATTTTATGTTGTTTTTTTTCCATGATTATTCACCAAGACTTTCCATTTCTAAATCATATGATGGTTTCACCATCAAATCAAGCGATGAAAATTGCTGATGTTCATACATAATACGGGCTGCTGAAGCAATCATGGCAGCGTTATCTGTACAATAACGCATAGGTGGAAATAATACTGGAATATCACTACGTTTTGTCAGTGCTTCTCTTAATCCCTGATTGGCACTGACACCTCCAGCAACAATAATTTCTTTGACTTGATAATCCTTTGCTGCTTTCAGTGTTTTCGATACAAGAACATCTACTGCCACCTCTTGAAATGAACATGCTAAATCTTCTGGAACAATGTCTTCTCCTCTTTGAGAAGCATTATGACAAAGATTAATCACAGCTGATTTTAAACCACTAAAAGAAAAATGATAGCTGTCATCATTCATTGGAAGTGGCAATTGATAGCTATGCTTTCCTTCTTTCGCCATGCGATCAATGACTGGCCCACCAGGATAAGGCAAATGCAATACACGTCCTACCTTATCATAAGCTTCACCAATCGCATCGTCTAAAGTTTGTCCAATGACTTCAAATGAAAATTCATGTTTCATATAAACAAGTTCACTATGCCCCCCACTGACAACTAAACACAGACATGGATATTGGATATCCTCTACAAGCTCATTAGCATAAATATGTCCAGCAATATGATGAACTCCAATCAAAGGTTTATGATAAGCTAAAGCCAATGTCTTTGCTGCCTGCATCCCAACATGCAATGAACCAACAAGACCGGGTCCTTTTGTAACAGCAATCGCATCAATATCCTGCATATTGATTTTTGCCTCATTGAGAGCTGTCTTTAAAACCGTAGACACACATTCTACATGCATACGACTAGCAATTTCAGGAACAACACCACCAAATAAACGATGTGTATCAATTTGTGATGCGACCACATTACATAATAATTCACGTTGATCTTTTAAAATGGCTACGGCCATTTCATCACAGCTTGATTCAATCGCTAAAATAAGACTCATTATTTTTCCCTCCTTTTCGTCATTAAATAGGCATCTTCATGATTATCCTGATAATAATCGGGACGAACTGCCTGAACTAAAAATCCATATTTTTGATATAAAGCTATCGCTTTATGATTTGATTTTCTTACTTCTAAACTGATTGTTTCTACATCATCATTCATAACATCTAAAGCATACTGCAAAAGTTTTGCTCCATAACCTTGTGACTGATATCGTTTTTCAACAGCAATTGATGCAATTTGTGCCTGTTCATACATGATCCAGACATCAATGTAACCAATCACTTCTTTTTCTTTTTTGAATACAAAAAGATGTGCAAAAGGATTATGAAATAATTCATATTCAAAATCTTCTTGCGTCCAAGGTGAAGGCATCACATTTTTTTCTAAAAGAACAATAGCCTCAAGATCATCTTCACGACATTTTTCTATAGGCATATCTTTTTAGCCTCAACATCTTTAAGATAACGTGGAACCAAAGCATCCACATTTTCACAAGCAGATTCATTTTTGGCTAATTCATGTAAATGACTAGCTAAATTCACTTCTACATGCTCATATCCTACCACTTCATTTTGTCCTACGACTTGAAAATCTTGATAATTCTGCATAAATTGAGGAAAATCTGCAATTGCCATCATTTGTTCAGAAATTAACGCTTTTCCTTGATCATAGGCACAAACAAAGACTTTTTGACTACGAGCATCAATCACTGATACACATTTTTGTAAACCAGCATAAGCCGCTAAAGATGAAATGGCTTTAATACGAACAGATGAAATCACACTTAATGTTTTTGCGATTGTCAAAGCCACTCTTTCACCGGTATAAGAACCCGGTCCAATGGTAATAACCATTTCATCAACATCCAATAGTTCTTTATGATATTTATTTAACAGTTTTTCCAAATAAGGAATAGCATTTTCTGATTGACGTTTCGATCCCATTTCTTGGATAGCTTCTAAACATTGATCATCTTCATATAAAGCAACCATTAAATATTGATTAGATGTATCCATGATTAATTGCAACATATGTTCATCTCCTTTAATAATTGCTGATATTGTTGACCATGTGCAACAAAAGTCATATGACGAGTCTGATCTTTATTTTTTGTCATATGAATTTCTAATCTATTGTCTGGAAGTATATCTTGAATATACATTGGCCATTCAATGACACAGACACCACCATCTTCAAACATTTCTTCAAATCCCAGTTCTTCATTTTCTCCTTCTAAACGATAAGCATCAAAATGATAGAATGGCACTTTTCCTTGATATTCCTTAACAATCGTAAAAGTAGGTGAATTAATAATCTTTGTCACCCCTAATCCTTTTCCTATTCCTTTTGTAAAAGTTGTTTTCCCAACACCCAATTCTCCTTCTAATGTAATCACAGTATTCGGAAATAAATGTTTTGCCAGTTCTTCTCCAAAATCAATCATATCCTGTTCATTTTGAAAATCCATGATGACCTCTCCTTTTTCTATAATTTCCACTTTGATAATAATGATACCAGTGTTGTGCAAAACCCGGTCTAAAAGGTCCTGACATATTCATCGCCATATCAATCAATTGTGAAAGCTGAAGATGTAATATATCATCCAATTCATCACTATAATTCATAGCAGCTTTATGCTGCTGATATTCTTCTTCATCTAAAATCTTATATTTATAATCAGGAAAAACCTTTAAATCTAAATCATAATCAATATATTTCAAGGCTTCACCATCATATAACGTTGGAGATGCGATATTACAATAAAAATGTACCCCTGTCTTACGAATCATACAAATCACATTATACCATTTTCGCTTAGGGAAATAACATATGGCTGGTTCTCTTGTATACCATTTACGACCATCAGCTTCTGTTACAAGCGTTCTATTGTTGACAACAATAAAATGATGTGGTGTTTCCTCTAAAACAAGCCCTTTATCCCAGCAGCGATGAATACTTCCATCATGTTTATAACAATGAATAAGGATATTTTGACCAACAAATGTCTTATTCATAATCAATAACCTCTTTCTATAACAGAATTATTATACACAAGTTCACCTCTTTTTTAAAGTAAATTTACTATTTTCTAACGTATTAAAAAATCTCTCATAAAGAGAGATTAGTGAAAAGCATTTTTTAAACGTGAATATAATAATGGAACAACAATCATACATAATATAAGCGTTGGAGCAACATAAATCGCATTATATCTTAATGAATAAACAATAGGATTCATACCTTCAGGAGCGTAACTGGCAAACAAGAATGCCCCTGATGCAAAATGCGATAAATATTTTAAAAACATAACAAAAACAACACCCCAGCAAATGGAAATATGACCTATTTTTTGAGTTTTGATTAATGGTGTTAAACCACAAACTGCCAGCGGTAAAACATAGTCAAGCAAAACTGACCATGGCCCATAATATTGAGCAATTCCTAATACAAATTGCAATAAAGCGACACCAACACCACAGATCACCCCATAACCGGCTCCCATCAAATATCCACATAACATAATCGCAATAACATCAACTGAAATCGTTCCACCTTGTGGCAGTGAAGGAATCACTTCATTGACATAACTTAAAACAAGTGTAATCGCCATAAACATCGCAAGCATACACATGTTTCTAATTGAGTATTCTACTCGCATAACATTTTTCATCATCTTTTTTCTCCTTTCATTCAGCCAACAAATAAAAAAAGACTTTTCTACCCACGTAAAAAAGTCACAATTTCATTATTTGCACTCTCTACGCTGGCATTACCCAGTTCAGATCATAAGGGATAAGGTTTCCACCTTTCTCAGCAAAATGCACCCCCGGCCTTTTTCTATTATAATCCTTTTTAGAAAAAATACAAATATTTTTGATAAAACATTTTTTTCTAGTTTTTTTATAAATAAATGTTATAATAAAAGGGAATTAAGGGAGGATAAGAAAATGGCAAAAATTATTGCAGTTAATGCAGGAAGTTCATCACTAAAATTCCAATTATTTGAAATGGATGATGAATCTGTAATTACTTCTGGAGTGATTGAAAGAATTGGTTTAGAAGACTCTATTTTTACAATTAAATTTAATGGTCAAAAAGATGTTCGTACTTTACCTATTCCAACACATAAAGAAGCTGTTCATTTATTATTAGATACATTATTAGAAAAAAATATCGTATCATCACTTGAAGATATTAAAGGTGTTGGACATAGGGTTGTTCAAGGTGGTTCTTATTTTAAAGAATCTGCCATTATTGATGATGATGTTGTAAGTAAAATTGATGAATTAAAATCATTAGCTCCTTTACATAATCCTGCTCACTTAACAGGATACTATGCTTTTAAAGAAGCTATTCCAAATGCTGGAGCAGTGGCTGTTTTTGATACAGCATTCCATCAAACATTAGAACCAAGATGTTATATCTACCCAATTCCATATAAATTCTATACTGATTATAAAGTGAGAAAATATGGTGCACACGGAACTTCACATTATTATGTTTCTCAAAAAGTCATTGAAAAATTAGGAAATCCTGAACATTCTAAAATCATTGTTGCTCACTTAGGAGCTGGAGGATCTCTTACAGCTGTTAAAGATGGAAAATCTATTAATACTTCAATGGGATTTACACCATTAGCTGGAATTATGATGGGAACTCGTAGTGGTGATTTGGATCCTTCTATTATTGACTACTTAATTGAACAAGTTGGTATGGATATGAAAGATGTTATTCATATGTTAAATAAAGAATCTGGTTTATTAGGTGTTTCTGGTGTATCAAGTGATTTTAGAGATGTCTTAAATGCAGCTAATGAAGGAAATGAAAGAGCAAAACTTGCGATTGATATTTTCTTTAGACGAGTTATTGCTTATATCGGAAGATATTTCATTGCATTAGGTGGATGTGATGCCATTGCCTTTACAGCAGGTATTGGTGAAAACTCTGCTTATGCAAGAAAAGAAATTTTATCATTAGTAAGCGAAGCTTTAGGTATTGTTGTTGATGATGATGCTAATGAAAATGGTGAAGGAGAACGACTAATTTCTGCACCAGAATCAAAAATTAAAGTTTATGTCATTCCAACAAACGAAGAACTTGTGATTGCTAGAGATACAAAACGCTTATTAAATTTATAATTAAAAAGATGCAGAGATTTCTCCCTGCATCTTTTTTACATATTGTCTTCTTTTTTTGATCTATACTTCAACATGATCATCAAACCAAGACTTCCTCCAGCTAATATCACCATATTCATGATATTGGATGAGTCCCCAGTTTTTACAATCACTGGTATTCTAGTATTTTCATACTGTAAACTATGAATGTTTCCAACACCTTCAAGTTGATCATCAATCACTATTTTTACAACTTCATCAGACAACTGATAACCTTGTGGTGCTTTAGTTTCTTTAAGATAAACAATCTGACCATATGCTAAATCCGTAAAAGTCACTATTCCTTTATTGATATTGGCTTTGATTGTCTTTAATGGATTCTGACACTTTTCATCTGAATATATTGTAAATTCAAAATCATTATGAACAATGTTTTGATGTGTCTGACTATCAATCTTATTGACCTGAATATCCGTTAAAATACGATCATCCGTCATTGTCAATATCATATCCTGTGTCTGATCCACAGTAAAAACAATTGATGATGCTTTCTTATATCCTTCTGGTGTTTTGATTTCAGTAAGTGTATAAGTTTCACCTGCTTTTAACCCTTTAACAACATGATATGTACCATCTGTCGTCCATTCATCAATGATGTTATTTTGCTGGTCAGTTATCTGTAAAATAGCATCCTTAACAATATTTCCATTATCATCTTTCTTTTGAACACTGACTCTTGTATCAATCATTGATAAGTGCATATCTTCATCTTCTTTAACGATAAATGGTATTTCATTAGCTGTCACATATCCATCAGGTGTTTTGATTTCTCGTAAAATATAAGTTTCACCAACTTTCAATCCTTCTACAAGATGTTTGGATTCATCACTAACCCATTGATCAACAATATCCTTTGTTTTGGTACTAACCACCTGTAATGTGGCTCCTTTGACAGGTTTTTCATTGGCACCTAATTTTGTCACATCTACCTGTGTGTCATTCATCACAATCGTCTGTTTGTTTTTGGACATTGTAAATTTCACATCTTTGGCATAAGTATATCCAAGTGGTGTCAAATCTTCACGATAGATATAATCTTTTCCCATGACAAGTCCTTTAATTAAGTGCGTTTGTCCATCACTTGTCCACTGTTCTACAATTTCTCCAGTTTCAGCATCTATCACAGTGTATTCTCCACCTTTGAGTTCTGTTCCATTAAGATCCTGCTTAGAGAAATATGTTTCTGTTAGCTTGTTATTGACTGTCTTTTCCACTACATATTCTTTCGTTGTATTGTCTTTCATTTCAAACACAAAGGTCACAGGTTCATCCAAAAGTACATAGCCATCAACAGTCTTGATTTCTTCAACTTTATATTGTGCTCCATCTGTTCCAAGTGGTAAATCCTTTAATTCCAGTTTTCCACTTTCATCAATCATATAAATACCATCAGTTGCAGTGTCCATATTGACAGGTTCACCTTTTTTGTAGATGAGCTTTCCAGTTGTTGGATCAACGATATCGCTGTTAGCTGTCACTTTGAACTGGGCTCCACCAACTGCTGTGTCTTTATCTAACTCAAATGTCTTGTGCAAAATCAAATGACCTGTTGGTTTTTCATTGACAAATGTTACTTCAATGACTGGCTGATGATCTTCATCAAAAATGATGTCCTGACGATCAGAAGAAATTTCAACCTTGATGTCATCACCTATTAAGAATCCTTCAGGTGTTTTCAATTCCTCAATGGTATATATTCCTGATTTGACCATATCATCCAAGACAACATACCCCTTTTCATCTGTTGTCCATTCGTCTTTATAAACTAAACCGACTTTCTGTTTGACATAATTTCCGTCTTCATCTTTTAGCTTAAATGTGGCATGAGATAAAGTCACCTTTTGTCCTTGATCATCAGTTTTAACAATCTTTAGCCATGCCTTGAATGGAGCATTGTTGACCATTCTGTATTCCATTTCCTGATCCTGATCAATGGTGATAAAGAAATCACCACTGGCATAATAATTTTCTGGTGTCTTTGTTTCCTTGACTTGATAAATACCATAAGGCAAATCAACAGATGTATCTCGTCCTGTTTGATCTGTGACGAGCACATCATACGTTTTAGCTTTTTCCCATCCATTCTTTTGAACATCTGAGTAAAGTTTGATTGTAAATTCAACACCTGCCAAACCTTGTGTAATACCACTTGATCCATCAGAACCCATCTTAGCGACTTCAAGTTTTCCTTTGATGACCTGTTCTTTAGAAACAACATTTTGAGTCACAACCTGTTGTGTTGAATTGGAAGATGCCAATGACACAATCTGTGGTGAATCTAATAAATATCCAACACTTGGTTTTGTTTCTTCAACACGATATACTCCCATTGGTAAGTTAGACCAAGAAATCTTCGCATTGTTGTCTGTTTTCTTTGTTCCTGTATCGCCCCAAACGCCATTACCAACTGTTTTTTGAAAAATGACTTCATCTTTTGTATAAAGCACTGTACCATCAGCCGGACTGAGAATATTGTCATTGGCTTTCAAGACATATTCTGCTTCTTTTAAAGTGGCATCACCCTGTGCACTATTACCTGTTTCTTTGTCCTGTTTTTCGAGTTCAATTTTCCCTAGAACAGGCTCATTATAGATTTCAATCGCATAAGTTTTGCCATTTTCAGTCACACTTTGGTTCTTTTCCAGTGTCACAATGACATAGTTTTGTGGTGCTTCTTTTTCAAGAATCGTATATGTTCCATAATCAAGCAAACCTGTTTTGGCAATACCTTCATTATTTGTAGAGATTGTTGAAACAACTTGATTGCCACTTAATACTTCAAACTTTGTCCCAGCTTTCTTGACAATCTCGCCGGTTTTCTTATCTTTCTTGACAACTTGAATATAACCTTGTTTCCAGTTATTTGTTTGTGTAAATGAAGCTGTCTGTCCAGCTTTTAATTCGACTGAATGAACTGTTGAATCCAAAACAAGATGATCTGGCACTTTAACTTCCTGTATATAGACAGTGGCTGGTTTTAATTGACTGATGGTTACTGTTCCATCTTTACCAGTTGTATATGTGCCTAGACTTGGATTCATATTGGCATTATAAGAGATTTTAAACTGAACATCTGAAATATAATTTCCTTTGTTGTCTTTCTTTACTATCTTTAAAGCAGACGTTCCAATCTTGATTTTAAAGAAAGCACTTGGTAAAGCTTCATCCAGTTTTCCAGCAATCGCAACTTTTTGATAACTTTCAGAACTGTCTAGACAAATAAGCTGTCTTTTGTTTAAATCTAGACTGTTGGTTGCTGAAACAGTTTTAGTATCTTCAAAAGAAGCATTGGCTGTTATTTTTAAAATATTTCCGCTTTTATCAAATGATAGCCCATCAGATTTGAAATCATATCTATCCAAGACACCATTTTGATCGTTCATCTCCATATAATAATGACTGTCATCAAAGTCCGTCATTTCATAAGTCTTGGCTAAACTTTCACTCTTAGCAGCAAAACTAGGAATTTTGCTCCAAGAAGCCAATGTTTCACTATAGGAATCATAGTATTTTTTGACATTGGATTTGGTTGTTGCATTATCCCAGTTCAATGCATTATAGACAGAAGTTGCCCCACTCGTTGTGACTCCTCGATAGCTGCCATCCGCCTTTCTTTCACCTACCATGATTTCCCATACAATGATCTGAGCAGCATACCATTGATAGGCATTACCCTTAACTGCTTTCAATGAGCCACTCGTATTGTATTCTACATTGATTTTAGTAGGAGCAAGACTTAAAACTCTACTAATCAATATTTCTTTTTGTGAAGCACTTAAGTATTTGTTTTTCTGTGCTTCCTCAATCAAATCAATCGTATCAGTAGGTGTATACTGTGTTCCATCATGAACAGCTTTACCATGTTCAAGACAATAAAAATACTGTCCATTTGTTGTTAAAAGGACAGTCACACCTTCATCATAGGCACTTTCATCCAAGATTGTACCATCATTGAGTTTGGCTCCATCTTTTGTCGTGACACCCGGTAAATAATTGTAGGTGTTCATCTCATAAGATGCTGCGTGAACTTGACCTATGTTTAACGCAAATAAACAAGATAAAATTGATAATAAAACTTTTTTAAATCCATGAAATAGTTTATGTTTATTCATCCTTTTCCCTCCTTTTTGTGGCTAAACATAACTTTCTTGTCTACATCACCTCCTTTCATGCTAAACAAAAAGACAGGTTTTCTCCTGTCATGAAATTGAATTGATAATGAAAAAATCCCATTTAAAATGGGATCACAATTTGGGCTATAAAACTACATATCACTGTCATACAGGCTACAAAAACAAGCCCTTTTTGTCGATAAGCAAAATAAATACCTGCCAGTCCTCCTATAAAAGCACTGACCATATTTCCAGTTGCATAAAAAATACTTGGAAAAGTTAAAGCCGATAGTACAGCATAGGGAACATAATATAAAAGTGAGCGGATAAAGCGAGAATGAATTTCTTTTTTAAAAAAAGTTAATGGCAACATTCTAGGTAAATAAGTCATGACAGCCATCACTAAAACAGTCATCAGCAAATAACTTGTCATCATTCTTTTTCCTCAATTGGATAACGCCAAGCGCCATACAATGCTGCCAGTAACGTTGCGATAATCAATTGAAATCCACTCGATAATTCTTGAAACAAAGGAGTCACATACATTAACGTTGAAAGAATAGCTGCCAATAAAACGACTTCTCCAAAAGCACGTGATTTTGAAGATGCAGGAATAATAATGGCTAAAAACATACCATATAAAGCGAGTCCCATTGCATTTTGTAAAGAGGCTGGTAATAAATTGGTTAATGTTTCTCCTGCCAGTGTTCCACTTGTCCATCCAATAATCGGTATCAGTATAAAACCTGCCATATAAGGAAAAGAGAGAGTCTTCTGTTCTAATGATGCCAGACTAAATGTTTCATCTGTAATGCCAAAAGAAATCACCATTCTTTCAAGTGTTGACATCTTTTGATCAATCTTTTGGCTTAAAGACAGTGACATTAAAAAATAACGTGCATTAATCATCAAGAGTGTCAAAGCGGTTTCCATATAAGATGCCTGAACAAGCATTAAGGACACACCCGCAAACTGTCCTGATGATGTTAAATTTGTTATAGAAATCAAAGTTGCCAGTCCTAACGGCAAGCCACTTGAAGCCACAAAAACACCAAAAGAAAAAGAAACCGGAAAATATCCTAAAGCAATCGGTAAAGATCTTCTACACCCACTCAAAAATTCCTCCATCAAATCCCCTCCATATATCCCTATATGATACATGAATCAAGATTACTTATCAAATAAATTTTTTTCAATAAATGTCATAATTTCTTCTCTTGATGTTAAAACTTGATAAAAAGACTTTCTTAAATCTAATCTTTGAATATCTACTGAGCGAATATCACTCAATTGAATACGACAATATGTTATATGTGTATCAGTTTTTATTTTAATATCTTTTTCAAACAGTGGATTGACAGGTGTCGAATCTTTCTTTATAGATGTACATGGAACAACAAGCATCTTATATCCCATATCTTTTAAAACATAACACCAATGTCCATCCATTAATTCTTTAGGAAAACCTCGTCCAATATTAAAATAGGCTAATTCATGGATATGTGGTCTTTTATGTACGTGATAGAAAGTCTGATTACAATCTCCATCTTTAACAAGATGACAATAAAAATATTCCAGCTGACTTGTTTGATGCAACAGGGCATAACTATATTTTTCAACATCATAAACACCGGATTCTTCTAATTTTTTTAAAGATTTATTCATTTCTAGTAAATTATTACGTATACTCATAATAACCCTCCTATTATATATATACGCATATTTTTCTCATTTTTCTTTTTTTTAAACGAAATTTTTTTATTTTTTTTATTTTATAGATGTGATGCAGTGATTTTTAAAATATGAAAACTATTGTTTCATCTTTCATGTATAATAGCAGTGTTGATGGAGTTTTTTAAAAATGAAGCGCCTGGACTTTTTTCAAAGTTGACGAGGACCAGATTTATCGAAAGATTCGGCGGATGATCTGGAGGTATGATGCTACCTGAACGATGAGCAAAAATAATGAGTGATCATTAAACAAATATCATCAGGCATCACTTCATCATATAATCAATTGAATATATGGAGGAAGATTTTATGTGTGGAATTACAGCTTATTGTGGAAAAGGAGAAGCTTTGCCTTTTTTAATGCAAGGTTTATCTAAATTGGAATATCGTGGTTATGATAGTGCCGGTATTACAACATTAGAAAACAGTCAATTAGTCACTATCAAATGTAAGGGAAGATTGGAAAATTTAGAAAATAAACTGAAAAGTCATCAATTACATGGACATGTAGGTATTGGACATACAAGATGGGCAACACATGGTATACCATCTAATCTCAATTCACATCCACATACCAATCAAGATGAAACAATCGCATTAGTGCATAATGGTATCATCGAAAATTATCGTGAATTAAAAGATGAACTTATCAAAAAAGGATATCAGTTTCAATCTGATACTGATAGTGAAGTCGTTGTCTTGCTTTTGGATAGTCTTTATGAAGGGGATCTTTTAGCAGCAACACAAAAAGTATTAAAACAAATCAAAGGAAGTTATGCATTATGTATTCTTTCAACACTTGAACCAGATCATATCATTGTGGCGAAAAAGGATAGCCCATTAATCATTGGAAAAACAAATGATGCCTATGTCGCTGCAAGTGATATTCCTGCTTTATTAGAGTATACAAAAGATGTCTATTTTTTAAATGATTATGAAATGGCTGTTTTATCTTGTGATCATATTGATTTTTACAATCATGATGGACAAAAGATTGAAAAAACTTCAACAACAATTCCTTATGATTTAGAGGCAGCTAAAAAAGATGGCTATGATACTTTTATGTTGAAAGAGATACATGAACAGCCTCATGTCATTGCAGAAACATTAAGAGGACGTATTCATCAACAACATATTGTCTTAGATGAATTAAAAGACATTGATTTTTCAAAATTCAACAAAGTCTATTTTGTAGCCTGTGGGACAGCCTATCATGCTTCATTATGTGGGGCTCATGTTTTAAAGAAAGTTGCTCATCTTCCCGTGTTAAGTGAAGTCGCAAGTGAATTTCGTTATAATGATCCATTGATTGATGAAAAGACATTAGCCATCTTTGTATCACAATCTGGAGAAACCGCTGATACTTTGGCAGCATTACGTTTAGCTAAAGAAAAGAAAGCCACAACTCTTGCTGTTGCGAATGTTTTAGGAAGCACCATTTCTCGAGATGCAGATTATGTATTGTATACATGTGCTGGTCCAGAAATTGCTGTTGCATCAACGAAAGCTTATACAACACAGCTTGTTCTTTTAATTTTATTAGCTTATTATATAGCACAAAATTTAAATCAGGATGTTCACGATGATGTCATTAAGCAATTACAGCTTATTCCTCAATATGTGGACAATATTTTAAAAGATGAACCTGTGTTTGCACAATATGCGCATATGTTAAAGGATATGCATGATGCTTATTTTATTGGAAGAAATTTAGATTATGCCAGTGTGCTTGAAGGAGCTTTAAAACTCAAAGAAGTTTCTTATGTTCATGCCGATGCTTATGTGGCTGGTGAATTAAAACATGGTCCAATTGCCTTAATTGAAGATGGGTCTGTTGTTATTGCTGTCGCAACCCAGCCTCATATTGCTCAAAAAACAATCAGTAACATCCAGGAAACGATTGCCAGAGGAGCCCGTGTCATTTTACTGACAACACATCATGAAGAAGTTAAAAATGTACAAAACACTTACTATTTACCCGATGTTGAACCAACATTACAAGCAATTCTGGTTGCCATTCCTTTACAGCTTATAGCTTATTATACAGCTTGTCTTAAAGGTTGTGATGTTGATAAACCACGTAATCTGGCTAAATCAGTGACGGTTGAATAAAAACACTTTCGAGTGTTTTTCTTTTGGTCAAAAGTATTTCATGTGAAAAATCAATCTTTATTCTTCACAAGAAGTTATGAAATTGATATAATAGTAAACGAGGTGATGAATCGTGGAAAAACGTGAACCAAAAGATTTAACAAATTATGATAAACGTTTTGAAGAAGATCCAAGCTCATTTAATGATTTTCAAGCTATGGATTATGTAAAGGAATTGAAAAATCAAGGACGCACTGATGATGCAATTGAAGTAGGAAAGACTTTCTTACAAGTTGGTGAAGGTTTAAGTGGTTTTATTAATCATTATGGTTATGCACTTTATAATAAATATATCAATATTGATGAAGACAAAATCAAAGAAAAAGAAGATTTATTTTTCTCTATTGTTGATGAAATCACAAATTTATGTAAACAAGAAAAGTATTCTCCTTTAGAAGCAACAATCAATAAAGCAATGAAGTATGTCATGAACCAGAAACCTGTGAACTATCAAAAATTATCTACTCTTTTAGATAAACTTGATGTTCAAACATTAAGCATTGATCCTTTTATCAACAATGCTGGTAAAGAATTTGAATCTAAAAAAGAAAAATGGTATCGTTTAAAAGTCAGATGCTCATATGAGTTAGAAGATTATAAAGCCTGTGTAGAATATGCTAATAAAGCATTGACACAACCTATCAAATGGCATTATAACAACCTTAACTGGGTGAAATATTATCGTGCATCTTCACTTGTCCATTTACAAAGATATGAAGAAGCAGAAAATGAATTCTTAGCTTTAGGTAATAGAATTCCTCATGTTGATTCTTTCCAGGTTCTTTATGATTTATATATGCATACTGGAAAAGTTAAAGAAGCTTATACAAATTTGATTTATAAATTCTTTAAATCTGGATATAATCTTGATGAATTATCAACTTATGAAATGATTTTAGATATGGTTAAAACTGGTCAAAATCAAGAAATCATCAATCTAGCCAATGCTTTTGTTTATCAAATCAAAGCAGAAAATCAAAAAGAAATTTCACAAAACACTATTTTAGAACAATATCAGAATATGGATAGCAGTTCTTTATATGATCGTTTATATAATCAATTAATGGAACATCTTGATGAATATATTGATCGTTATGAAGCAAAAGTTGTATATTATAACAAAGATAAAGAATTTGGTAGTCTTTATTTAGAAGATGATGATCCATTATTCTTTAGACAATCTGATTATATTTATGATGAAGTTGTTGAAAAATATGATGTAGTTGAATATAGTTTAATGAAAACTTATGATTTCAAAAAACAAAAACCATCTTCAAAAGCCATTTTATTAAAAACATTATATGAAGATATTCAATACGGTAATCTAAAATAACACGGGGTTGTGGGGTTTTGGATTATAAGAAATTGTGGGAAGAACAGCCTTCCCACAATTTTAAAACTGTATAGGAGAATCATGATCTGATGATGGGTCATGATTCTTTTTTTCTGCTTTTTCTATCAGTTTATCTAACTTCAGATTGATTTCCTGAGTCAAGTCATCCAGTTCATCTGCATATTCGTATATCATATTGAGTCTGTATAGTATGTCTTCCAG
>NZ_NFLJ01000021.1 GCF_002160865.1 Massiliimicrobium timonense
AACGTTTACATATTTCTATTTTTAGTTCTTTAGAATATTTGCTTTTTCTTCCCAATATAAAAACCTCCCGTATCAGTGTTTAATTATTTACACTGTCTACTAGGAGGTTATCATATCATATTGTACTCATAGCTTCTCTTTATATTCTAGACTTTTAGGAATAATGACACATAAAGATTGTTTTTCAACCGTGACATGAATAGGGAAGGTTGTTCCTTTTTCACCATCAACATCATAGATAATATTTTTATCACATTCAATGATTAATTCTTTAGCTTGAATATAAGTGATAAAAGGACTTTTTTCATGACTGTTTAAAGTATAATCTTTGAATAGAGAAATTAAGTCAGTTGCTGAACACTTTTTGATAATCAATAAATCCAATTGACCATCTTGGATATTAGCATGAGGTGTGATATCTTTAAAGCCTCCCACTTGAGAAGTGTTAGTAATCATAAATAATTTTGCATCTTCTTCAAAATGTTGTCCATCAGCTTCCACTTTTAAATGTAATGATGTGTGTAATTGTGATGGTAATTGTCGAATGCCACTAATATAATAGGCTAAAGGACCAAATCTTTCTTTATCATTTTTAGATACTTGAAAACTGATGTCACTAAACATGCCACCAGCAATAACATTAGCAAAATATTGTTCATTGACTTTACCAATATCTACTTTCATTGTCTGGAAGTCTTGAATCATTTGAATGAAATCATCAGTATTATGAGGTAAATGTAAGTGATTTGCAAAATCATTAACAGTACCACCAGGTAATATCGCAAGAGGAGTCAGTAAGTGATTTTCAATAAAGCCATTAATGATTTCATTAACAGTTCCATCACCACCCACACTCACAACAAAATCATAATCTCCATCTTGAATCTTTAAACTACGCTTGTAGGCATCATCTTTCTTTTGAGTATAAAAGATGTCAACAGTATGAACAATTTGTTTTAAAATCAGTTGACCAATGAGCTGATCAAGTTTTTTTTGAATGGTTTTTGTTCCTGAACTTGGATTAATAATAAATAAACATTTCATAGTGAACACTTCCTTATATTTATTTTACCATCCTTAAAAAAGAAGATAAACCTAAAATGGTATATCTTCATGAGCATAGACATTATTTCTCACTAATCTTAAAAGGAGTTCTACACCTTTTTTCATCATTGTAATAGAAACAAATTCATAAGGACCATGACAATAGAAACCACCTGTTCCTAGATTAGGACAGGGAAGACCATTAAAAGAGAGACGGGCACCATCTGTACCACCACGAATTGGCGTAATTTCTGGACGTAATCCAACATCTTCCATAGCAGTTTCAACTTGTTCAATGATATGAGGATGGTCTTTGATAATATCTTTCATATTAAGATATTGTTCATGCATGGTAATATCAATCGCTTCATAGCCATAGAAACTATTTAAATAAGATTGAATACGAGAAAAGTCATTGAGTTGTTGTTTCAGTTCTAAATAATCATGATTGCGGACAATATATTCTAAATGTGTTTTTTCACATGTTCCCTGCATATGAACAAGATGGTGAAAACCTTCATAACCTTCAGTCAATTGTGGTTTTTGTCCAGCAGGTAACATAGAATGGAATGTCATAGCGACTTCTTGAGAATTGACCATTTTATTTTTAGCACTTCCCGGATGAATACTTTGACCTATGATGTCTACAAGCACTTGGTAGGCATTAAAGTTTTCAAAATGGAATTGATTGATGTCACCACCATCAATTGTATACGCATAATCAGCTTGAAAAATATCTAAATCAAAATGTTCAGTTCCACGTCCTACTTCTTCATCTGGGGTAAAAGCAATCATAATATCATTATGTAAAAATTCAGGATGTTTATACATATATTCAGCCATACTCATAATGATTGCAATACCTGCTTTATCATCGCCACCAAGAAGCGTTGTGCCATCCGTTGTGATTAAATCATGTCCTATCACTTTTTGAAGATCAGGGAACTCTCTTGGTGATAATAAACGTTCTTCTTTTAATGAAATATCCTTACCATCATAATGACGAATAATTTGGGGATGAATATCTTGACCACTGGCATCGGGTGATGTATCTAAATGAGCAATCAACCCTATAACATCACCTTGATGTTGATTATTAGCAGGAATTTTTCCATAGACCACACCATATTCACTCATTTGTACATCTTTAAGACCTAAAATACGCATTTCTTCAACTAAAAATTGAGCAAATTCTTTTTGACCCGTTGTTGAAGGTGAAATAGTTGAATAAGGATTGGATTGTGTATTAAAGCTTATATATTTTAAAAAACGATTTTCAATTTTCATGATAATACCTTCTTTCACTCATGATTATACCATATCGCTTATATTTTTTACTAGCCAAATGTCATGTTTATGATTATAATAGGGAGCGGAGGTTAAAAAGATGGCAAAATATTATGCAGTGAAAAAAGGAAGAAAGATCGGTATTTTTTCAACTTGGGAAGAATGTGAATCGATGGTCAAAGGGTTTAAAGGAGCTTTGTATAAATCATTTTCATCTTTAGAAGATGCACAAAACTATTTGAATGAACAAATACCATCTTTTCATGAGCAGGGATTAATTGCTTATGTGGATGGCAGTTTTAATCAAAAGACGGGTGAATATGGTTATGGCTGTGTTTTGATTGATGGACAACAAGTCATTTTAAAAATCAATGGAAAAGGGAAACATCCTGATTATGTCAGTATGCGAAATGTAGCTGGTGAAATTGCCGGAGCTCATCAGGCAATCTGTTATGCGATAGAACATCAATATCCTATGATTTGTATTTATTATGATTATGAGGGAATTGAAAAATGGGCTAATCATACATGGATGGCACGTCGTCAAGGAACACAGGCTTATCAAACTTTTATTGATGAAAGTCGTCAAAAGATTGAGATACATTTTATGAAAGTTTTAGCACATAGTGGGGATTTGTATAATGAAATGGCTGATCTTCTGGCTAAAAAGGCGGTTGGAATAGCATGAGTGAAAAGATAACCGTTTTTGATATAGAAGTTTTAAATCAAGATCCTGCCAGTGTATGTGCGATTGGTATTGTACAAATTCAAGATTTACAAGTTGTATCAACCTATTATTCATTAATAAAACCCAAGAATTTAAGCTTTGATCCTTATCGTTTTAGAGTTCATCAGATTCGACCTCAATCATTGTATAAAGAAAAAGCATTTCCAGAAGTGTGGAAAGACATTCATCATTATTTTGAAAATACGATTGTTGTATCACATGATATTCAAGGAGATATGATGAATTTAAGGGCTGCTTTAAAACAGTATCATATGACTTATCCACGCTTAATGATGTCATGTACCAATGTTTTAGCACATCTTGTTTATCCAAAACTTTCAAAATATAATTTAAAAGATTTATCCATTATGAATGGTTTTCAATTTCAGGCACATCATGCTTTAGAAGATGCCAAAGCTTGTGCTTATTTATTAATGCAAATGCTAGAACAAGAAGATGTTTCCAGTCTGTATGATTTACATCAAAAATTTCATTTAGAATTTGGTGAAATGAAAGAAAACTATTATCGTAATATCATTTCTGCTGAATCAGTTGTTCAACTATTAGAAATGAATCAAAGAGAAGATGCTTTATTGTATCATCAATCAGTCTGTTTTACAGGAAAACTCTATATGCCTCGAGAAGTCTTAGAAGAAAAGACAAAAGAGGCTTGTGCATTATCAACCAATCAAGTCAGTACGCATACAAATTATCTTGTGATTGGTGGTAGAGGTTATCATAAAGTACGTTTTGGTAAAGAGAATAAAAAGGTTAAGAAAGCTTTACATCTGATGAAACAGGGACAGGATTTAAGAATTATTCATGAAAAAGAATATTTAAAACTCTTAGAAGGGAGAAAAGAATGTCTATAAATATAAAAGTTGCTTCCATAGATGATGGAGCAGATATTTTAAATATATATGCACCTTATGTGCAATCTAGCAACATTACTTTTGAATATGATGTTCCTTCCTTAGAAGAAATGCAACAGCGTATTGCACAGACATTGTGTCAATATCCCTATCTTATCGCCAAAGACAATGACCGTGTTGTCGGTTATGCTTATGCTTCTGCATTTGCTTCAAGGGCTGCTTATCAGTGGGGCAGTGAGCTTTCTATTTATATTGATTCTCACTATCATGGTCAAGGCGTTGGAAGACAGCTTTATCAAAGTTTGTTGCATATCTTAAAAATTATGCACATACAACATGTCTATGCTTGTATTACTCATCCCAATATAAAAAGTGAAAAATTTCATGAAGCTTTTGGTTTTCAATATATTGGTTGTTTTCATCATGCAGGGTATAAGTTTCATCAATGGCATGATATTGTATGGATGGAAAAAACAATTGGTAATGAAGATGATGTTCAACCAATTATTCCTTTTTCATCCCTGACAAGAGAACAAATTGAATCATGTTTAGGTTTATGATATGATAAATAAAATGAGGTGAAAGAATGGATACATTAATTATTGGAAGTGGTTTTGCAGGAAGTGTTGTAGCGAGAGTTTTAGCTGAAAAAGGAGAAAAAGTCAAAATTATTGAAAAGAGAAATCATATTGGTGGCAACTGTTATGATGAATATGATGAATATGGTATATTGGTTCATAAGTATGGTCCTCATATTTTTCATACGAATAATAAGGAAGTTTTTGACTTTTTATCACGTTTTACAAAATGGTATGATTATCGCCATGAAGTAGCTGGAAATGTCTATGGAAAGATTATACCGATTCCTTTTAACTTAAATACTTTAATGATTGTTTTTGGAAAGGAAAAAGGAGAACGCTTAAAACAGGAATTGATTGCTGCATATGGCAAAAATGCCCGTGTTCCTATTTTAGAATTACAGAAGAATCCTTCTTTGGGTATACAGGAAGTCGCTCAATATGTGTATGAAAATATCTTTTTGAAATATACGATGAAACAATGGAATCAAAAACCTGAAGAAGTTGATCAAAGCGTAACTGCCAGAGTACCGGTTTTGATTTCTTATGATAATCGTTATTTTCAAGATATTTATCAAGGTATGCCATTAGAGGGTTATACAAAGTTATTTGAAAAGATGTTGGATCATGATCATATTGAAGTAGAATTGAACAAGGATGCAAAAGAGGATTTGACTTTTGATTTTGAAAAGAAACAAATCTTTTATCAAGGAAAACTATGGCAGGGCAAAGTTATTTTTACTGGAGCTATTGATACTTTCTTTGATCATTGTTTAGGAAGATTGCCTTATCGTTCATTACGCTTTGTTTATGAGCATTATCCTCAAGATCATTATCAAAGTCATGGTGTCATTAATTATACAGTCAGTGAAGATTATACACGCATTACAGAGTTTAAATATTTGACAGGACAGGACATTTCAGGAACAACGATTGTTAAAGAATATCCTGAGGTTTATCATGATGAAAGACAAGTCCCTTACTATGCGATTTTGTCACCAGAAAATTTAAAGATGTATCAAAAATATGTAGATTATGTCAAACCTTTTTCACAGTTTTATTTATTAGGTCGTCTGGCTCAATATAAATATTATAATATTGATGGAATTGTTGAAGAAGCCTTAAAACTGGCTGAAACATTATAGGAGGAAGTTATGAAATATTTAAGTATTGCAATCCCATGTTATAACTCACAGGAATATATGGATAAAGCCATTGAATCATGTCTGATTTTAAAAGATGATGTGGAAATTATTATTGTTGATGATGGTTCTTCAGATTTGACTGCCAAAAAAGGTGATGACTGGGCAGCTTTATATCCAGATACAATTAAATGTGTGCATCAAGAAAATGGTGGACATGGACAGGCTGTTAATACGGGGTTAAAAAATGCCACAGGACTCTATTTTAAGGTATTGGATAGTGATGACTGGTTTGATCGTTCATCTCTTGTAAAAGTGATTGAAACAATAAAAAAACTTCATTCAAAAGATGAAGATGTAGATATGTTTATTGCGAATTACGTTTATGAAAAACCAAGTGCTAATAAATCAAGTGTGATTAAATATACAAATGCTTTACCGCAAAATAGAACGTTTAGATGGTATGATTTAAAACATTTTTATCCTCAACAAAACTTATTAATGCATAGTGTCATCTATCGTACTCAATTATTAAGAAACTGTAATCTAGAATTACCAAAACATACTTTCTATGTTGATAATTTATTTGTTTATCAACCTTTACCTTATGTGAATACACTTTATTATTTAAATGTAGATTTATATCGTTATTATATTGGTAGAGAAGATCAGTCAGTGAATGAAAAAATCATGATTTCACGTATTGATCAGCAGATTAAAGTGAATAAATTAATGATTGATTGTTGTGATGTGATGAAATTAAAAAGTCGTAAATTAAGAAATTATATGATTAAATATTTAACAATGATTACAACAGTATCTACTGTTTTAATGATTAAATCAGGAACTGCTGAAAATCTTCAAAAGAAAGATGAATTATGGGATTATTTGAAAAATAAAAATCCAGAGCTTTATAAAGCTGTCAAACATACACTATTAGGTTCAATGATGGAAATGGATGGACGTGTTGGTAAAAAGATTATTACAACAGGATACGCTATTTCTAGAAAGTTATTTGGATTTAATTAATGAAACGTTTCTTATATCGCTATCGTCATGCTTGGGTATTTACATATTTTATTATTTATTTACCTTGGTATTTTGGCTTACAGTTAAGAGAGATTTCATTTCATGATGTCTATATAGGGATAGATGCTATGACTCCATTTATATCATGGTTTATCTATCCTTATATCTACTGGTTTCTTTTTGTGGCTGGAACGATTGGTTATTTGTTTTTCACACATCGTCGTGATTTCTATAAATGTGTTGCTTTTTTGTTTATAGGTATGACAATCTGTTTAATTATTTTTACAGTTTATCCAACAAGTTTTGATCATCGACCAGTCATTGAAGGACAATCTTTATCAATGAATCTTGTTCAATTCATTTATCAAGCTGATAAAAGTCAAAATGTCTTTCCTAGTATTCATGTGTATAATTCTATTGGTTGTGCTATTGCACTTATGAAATGTCAAAATATCAGTCATCATCAAACAATCAAAATCTTTGCGATTGTTTCTGCTGTTATGATTACATTATCAACGATGTTTATTAAACAACATTCTTTTTTAGATGCTGTTGGAGCATCTTTACTGGCAGTGATTTTATATATTTTGATTTATAAAGCAGATATTTTTCAAATTGAAAAACGTGTATCTCCAGAATAGTGAAAAACTATTCTTTTTTTCTTAAATGGATAGGATATGTCATAATGAATAAAAGGAGGATTCATTATGCAATTAACATTAGAACATTTATCATTTTATTTCCATCAATGTGAAAATAAAAGACTTAGTCAACATACTTTAAAAGCTTATCGCATTGATTTGAAACAATTTTATGTATTTATGAAAAATAAAGAGATGAATAAACAGGAAATATCATCTTATATTCATTATTTGAATGAACATTTTAAACCAAAGACAGTTAAAAGAAAACTGGCATCACTTCATGCATTTTTTGAAGAACTGGTTTTTAATGAAATACTTCAAGATAATCCTATGCATAAAATCAGATACAAGATTCAAGAAGAAAAGACATTACCCCGTATTATTCAATATCATCAATTACAAGACTTATTTAGATGTTTAAATCATGAACATCATGCTTTTATTCAAAGAGATAAAGCAGTCATTGAGTTATTGATTTCAACAGGAATTAGAGTTTCAGAACTGTGTGCCATTAAAAGAAAAGATATTGATTTAAAAGATCAGTATTTAATTATTTATGGAAAGAACGCTAAAGAAAGGGTCATTTATTTAACAGATGATGTTTGTAAGGCTCTTAAAAATTATGAATTGACTTTCTATGATTACATTCATCAACAAGATTATTTCTTTATGAATAATCAGTATCATCGCTTAACAGATCAATCTGTCCGTCATATTATTAATCATTATACACATGGCTATCATATTACGCCTCATATGTTTCGTCATACTTTTGCGACTATGTTGTTGGAACAGGATGTAGATATTACTTATATTCAAAAAATCTTAGGACATAGTTCCATTACGACAACGAGTATTTATGCATATGCTTCTTTACAAAGACAAAAAGAGATTATGATGCATAAAAATCCTCGTCATTTAATCAAATAAAGGTTTCTTTTTGTTGCGTCTTTATGTATGATAAAAATAAGGTGAAGATGGTATGGATAAAAATATTTGGAAACAATTATATACACTGATTAATGAGTGGATTCAACTTGGAGCATGGAAGTTTATTAGAAGTAATGACTTTGTGGGATTGGAAATCAATGGAGCAACTTATTATTGTACAATTATGGGACAATTAGGAGATTGTATTGGTTTTTCTATTTATGAAGGTGAACAAGGTTACAGAGATTTAAATAGTATTTCATTAGAATACGAGGAGGACCGTGTGATACAGTATATGATGTTTGATCAGACGTGTCTGACTTTCTACATGGGAGATCGTGAAGAAGTTCCTTCAAGTCAAAGACAGATGATGAAAACATTGGGCTTCAAATATCGTGGGAAGGGGAATTGGCCTTACTTTTTATCATTTCAATCAAGATTTTATCCTTATGAAATCAATGATTATCAAGCCAAAATCATGATTCAAGTCTTAGAACAATTGATTCCTTTAATGAAAGCTTATATAAATAAAGAAGTTGTTGTGGATTTTGATCAAGATGAGATGTTGTATACCCATGATGGGATTTATGAAGCGAGAGCCTTACCACCAGTGAAAGATAAATTTCCAACATTAACTATCACTGATAAGGGAAATCTTGAAACCATTCCTCAAAGCTTTCGTCAGTTTATCATTGAATTAGCCTATCTTAAAGGTGGTATCGTTGAAGCCGGTTATGATCGTCCTATCAGTGGACTTGTTTTGTTAGCGATGGAATTAGAATCACAAGAAATTGTTTACATGAATTTATTAAAGGTTGAAGAAGAACAATCTAAAGCCTGTCTGAATATGTTTCAAGAATTATTAGAAGATTATGGAAAACCTACAGAGATTATGATTAGAAATCCTAGAGTCTTTTGTGCCTTATCTTCTATTTGTGAGGTCTGTGGAACAAAGATATATATGACTGCCTTACCAATGATTGATAATATTTTGAATGAAATGGAATATTATATGTCAAAATAATGCCGTTTAATCATGGCATTATTTTGTTTGCAAAAATAAATCTTTCATGTATAATAGAGTGGATTTGTTAAAGGAGAATGAATATGATAGCAACGCAAAATGTATCTTTACGATATGGTGATCGTGCCTTATTTGAAAATGTTTCTATTAAGTTTACAGAAGGAAACTGTTATGGAATTATTGGTGCCAATGGGGCAGGAAAATCAACATTTTTAAAAATTTTAGCTGGTGAAATTGAACCGAATAAAGGTGAAGTGGTAATCACACCGGGACAAAGACTTTCAGTATTAAAGCAGGATCATTTTGCCTATGATGATCAGGAAGTTTTAAAGACTGTTTTAATGGGAAATAAACGTCTTTATGAAATTATGTTAAGAAAAGAAGAATTGTATAGTAAAGCTGATTTTAATGATGAAGATGGTATTGAGTTAGCTGAACTTGAAGGTGAATTCATGGAAATGGATGGATGGAATGCCGAAACGGATGCAGAAATCTTATTAAATGGATTACAGATTACAAGTGAATATCACCATTTATTGATGAAAGAACTGGGTGATCAACAAAAAGTCAAAGTTTTACTAGCTCAAGCTTTGTTTGGCAATCCTGATATTTTATTATTGGACGAGCCAACAAACCATTTAGATTTAAAAAGTGTCACTTGGTTAGAGAATTTCTTATTAAACTTCCCTAATACAGTCATTGTTGTATCCCATGATAGACATTTTTTAAATAAGGTTTGTACACATATTGCTGATATTGATTATAGTAAAATTCAATTATATGTTGGAAACTATGATTTCTGGTATGAATATTCACAGATGATGATAAAACAGGCGAAAGAAATCAATAAAAAAGCAGAAGCTAAGAAAAAGGAATTAGAGGAATTTATTGCTCGTTTTAGTGCCAATGCTTCTAAGGCAAAACAGGCAACATCACGTAAGAAATTATTAGATAATCTAGAAATGGTGGATATTAAACCATCACTGAGAAGATATCCTTTTATTGGTTTTACACCAGAAAGAGAAGTAGGAAACATTGTTTTAACAGTAGAAGATTTGGGTTACAAACAAAATGGTGAACAGATATTTGATCATGTATCTTTTTCATTGTCACCTAAAGATAAGGTTGCTTTTGTTTCTGATCATGAATTAGCCATTACATCTTTCTTTAAGATTATCATGGGAGAAATCACTGATTATACAGGTTCATTTCAATGGGGTGTGACAACTTCAAAATCTTATTTTCCAAAAGATAACAATGAATATTTTGATGATTGTGATTTATCTCTTGTAGAGTGGTTAAGACAATATGCTGGAGAAGATGCTTATGAACAAGATTTAAGAGGATGGCTTGGACGTGTTTTATTCTCTGGTGAAGAAGCATTGAAAAAAGCCAATGTTTTATCTGGTGGAGAAAAAGTGAGATGTATGTTAGCAAAAATGATGATGGCGAATACCAATGTCTTGGTTTTAGATGAACCAACAAACCATTTGGATCTGGAATCTATTCAGGCATTAAATGAAGGTTTAATTCGTTTTAAAGAAAATGTACTCTTTGCTTCTCATGACCATCAATTTGTACAGACGATTGCTAATAGAATTATTGAATTAAAAGAAGATGGATGTATTGATCGTTTATCAACTTATGATGAATATTTAGAATATAAAGAAAAAATGGAAGGTTAAGAGAAATCTTAATCTTTTTTTCATATATTTTTCATATGAATGTGTTATAAATAAGATATATGAATATTGTTGAATAATATAAGGAGGATGCGATATGATTACAACAACATTATCAACTTATCCAGGAAAAAAAGTCGTGAAAGATTTAGGAATTGTTTTTGCTTATGATGATGCTGTGAGGCCGACCAGATTAGCGATGAATATGGAAAAATATCTGGAAACAGCACTCAAGCGTTTAAGTGAAAAAGCTCAAGAAAAAGGAGCAAATGCAGTACTAGGCATATGTTTTGATTTAAGGGATACATTAAAACCTATGTTAATGGGGACAGCAGTGATTTTAGAAGATGAATCATCATGATTAGAATAGGAAAATGAGGATAAAATAATAAGGTGTTTATACCTTTTGGTAAACACCTTTTATTTTTGCGATATAGATATGATGATAATCTTTATCTGGATACCATTTTTCATCAAGAGAAGTATCAATAAAGTTTTCAGCTTTCACAGAATCTTCATAAATTTTTTCTACAATAAAGACAAGCTTTGCTTCTTCAAAAGCAGGAACGCCATCAATAAAAGTAGGATGAAAATGAACATCTTCAATTTTACAAGTATCTCTACCAGAAACCGTTCCTAAGACGGATAATTCTTTTTTATAGCCATCAAAGAATGATAGCGAAAAACATGGTTGTTGATCAACAAATTGTTTTGTATAGCGTTGAGGACGAATATAGGCATGAACAACATTTTCACCCCAGAACACACCCATGCCACCCCATGAAGCTGTCATTGTATTGATTTTTTGTTGATCTCCCGCAGTTATCAACATCCAGTCTTGACCAATGGTCTGAAAAACATTCATATCTAAATCTTTAATATCTATTTTTTGAAAAGCCATCATTTTTCCTCCTTTTCATGATTATAACATAATATATGCACAAAATAAAAATATAAGAGGTGAATCCATGAAAATGAAAAAATTATTAAAAATTTCTCTATGTATCATTATTATCTGTATAATTTTTTTAACAGGAATCACTTTTTATGTTGGCAATTATTTATATGATTATACATTAAATCCTGCTTCTCACCATACACTTTTTGAAAATATGTCAACTCAAAAGAGATCTGATTCTACACAGTGGTTGGATACGCATAGTGTCAATGTATCTATTCAAAGTCATGATGATCTTTTTTTACATGCCAGTTATATTGAACAGGATACTTCTGTTTATGTGATTATGGTTCATGGTTATCGTGGGACAGGTGCCAGTATTATTTCACCCATTAAGCGTTTTTATAAGCAAGGATATAATCTTTTGATTCCAGATTTAAGAGGGCATGGACAAAGTGAGGGGGATTATATTGGAATGGGATGGGATGATCGTTATGATATCATGGGATGGATTGACTATATTATCGCTAAAGACAAGAAGGCTCAAATTATTTTATACGGTGTTTCAATGGGTGGGGCAACAGTTATGGATGTCGCTGGTGAAGATTTGCCTCAACAAGTCAAGGCAGTCATTGAGGATTGTGGCTATACGAGTGTCTGGGATGTTTTTCAATATCATATTCCTATGGAAAAATGGCAAAGTGAGATTGCCCTGCATATGGCGAGTGTGGTGACACGTATACGTGCTGGATATGCTTTAGAGGATGTGAGTCCCTTAAAACAGGTCCAAAAGAGTCACGTTCCGATTTTGTTTATACATGGCAGTGAAGATGATTTTGTTCCTTGTGAAATGGTAAACACGCTTTATCAAAGTGCAACCTGTCCTAAAGAGAAGCTGATTATTGAAGGAGCAGGACATGCTCAAAGCTGTTCAACGGATTCAAAAACTTATTATTCCACAATCTTTCAATTTATTGAACGTTATACAAAAAAATAGATGTTTGAAAACATCTATTAAGATTGTTGTGTACGCATTTCATTTTTTAATTCATATAAAGCATGACGTGTTTCTTCAATATCATCAATGACATCATAAATTGCTTTACGTTGTTGATCAGTCATGCTGTCATCCTTAGAAATTTCAAGAAGTTTTTCTAATGCATGATAAATCGCTTCATTGGCTTGATTTAAACGTTCCATATTCACCCTCCTATAAAAATAAATGTATACTTATCATTATCAATATCATTGAAACATAATGATAACTCGAAATGTGATGAAATACAAGTGAAAAGATAAAGACAAGACTCCAAAGACATAGTTGTAATCCAAGAAAATAATAGGGAATTGGTATGGCTAAAAGATACATCAAAAGAAGATGAATGATGGTATAAAAGCCAAGATAGAAAAACCATTGTTTGAAAAAGAAGAAACTACGTTGAAATAGTGATAAACGAAGTTTGATAAAAGTATCTAAACAGATATACTGGTAAACAATCTGATAAAAAAGAAGACTCCAGATAATTTGAATGAGAATAAAGATAAGATAACGAAAATCAAAGAAAGGATAATGAAAAAGAATATAGGGTGTGAGTGTGGTATAAAGGTGATTGATGATGAAGATTAGACAACTATAAAAAAGTGAAAACTTAATCCATTTCATCTAAATAAAGTTGTCCTTCTAAATGATAAATGTGGGTATAGTGAATATCTGGTAAGTAATCATGAGCTGCAATCATAATCGTATGACCTTGTTGATGTAATTGATTGATAATTTGACAAAAGATGTGAATAGATTCCTGATCTAGACCACGTGTCGGTTCATCTAATAAAATCAATTCTTGTTTTTCCATGATTGCTTGAATGATTCCAGCTTTTTGACGCATTCCTACCGAAAAGTTTTTCAATTTCATACGACTATGAAAATCTAAGTGAAACTGTTGACAGAGTTCTTCAATATATTGTTGATCATAATGATTGTTTAACGATGCAAGAAAGCGAAGATTATAGGCGAGTGTTTCATTTTCTAAAAATCCGGGATTTTCTATTAAAGCACCAATTTGTAAGTCTTTTTTCTTTTCTATAGTTCCTGATGTCGGTTTTAAGATATCACAAATCAGTTTAAATAATGTTGATTTACCTGAACCATTAATTCCATGTATATAAATCAATTCATTGCCTTCTAAATGTAAAGAAAGATGTTGTAAGACTGTGTGTTTATGAAAGTCTTTATTTAAATCTTTAATATCTAACATAATGCCTCCTTAAAATAGTTTTGTAAATACAAGATGAAATAAAAAATTAATAAATACGGGTAAAGCTAAATAAAGAAAGTTTTTCTTATGCCCAATCTGTAAATAAATAATCGTTGCTTCAATCAATGTGATCATCATATTGATAATCATAAAGGTGACTGTGATTCCTAAATCACTTGGAGCAATACTACCAAAAAAGAAATAATAACTAATATAAATGATTACTGTGTATAGGATAGAAATCAGTATTAAAAATAAATAGGCTGTGATATAGGTTGTTTGTTCATTCACTCTTATACGAACAGGTAATAATAATTGATTCATTCTGGCAATCCATTGATAAATCATTAATAAAAAAACATTATTCATATACACAGCAAGATAATGGGAATAAATTAAACAGATGGTATAAGTATTTTTACCACATAAGACAGGTGATGCGATGAGCATCGCCATTAATAAAATAACAACTCTTTGATCTAACAGAGAAAACCATTTTCTAATCATGAGATTCTCTCCTTTTTAATAAAACTTGAAAACAAAGATAACAGATTCCTGCATAAATCAAAAAACAGAGAATATAAAGCGACCAGTGGGATAATCCAAAAGGATTTTCTCTGACATGTTCTAAACCTAAGGCAACGAGATTATTGATTTGTATAATAAAAGCACTATCGGGATAAGGAAGATAGCCTTGTATTAAAGCTGGGAATAAAACAAGCAGAATACCAATAATCACACCACAACAACGATAAACATATTTGTTGGTTATATTGCTTTGTAAAGAAAAGAGCAGTCCTGAGATTAACGCATAACCAAGTGATGTCAAAAGTAAAAAGAAAATAAGATTCAAACATTCATTGGGACATAATAATTGCGTTGTGATGTAGTAACCTTCAGGATAAGTCATGCTTTGAAAATGGATGGGAGCTAACATCATATGACTGACTATCAATAATCCAAGTTGCAAGCAAAGGACAACCAGAAAAGAAGAAATCATATTTTTGATGTAGACTTCTTGATAAAATCTTTGTCTTGTCAGACGGGTTTCAATAGGGTAGACAGCGTGATTTTGATGCATGTTTAAGAGATCATAGGACATAATATTAGGCAACACCAACATCATTAAAATAAAGATGAAGGGATTGGTTCCAATGCGAAATAGACTATAAAAGAATTCTAATCCGGCATTAGGATAAGCCTGTTGATAGCCCGGTGAGGAAAAAATGGATTGTTGAAAACTATAAAACATCGAAATCAACATCAATATAAATACAATCACAATTAAAAATATTTTTTCTTTATAAAGAAATGCTTTCCATAAGAAACGATGTTCTTTCATAAAATGCAATTCCTCCTTTCGTTTATTGCGGTATAACCTTAACAGATTTATGTAAAAATAAATCAAAATTGTGCTAAAAATGCACAAGTAGGAGTAAAAGTGGCATTTTTTCTTTCAAAATGGGTAGGTAAAATAATGCTAGGGAGTGATAGTTATGAAAGTTTTTATTTGTATTGATGATGAAGATTGTATTGAAAATTTAAGTGAATTATTATATCAGACAAAGATTGATGAAAATATGATGATTGATAGTTATACTCAGTATCCTCAGATTTTACGTTCACCATTAAAAGATAGTTATAATGTCGCTTTTATTAGTGATTATATTGATGGAAACAGTGGGTTTAAACTGGGACGTGAGCTACATTGTGTGAATCCAGAATGCTTAATTATTTATATTGGAAATGATTATTCTCATATGCATGAGAGTTTTCGAGCATTTGGTTTTGGAATGTTTTTGAAAAAAGAACTCTATGATTTATTTAATGGTGAGTTTCAAAGGATATGGACACATTATCAGCAGTTACATCACCAAGTTTTATTTTATTTAGATCAAGGGGGTTCACGACGTTTTTTACCAAGTGAAATTGTGTATATTGAGTGTGGACGTTTTCAAACTAAGGTGGTTACGGAAAGTCAATATTTTTATGGTCATTTTCATGATTTAAGTCGCGTAAAGAAAAAATTAATGAATTATTCTTTTTTTCAGATGCATCCTTATTATTTTGTTAATATGCATCATATTTTATTGATTCGAAATGGAGAACTGGAGATGTGTAATGGGGATTGTGTACCGACTTCCATTATGAATAAGGAAGTCATTAATGATGCGATTCAATCTTTTGTGAGTAGTCTTTAAAAATTGTGAATAAATGTTGAAAAAAAAGAGTAGAAATGATATTATTCATGTAGTTATACAACTGACGGAAGTGGAAAGGACCACATGGAAGTATAATGGGAAAGAGTCGACCGTCTGGGCAAATGACCGGATGTTTAGACTCTTTTTTTGGTTTTTCATAAATTGACAGCGATATCAATAGTCAAAAGGATGAATTTATGATATAAAGAAAGTGTCAAGAGGTCATAAAATCAAAACAGAAAGGGTGTTAATGATGTTAACAGATGTAGAAATTGCACAAAGTGCAGTAATGGAACCAATTCAAGAAATTGCGAAAAAAGTAGGATTGAATGAAGATGATTTAGAGCTTTATGGAAAATATAAAGCAAAAATTTCTTTAGAAGCTATTAATCAGCTTCAATCAAAAGATAATGGCAAATTAATTTTAGTTACAGCCATTAACCCAACTCCTGCCGGAGAAGGAAAAACAACGACAATGATTGGTTTATCTCAAGCTTTAAATAAGTTAGGGAAAAAATCAGTTGTCGCTATGCGTGAACCAAGTCTAGGACCATGTTTTGGTATTAAAGGTGGAGCTGCTGGTGGTGGCTATGCGCAAGTGGTGCCAATGGAAGACATTAATTTGCATTTTACAGGTGATATTCATGCGATTACCACAGCGAATAACTTGATTGCAGCTATGCTGGATAATTCAATTCAACAAGGCAATCCGTTAGATATTGATACACGTCAGATTGTCTGGAAACGTTGTGTCGATTTAAATGACCGTGCTTTAAGACATATCGTTGTAGGATTAGGTGGTAAAGTCAATGGTGTGCCTCGAGAAGATGGTTTTGATATTTCAGTGGCAAGTGAAGTCATGGCTATTTTATGTCTGGCAACATCTTTAGAAGATTTAAAACAACGTGCAGGACGTATGATTGTGGCTTATAATCATGCTGGTGAACCAGTGACTGTGGATGATATTCAGGCCACTGGTGCTGTCACATTATTATTGAAAGATGCGATTAAACCTAATTTAGTACAAACTTTGGATCATACACCGGTTTTTGTTCATGGAGGACCATTTGCCAATATCGCTCATGGATGTAACTCTGTCATGGCAACCACTTTAGCAATGAAATTAGGTGATTATGCGATTACAGAAGCAGGATTTGGAGCTGATTTAGGGGCTGAAAAGTTCTTAGATATTAAATGTCGTCAAGCTGGATTAAAACCTGATGCAGTTGTGATTGTGGCAACTGTACGTGCTTTAAAAATGCATGGTGGTGTTGCGAAAAAGGATTTAGGAGAAGAAAATTTAGAAGCTTTACGTAAAGGAATTGAAAACTTAGAAAAACATATTGAAAATATTCATAAATATCATTTACCTAGTGTTGTGGCTATTAATGCTTTTCCAACAGACACAGAAGCTGAACTTCAGTTGTTGAAGGATATTTGTTTACAAAAAGGTGTTGATGTCGCTATCAGTGAAGTTTGGGCAAAGGGAGCTGATGGGGGTATTGAATTAGCTGAAAAATTGTTAGATGTTTTAGATACACAGGCAGCTGATTTTGAGCCTTTATATGATTTGGATTTATCTATTGAAGAAAAAATCAAAGTCATTGCCAGAGAAATCTATGGTGCTAATGATGTGACCTTCACAAAGAAAGTCATCAATAAAATGAAGAAATATGAAGCACAAGGATTAGGAAAGTTACCAATCTGTATTGCAAAAACACAATATTCACTTTCTGATGATCCAACTTTACTTGGTCGTCCAAGTGGATTTGTAGTTAAAATCAATGATTTGATTCCTAACACAGGAGCAGGTTTTTTAGTTGCGATTAGTGGTGATATTATGCGTATGCCGGGATTACCTAAACAACCTGCAGCAGTGAATATGGATATAGATGAAGATGGAAAAATTGTGGGATTATTTTAAGGAAAGGAATGAAACAATGAAAGTTGCAGTGATTATGGGTTCAACAAGTGATTTACCTAAAGTTGAACCAGCGATTCAGATTTTAAAAGATTATGGTGTCGATGTACAGGTGAGATGTTTATCTGCTCATCGTGCACATGCAGGATTAAGTGCCTTTATGGAAGAAGTGAATACCAATGGTACAGAAGTGATTATTACAGCGGCTGGGATGGCCGCAGCCCTTCCAGGTGTTGTCGCTTCTCAAACCGTATTACCTGTCATTGGTGTTCCGCTAAGTGGGGCGACATTAGATGGTATGGATGCTTTATTATCAATTGTCCAGATGCCTTCTGGTATTCCCGTTGCGACAGTCGCTATTAATGGAAGTAAAAATGCAGCTTATTTAGCTTTACAGATGATGGCTGTTCATCATGAACAATTAAAGGCAAAATTATTAGCTTTCCGTCAGGACAATGAAAAACAGGCAATGAAAGCAAATCAGGAAATTATGGAAAAATATCAATAAATAAAGGAGAATCAAACAATGGCAAAATTATTATATGAAGGAAAAGCAAAACAAGTTTATGAAACAGAAAATCCAAATGAATACATTATTCATTATAAAGATGATGCAACAGCTGGTAACGGAGTGAAACATGATCAGTTTGAAGGAAAAGGTGTTTTAAACAATACAATTTCTTGTATTATCTTTGATATGTTAGAAGAAGCAGGAATCAAAACACATATGATTGAAAAAATCAATGAAAGAGATATTCGTGTGAAAAAAGTAGAAATCTTCCCATTGGAAGTTATTATTAGAAATATTACAACAGGATCATTCTGTAAAAGATTAGGGGCTAAAGAAGGTATTGTTTTAGATGAACCAATATTCGAATTAAGTTATAAAAATGATGATTATGGTGATCCATTGATTAATGATGATCATGCAGTCGCATTAGGACTTGCGACTCGTGAAGAATTAAAATATATTCGTGAAACAACATTAAAGATTAATGAATTATTAAAAGCATTTTTCTTGAAATTAAATTTAAAATTGGTTGATTTTAAAATTGAATTTGGAAAAACAGAAGATGGTCAAATCTTATTAGCTGATGAAATTTCACCTGATTCTTGTCGTTTATGGGATGTGGATACAAATCAAAAATATGATAAAGATGTCTTTAGACAAGATATTGGAGATTTAATTGAAACTTATAAAGCAGTACTAGCAAGAATGGAAAATAAATAAGGAGTATAAATATGGATTATAAAAAAGCGGGTGTAGATATTGAAGCTGGGTATCAATCAGTGGAATTGATGAAGGAACATGTCAAAGCGACAATGCGTCCAGAAGTGCTTGGAGGATTAGGTGGTTTTGCCGGTGCCTTTGATTTAAGTGCTATTAAAAATATGGAAGACCCTGTCTTGTTGTCAGGAACTGATGGTTGTGGAACAAAGGTCAAATTAGCTTTTATCTTAGATAAACATGATACGATTGGGATTGATGCAGTCGCTATGTGTGTTAATGATATTGCATGTAGTGGAGGAGAACCTTTATTTTTCCTGGATTATATTGCTTGTGGAAAGAACTATCCTGAAAAAATTGCGACGATTGTTAAAGGGGTGGCTGAAGGATGTATTCAGTCTGAGTGTGCATTAGTTGGTGGTGAAACAGCTGAACATCCGGGATTAATGCCAGAAAATGATTATGATTTAGCTGGTTTTGCAGTCGGTGTCGTGGATAAAAAAGATATTATTGATGGTTCAACAATTGAAGCAGGCGATGTTTTGATTGGTATCGCTTCAAGTGGTGTTCATAGTAATGGTTTTTCTCTTGTCAGAAAAGTTTTTGAGATGAGTGAAGCATCTTTAAATACATATTATGATGAATTAAAGGGAACATTGGGTGAAGTCTTATTAACACCAACAAGAATTTATGTCAAAGCTTTAAAGAATATCAAAAATGCAGGTGTGAAGATTAAAGGATGTTCTCATATTACTGGTGGCGGATTTTATGAAAATGTACCAAGAATGTTACCAGAAAATGCTTTGGCTGTCATTGAAAAGAACAGTTATCCAATCCCACCAATCTTTGATTTGATTCAAAAACAAGGACAGATTGAAGAACAGATGATGTATAATACTTTCAATATGGGTCTTGGTATGGTCATTGCAGTGAATAAAGAAGATGTTGATACAGTTTTAAAAGCGATTGAAGCTTCTGGTGATCATAGTTATGTTGTGGGACATATTGAAGCAGGTCAAAAAGGAGTTCAATTATGTTAAAGATTGCTGTGATGATTTCTGGGGGCGGAACAGATTTACAGTCAATTATAGATGCCTGTCAGGCAGGAAAAATCAATGGACAGATTGAACTTGTCGTTTCTAATCGTCAAAAGGCATATGGCTTAGAGCGTGCTCAAAAAGCAGGAATTGAAACAGCTGTTGTCAAAAAGAATGATGCATTGATTGTTTCCATGTTCAAGGAAAGACAGATTGATTTGGTTGTTTTAGCTGGTTATTTAGCCATTTTAACAGATGAACTGATTGATGCTTATCCAAATCAGATTATCAATATTCATCCTTCATTGATTCCTTCTTTTTGTGGAGCTGGGATGTACGGGATGCATGTTCATGAGGCTGTGTTGAATAGAGGTGTCAAAGTCAGTGGGGCAACTGTTCATTTTGTCAGCCGTGAAATTGATGGTGGACCGATTATTAAACAGGTGGCTTGTGATATTTCTGATTTAGATAAAGCTGAGGATATTCAGGCAAGAGTCTTAGAGATTGAACATCAAATTTTACCTGAAGTTGTAGGATTATATTGTGATGGAAGAATACAAATTGAAAATGGAAGGGTAAAGGTGATTTAAATGAAAAGAGCTTTGATTTCTGTAACGAATAAAGATGGTATTGTGGATTTTGCGAAAGGTTTGGTTGAATTAGGATTTGAAATTGTTTCAACAGGTGGAACAATGAAAGTCTTAGAAGATAATGGTGTCAGCTGTATTGCGATTGATGATGTGACTGGTTTTCCAGAAATGTTAGATGGGAGAGTGAAAACTTTACATCCTAAAGTTCATGGTGGATTGTTATTTAAAAGAGATAATCCTGAACATGTCAAAACAATTCAAGAACACAATATTCAACCGATTGACTTGGTTTGTGTGAATTTATATGAATTTGAAAAAGCTTTAAAAGCTGGTAAACCCATGGAAGATATGATTGAAAATATTGATATTGGTGGACCTTCTATGATTAGAAGTGCAGCTAAAAACTTTAAAGATGTTTTGATTGTCACTGATCCTCGTGATTATACAAAAGTTTTAGAAACGATTCAAAATCATCAAGATGATTATGATTTTAGATTACATTTAGCTTATAAAGCTTTTAGTACAACTGGAGCCTATGACGCCATGATTTCACGTTATTTTGCGGATGTATGCCATGATGAATTCCCAGATACTTTAAATATTTCTTTAAAGAAAGTGGAACATTTACGTTATGGGGAAAACTCTCAACAGGCTGCTAATAAATATGAAGACAGTTATGTTCAAAAATCATTATTGGATTATGAACAATTACATGGTAAAGAAATATCTTTTAATAATGTGAATGATTTATATGGAGCTGTGGCTTTAGTGAGAGAATTTGGTGATCAGATTGTCACAGCGGCTATTAAACATTCTACACCTTGTGGAGTGGCTGTTGGAAAAACAGGTTATGATTCTTATATGAAAGCTTATGAAGCTGATCCACAATCTATCTTTGGTGGTATTGTGGCTGTGAACTATAAAATTGATAAACAAACAGCTGAGCAGATGCATAAGATTTTCTTAGAAATTGTAGCTGCACCTGATTTTGACGTGGATGCTTTGGAAGTTTTAAAGAAAAAGAAAAATTTACGTATCTTAAAGTTAAAGAATTTAGATGCCAGAGATGCCAAATATGATATTAAATATCTTGAAGGAAAAGTTTTGGTTCAAGAATTAAATACAAAGATGATTGATGAAATGAAAGTTGTCACTGAAGCAAAGCCTACACCAGAACAGCTAACAGATATGGAATTTGGTATGAAAGTCGTTAAATATGTCAAATCAAATGCCATCTGTATTGTGAAAAATGGTGTCACATTAGCGATTGGTGGTGGACAAACTTCACGTGTCTGGGCATTGGAAAATGCGATTAGAAATAATCCAGATAAAGACTTTAAAGATTCTGTTCTTGCCAGTGATGCATTCTTCCCATTCAATGACTGTGTCGATGTCGCTGCTCAAGCTGGGGTAGGTGCCATTATCCAACCAGGTGGAAGTATCAGAGATCAGGATTCTATTGATTTATGTAATGAAAAGAATATTCCAATGGTCTTTAGTGGATATAGACATTTTAGACATTAATATCATCAGGCATATCTATTATGATATGCCTCCTATAAGTTTATAATGAAATCATCAAAGGAGATATATATGAAAGTATTAGTGATTGGGAGTGGTGGTCGTGAACATGCGATTGCCTATGCTTTATCAAAAAGTCCTCGTGTCAGTGAGATTCATGCGATACCCGGTAATCCAGGTATTGCTAAAATTGGAACTTGTCATTCAGGAAGTGTTGAAGATTTAGATGGTATTTTAAAGTTTGTTGAAGACTATGGAATTGATTTGACAGTGATTGGACCTGAAGTGCCTTTGTGTATGGGATTGGCTGATTTATTGGAAAGTCATGGTCATAAGGTTTTTGGTCCAACAAAGCAAGCAGCAACATTAGAAGGAAGTAAAGCTTTTTCCAAAGATTTTATGAAAAGACATCATATTCCTACAGCAGCGTATCAGGAAGTCAATTCTTATCAAGAAGCTATCCAAGCTTTAAATCAATTTGATTATCCGGTTGTTGTGAAAGCTGATGGTTTAGCGGCAGGGAAAGGTGTTATCATTTGTGAAGATGAAGCGACAGCCAAACAGGCCTTAAAAGAGATGATGGTTGATGGTGCTTTAGATGGTGCTGGGTCAAAGGTTGTCTTAGAAGAATTTTTAACAGGTTTTGAATGTTCATTACTTTGCTTTACAGATGGTGAAACTATTGTTCCAATGGTGAGTGCTAAAGATCATAAACAGATCTATGATGGAAATAAAGGCCCTAATACAGGAGGTATGGGAACTGTATCACCTAATCCTTTCTTACCAGAAGGTATGGATGAAGTTTTCCAGAAAGATATTTTAGAACCATTTATGGCTGGATTAAAAGCTGATCATATGGATTATCGTGGAGTTGTTTTTATTGGGTTAATGATTGAAAACAAGCAACCAAAAGTGCTGGAATTTAATGTGCGTTTTGGTGATCCAGAAACACAATCCATCTTATTAAGATTAGATACAGATTTATTTGATATTATGTATGCTGTGAGTACAAAAACATTAAAAGATGTAAAAGTAAAATGGAAAGATGAACAGGTGGCTTGTCTTGTTCTAGCAAGTGCTGGATATCCTGGAAGTTATGAAAAAGGTAAAGTCATTACAGGTCTTGATCAGCTTGATGATGATATGATTGTCTTCCATGCAGGAACAGCTGTAAATGACAAGGGGGAACTTGTGACAAATGGTGGACGTGTATTAAATATTTGTGCTTTAGGTCAAACATTGGAAGAAACAAGACAAAAGGTTTATCAAGCTGCCACAATCATTGATTTTGATGGTAAATATTATCGTAAAGATATTGGATTAAATTGAGGTGAAAAGATGAGTAAAGTCTATCGTGTATATGTTGAAAAGAAAAAAGCTTATGGGGTGGAAGCTAATGAGCTATTAAATAATATTCAAACCCAATTAAAGATGTCAAATGTGACAGCTGCCAGTGTTGTTAATCGTTATGATTTACAAGGTGTGAGTGAAGATGTCTTGAAACAGGGAATTCCAACGATTTTAAGTGAACCAATGGTTGATGATGTTTATTTAGAAGATTATCCTGTTGATAGTGATGCAAAAGTATTTGCGATTGAATTTCTACCTGGTCAATATGATCAAAGAGCAGATGCCTGTGAACAATGTTTCCAAGTTTTAACAGGTGAGAAAAATGTGAAAGTCAAATGTGCAAAACTTATTGTTTTACAAGGAAACCTCACTGATCAGGATATTGAACGTATTCAAAAGTATTTAATTAATCCAGTGGATCAACGTCTAGCTTCATTGGATAAACCAGAACATTTGAATGATGAAGATGTGCATATTGATCCTGTACCTGTTATTGATGGATTTATAGATATGAGTGATGATGAGTTAAAGGCATTCATTCAAGATAATGGAATGGCGATGAATGAGGATGATTTGAAAGTTACTCAAGATTATTTTAAGAATGAAGAAAAACGTAATCCTACAGAAACAGAATTAAAAGTATTGGATACTTATTGGTCTGATCATTGTCGACATACAACGTTTGCGACTATTATTACAGATTTAGATATTGAAAATGGAGCTTTTAAAGAAATTTTAGAAAAAGATGTTGAAAATTATAAAACATCACGTCATCTAGTATATGGTGTCAATACTAATCGACCATTGACTTTAATGGATTTAGCAACCATTTCAATGAAAGAGTTAAGAAAAACAGGTTATTTAGATGATATGGAAGTATCAAAAGAAATCAATGCCTGTTCCGTAGAATTAACTGTTCATACCAGTGATGGTGATGAAGACTGGTTATTGATGTTTAAAAATGAAACACATAACCATCCTACAGAAATTGAACCATTTGGAGGAGCAGCGACTTGTTTAGGTGGAGCGATTCGTGATCCACTTTCAGGACGTGCCTATGTTTATCAGTCTATGCGTATTACAGGTGCTGGTGATCCAAGACAACCATTGGATGAAACCATGAAAGGAAAACTGCCTCAACGTAAAATTTGTCAGGAAGCAGCTCATGGATTTTCAAGTTATGGAAATCAGATCGGTTTAACAACAGGTTTTGTTCATGAAGTCTATGATGATGGATTCCTTGCAAAACGTATGGAACTTGGCGCTGTGGTAGCCGCCGCTCCAAAAGATCAGGTCAAACGTTTAGAACCATTAAAAGGACATATTGTTTTATTGATTGGTGGACGTACTGGTCGTGATGGTATTGGTGGAGCAACTGGTTCATCAAAATCTCATGAATTAAAAACAACAACGACAGCTGGAGCAGAAGTTCAAAAAGGAAATCCTGTTGAAGAAAGAAAAATTCAAAGATTATTTAGAAATCCAGAAGTTTCAAAACGTATCGTACGTTGTAATGACTTTGGTGCTGGTGGTGTCTGTGTCGCTGTCGGAGAACTGGCTGATGGACTAGATATCAATTTAGATGCTGTTTTGAAAAAATATGAAGGTTTAACAGGAACAGAATTAGCCATTTCAGAATCACAGGAACGTATGGCGATTGTCATTGATCCAAGTGATGAAGCTTTTATTAAAGCAGCCTGTGATCAAGAAAATCTGGAAGTTGTCAAAGTCGCAACAGTGACAGATCAAAATCGTTTAGTCATGACATATATGAATCAGACAGTTGTTGATTTAAGTCGTGATTTCTTAGATAAAAATGGAGCTTCACGTTATCAGAAAGTCCATGTTGATTTACCAGACTTTGTACATACACCATTTATGGTCAAACCACAACAATCTTTTGTGGAAACATCAAAAGAAGTGTTAAGTCGTTTATCTGTATGTAGTCAAAAAGGTTTGATTGAAAGATTTGATTCATCAATTGGAAATGGAACTGTTTTATCACCATTTGGTGGAAAAACTTTAAGAACAGAAACAGAAGGTATGGCAGCCTTGATTCCTGTTTTAAATAAGGAAACAACAACATGTTCATTAATGAGTTATGGATATAATCCATTGATTTCTAAATGGTCACCATATCATGGAGCTGTTTATGCGATTGTGGAATCAATTGCGAAAATTGTCGCAATGGGTGGAGATTATCATACAATTCGTTTCTCTTTCCAGGAATACTTTGAAAAATTACTTGATATTCCAGCAAAATGGGGAAAACCATTTGCTGCATTATTGGGTGCTTATCGTGTACAATCTGAAATGAAATTACCTTCAATTGGGGGAAAAGATTCTATGTCTGGTTCATTTGAAGATATTCATGTCCCACCAACACTTGTATCCTTTGCGATTACAGGTAGCGAAGTAGAAGATGTGATGACACCAGAAATAAAAGCTTCAGGACATACATTAGTCGAAGTGATGTTACCAAAAGATCAATATCATATTTATGATTTTGATGTTTTAAAAGCACAATATGATGGTATCATGCAATTGATGAAAGAGAAAAAAGTATATAGTGCCTATACAGTGAAAGATGGTGGTGTCATTGAAGCTGTTTATAAAATGGCATTTGGAAATGCTGTAGGGGTTCAATTTGATAATGATTTAGAATTAGATTCATTGATTCAAAAAGATTATGGACATATTATCTTAGAAGTTGAAAATGATGAAGTCGTGACATTACCACATACAAGAATCATTGGACATACAATAAAAGATTCTGTTATGATATATCATGATGAAACTTTATCATTAGATGAAGCTTATCAAGTCTATGAATCTGTTTTAGATGATGTTTATCCAACAACAGAAAAAGCACCAACAAGTGATATGATTGTGAAAGATTGTCATCAAAGAAGTGAATTAAAAGCCAAACAAACATATGATGAAGTCAAAGTTGTGATTCCTGTTTTTCCAGGTACAAACTGTGAATATGATTCAAAACGTGCTTTTGAACGTGCTGGAGCGACTGTTCAGCTTGTCTTAATGCGTAATAAGACAGCCAAAGAAATGAAAGATTCTGTAGATGAATTAGAAGCAGCTATCAGACAATCACAAATCATGATGTTGCCGGGTGGATTTAGTGCCGGGGATGAACCAGAAGGTTCTGGTAAGTTTATTGCAACGGTATTAAGAAGTCCACAGTTAAAAGAAGCGATTGATGATTTATTAGATCATCGTGATGGTTTGATGATTGGTATCTGCAATGGATTCCAAGCTTTAATTAAACTAGGATTATTGCCTTATGGTCATATTAAAGATATGGATGAAAATGATCCAACATTAACATTTAATACAATTGGTCGTCACTTATCTCAAATGGTAGATACAAGAATTGCTTCTGTGAAATCACCATGGCTTGCAGGTGTAAACGTTGGTGATATTCATACGGTTCCTATTTCTCATGGGGAAGGTCGCTTTGTGGCACCAAAAGCAGTGATTGAAGAACTCTTTGAAAATGGACAAGTCTTTAGTCAATATGTTGATTCTCATCATCAACCAACAATGGTTTCACCATATAATCCTAATGGTTCTATGATGGCTATTGAAGGTATTATTTCACGTGATGGACGTGTTTTAGGTAAGATGGCACATAGTGAACGTCAAGGAGAAAATAGAAATAAGAATATTTATGGTGAAATGGATCAGAAATTATTTGAAGCTGGTGTAAATTATTTTAAAGGTGGTAAATAAATGGAAAGACAAGTTTTTGAAAGTATGACACTTTGTCCAATAGATGGACGTTATGCAGGGATTAAAGATGCTTTGGCTCCTTATTTTAGTGAATATGCTTTAGTCAAATATCGTGTATTTGTTGAAATTCAATGGTTGAAATTTTTAATTGAAAATATTGATAATGACATCTTAAAGAGATTTGATCAATCAAAGATGAATCAAATTGAAGCCATTGCCAATGATTTTGATGAAGCAGCTTTTGCGAAGATTAAAGAGATTGAAGCCACAACACGTCATGATGTCAAAGCTGTAGAATATTATATTGGTAATACTTTAAAAGAGATGGGATATGATTATTTAATCAGCTTTGTGCATATTGGATGTACTTCAGAAGATATTAACAATACATCTTATGCCTGTATGATCAAACATGGTTTAAAAGATGTCTGGTTAAAAAAAGCGAATGAAGTTGTAGATGCAATGAATAAATGGGCAAGTGAACATAGTGATGATGCTATGCTTGCGCATACACATGGTCAACCTGCCACACCAACAACAATTGGTAAGGAATTTAAAGTTTATGCTTATCGTTTTGCTTCTAGTATTGAAAACGTTGAAAATATTCAAATCAAAGCCAAATTCAATGGTGCAACAGGAAATTATAGTGCGATTTTAACAGCTTTCCCTAATATAGATTGGCCTTCTATGGCTAAAAGATTTGTTGAAGAATATTTAGGTTTAACTTTCAATCCATTCACAACACAAATTGAAAGTCATGATTATACATGTCATATTTTAGATGGTATTCGTCATTTTAATAATGTGTTAATGGATTTAGATGTGGATATGTGGTTATATATTTCTATGGAATACTTTAAACAGATTCCGGTTCAAGGAGAAGTTGGAAGTAGTACAATGCCTCATAAAGTCAATCCAATTCGTTTTGAAAATAGTGAGGCGAATGCGGATATGTCTAATCATATTTGTGTTGCATTGTCTAACAAATTACCTAAATCTCGTATGCAAAGAGATTTATCTGATTCTTCAAGTCAAAGAAATTTAGGATTAGCCTTTGGTTATTCTTTACAGGCTATGAATGAAACATTAAATGGACTTGCAAAATGTGTTGTTAATAAAGAAAAATTAGCAGCTGATCTCAATGAAAAATGGGAAGTTTTAGCTGAACCTATTCAAACAATGTTAAGAAAATATGGTGTTCCTGATGCTTATGATACTTTAAAAGCTCTAACAAGAGGAAAGAGTATTTCTAAGGAAGATATTTTGAAATTTGCGGAAAGTTTAGATGTTTTATCTGATGAAGATCGTGAAACTTTAGTGAATATGACACCTGCTTCTTATATTGGAAAAGCAAGTGAATTGGCAAAAATGAAATAGTTTAACAAGGGTAATGAATTGATTTTCATTATCCTTTTTAGAACTTGTCTATGAAATTTGTATAAGATGCCAAATACGGAAGTCATATTTATTTTATGAGATTTAAAATCAATAATTGTATTTATTTGTTTTTGAATATTGAAATAAAAAGGTTGTCTAATGTGTACAGTAGAGTACAATAAAAGATAAGGAGATGGTTAAGATGTATCGTATTTATCATACAGGGTTACCTAAAGAACAGTTAAAGAAGATTAAAAATAGAGAATACACACATGATGAGATTGAATATTTATATCAATGGATTTATCGTCATTATCAGGCAAAGCAAAGAGCATGGATCATAGCTATAATCATGGTGGGTGTGATTTTGATTGTTGTGGGATTACTGGGGTTATTAAAAGTGGATGAAAAGATCATGCTTATCTATTTAGGAGCGATGCTGGTAACGACTCTTATGTGTGTTTTGATCTGTATTTATGTGAAAATCAATATGGTGAATAAGGATATCAAACAATTTCAAAAGGCTTTGAGTGTTGGTTATCCAGAGCTTTATGAGAGAATCATTTCATAATTTCATTGTCAAAAAATGTATATAAAATGTTAAGATTATGTTAAGAATGTTTACATTAAGTTAGGAATATGTTAAGTTTTTATTGTGTATAAACGAGGAGGGACATGATGGAACTGACAAACATATTCTCTTTACTTGGGGGGTTAGCGCTATTCCTTTATGGGATGACAATGATGTCAAATGGTTTAGAGCTGGCTGCCGGGAATAAGATGAAGTCAATTTTGGAAAAATTGACAACAAATCGTTTTTTAGGAGTTGGAGTAGGAGCTTTAATTACAGCGATTATTCAATCATCTTCAGCAACAACAGTCATGGTTGTAGGATTTGTGAATGCAGGATTGATGCAATTAACAAATGCTGTATGGGTGATTATGGGAGCTAATATTGGAACAACCATTACAGGGCAGCTGATTGCCTTAGATATTACAGCATTAGCACCGATTATTGCTTTTGTTGGGGTTGTTTTGATAGCATTCTTTAAAAGCAAGAAACTTGATGCTTTTGGAGAAATCATTGCTGGTTTAGGTATTTTATTTATGGGGATGGAAATGATGTCTACAGCAATGATTCCATTAAGAGAATCAACAGAATTTGCTAATATTGTCGCAAACTTCCAGAATCCATTGATTGGTATTCTTGTGGGGGCAGTCTTTACAGCAATCATTCAATCATCTTCAGCATCAGTTGGTATTTTACAGGCTTTAGCGATGAGTGGCGTTGTCACACTCCCATCAGCAATCTATGTTTTATTTGGACAAAATATTGGAACATGTATCACGGCTGTATTGGCATCTATTGGAACAAATAGAAATGCCAAACGTACAACAATCATTCATTTATCATTTAATATCATTGGAACAATTATCTTTGTGATTATTAGTATGTTGACACCATTTGCATCGTTTATGGCATCATTGACACCTACCAATCCAGCAGCTCAAATTGCCAATGTACATACTTTATTCAATATTGTGACAACAATTATCTTGTTGCCAATTGGAACAAAATTAGTAGATTTATCATTTATTATCTTACCAGAGAAACCAGAACTGGAAGGAAAGATGCAGTTGAAATATCTGGATTTTGGTATCTTTACAAATGATTATCATATTGGGACAAGTGCAATAGCGAATACACAATTATTCAATGAAACACAAAACATGTTGGATGTAGCAATTGATAATGTCAGAAAATCATTTGAACTTTTGATAGATTTCAATGAAGATAAATATGAAAAGTTACAGAAAAATGAGGAATATATTAATTTTCTTAATAAGAATATTGTAGAATTTACAACCAGTGCGATTTCAACAGAATTTCCAATAGAAGGGTCACAGACAATAGGATTATTCTTAAAAATATCAGCAGATATTGAAAGAATTGGAGATCATGCGATGAACATTGCTCAAAGAGCAGAAAGATTATATAAGGAAAATAATCATTTCTCACATGAAGCGATGGATGAAATTGGAATTATGAGTAGTTTGTGTGTGAATATACTTGATGAGTTAAAGATTATGAACTATGATGAGTTCAGTGGAATTGTAGATAAGGTTGATGTGATAGAAGAAAATATAGATAAGACACATCATCAGTTTTCAGTAAATCAGTTAAGCCGATTAAAGGATAAAAGATGTACAACAGAGAATAGTGTTGTGTATACAAAGATTTTAACAGACTTTGAAAGAATAGGGGATCATGGATTAAATATAGCCAAAGGTTTCTATAAGGCCAGAGAAGCCATGAAAGCAATGAAAATGGTAAAACCAGAAATGATTGAAGAAGTCAATAGTGAAAATGCTTAAGAACTTTATGTAAGAACATAGAGTTCTTTTTTTGATAATACTGAAAATGTATATGGGCATCACAACAATATTTGATATAAACAGTAGTTTATAAAATAAAAGTTTGGTATAATATTTTAATAAAAATAAGGAGGTTGTGATAATGAAAAAAGTTGTAGAAACAAAAAAAGCACCGGGTGCTATTGGACCATATAGTCAAGGAATTGATATTGGTAATCTCATTTTCTTTTCTGGACAAATTCCTTTGAATCCAGAAACAGGTGAAATGCCAGAAGGAATTGAAGCACAGACAAAACAAGCTTTAGAAAATGTCAAAGGACTGTTAGAAAGTCAAGGGTTAGATTTTTCTCATGTTGTGAAAACAACTGTCTTTTTAGACAATATGGATGATTTTAATACTGTCAATAGCATCTATGCTCAATATTTTGTAGAGCCATATCCTGCCAGAAGTGCTGTTGAAGTAGGACGTTTACCTAAAGGTGCACTTATAGAAGTAGAGATTATTGCTTGTAAATAAGATGGTGATCTTAGTAGAAAGATTCCAGCATTATATACGTGTTTATTATGATGATGGACATACTGAGGTCTTGTTTGAAGATATTCAAAGCTATCTTCAACAAAAAAGAATTAAAAAGGGATACAAGAATGCTATTGTATTACATGAAAACTGGTTATATCCAACAATGAATCAGAAGGATTTTTCTTGTCATTGGGTGAATTTAAAATATTTACATCATCAAAATAAGTATTGTCAGAATTTACTTCATGATAAGAGTTTATATCATAAAGCCAGAATCATGTATATAAAACAAATCCAAAAAGAAATAAATATCGATTGTATTAAAGAATGAAAGAAAACTTTCATTCTTTTTTGGCGTTATAAGATTCATTTTGTTTGACGACAATAGAAAGTGTCGATATGATAGGAAATGAAAGACTTTATAAAGGTCTAAAATTCATATATAATGAAAGAAATAAAATGAAATGAGTGGACAGATATGAAAGATAAAATATTAATTGTTGATGATTCTCAAATGAATAGAGAATTTTTAAAAGAAATTTTATGTCATGATTATGATATTATTCTTGCAGAAAATGGAGTTGAAGCCATTTCTTTGATGAAAAATCATCTTTCATCATTATCTTTAATATTACTGGATTTAATAATGCCAGAAATGGATGGTTTTGAAGTCTTAACTTATATGAATAAGTATCAATGGATACATGATATACCTGTAATGATTATTTCATCAGAAAATTCTGGAAAATATATTGGACGTGTTTATGATTTAGGGGCAAGTGATTTTATCAGTCGACCTTTTAATGTGAATATTGTTCAAAAACGTGTATCTAATATTATATCTCTTTATTCTAAACAACGTCGTTTAAAAGATATTGTGACTGAACAGGTTTATGAAAAAGAAAGTCGTAGTAATCTCATGATTTCTGTATTAAGTCATATTGTTGAATTTAGAAATGGAGAAAGTGGATTACATATCATTCATATCAATATGATTACAGAAAAATTATTGTATGCTTTGTTAAGAAAAGATCCTACATGTTCATTGACATCACAAGATATTTCATTGATCACAATGGCATCTTCACTACATGATATTGGTAAGATATCTATTTCAGATAAGATTTTAAATAAACCAGGACGTTTAACACCGGAAGAATTTACAATTATGAAAACACATGCATCTATTGGTGGTGATATTATTCGAGGTTTACAATGGGATCAAAATGATCCATTACTTAAAGTGGCTTATGAAATATGTCGTTGGCACCATGAAAGATGGGATGGCAGGGGTTATCCTGATGGATTAAAGGGAGATGAGATTCCTTTATCAGCACAAGTTGTTTCTCTTGCTGATGTTTATGATGCTTTAACAAGTGACAGATGTTATAAGAAGGCTATTCCTCATAAAAAAGCAATACAGATGATTATGAATGGGGAATGTGGTCAATTTCAACCTATGTTATTAGAATGTTTGCTTGATATTGAAGATGAACTTCTAGATATTTCACTTGCATCTGATGAAATGATGGGAATGCCAAAAACATGGCAGACACAAAAAGTTGTTCAGGAATTAGGACAATATGATGATTTGACTGTGACCAGACAAGTTTTAGATCAGTTGGATATTGAAAAAATCAAATCTCAGTTTTTCTTTGATAAACAGGAACAATTAGCATTTATTTATAATGAAACACTAGACATTATGTATTTATCACATAATGCCGCTAAACGCTTAGAACTTCCGGAAACGATAATGAGTCCAATGGAAAGAGATGATCAAGATCGTTTAAAAATAAGATTAACAAAATTAAGTCATAAAGCAAAAGAAACATCTATAGAAAATCCATTTTTTGAATATGAATTTGTTTTTGATATAGATGGAAAAGCTTCTTTGTGTCATTTCCAATGTTGCGCTATCTGGTTAGGTGTTAAAGATTCACGCTTTATAGGTTTTATGGGATTTTTAGATAAGGAACAATTATTTGAGGATGAACATCCTCAAGAAATCTCTTGTTTTAAGAAAGTCCAATTTCAAACATTATTACGTGAACTTGATAAGATTTTTGATAAGATCATTCTTATTGATGTCCTACTAGGAAAATCTGTGAAGATCACATCATCTATCATTGACCATATGTCGTTTTTACAACATGATACTTTGTGGAAACACCATGATATGTCAGTCGAAAGTGCTTGTGTACAGGCTTTTAGACATCGTTCTAAAATTGTTCATTTTGATTATCAGCCTCAGCGTATTTATTATGCAATCAGTCAATATGTAGAAGTAGAAGGACAGGGATATGTTCTAGAATATAAATTAAAAATGCATGATGATATTTTTAAAAATGATAAACAGTACCAAAATATGTTGAAAACATTGAATTATATGCAGGAAAGTATGTATTTAGATGGATTGACAGAAGTTTATAATCGTCGTTATTTGGAAGATGAAATGTTTCAAAAAGAAGATATAACGGCTTTAGCTATGGTTGATTTGGATCGTTTTAAAGAAGTGAATGATCAGTTTGGACATTTGGCAGGAGATAAAGTATTACAAAAAGTGGCACATATTTTAAAGAGAAATGTACGTGATAAGGATGAGGTGATTCGTTATGGTGGAGATGAATTTATTATTTTATTCCATCAAATGCCAGAAAGTATTCTTAATGAAAGATTGAATGATATTCGTCATGAAGTAGAAAGTCTTGGTATTCAGGATTATCCTCATTTAAAAGTCACATGTACAATAGGATGTGCCTGTGGCACATATCAACAATCATTATTAAAACAGGCGGATAAGATGATGTATCAGGCGAAAATTCATCGTAACAGTGTTAAAATTCATTATGGAAAGGAAGAAAAATCATGACAATTCAAACATTTTATGAAGTTATTGGAGAAGATTATGAAGATGTTTTCAATCGTTTTATGATGGAAAGTCTGGTTGTGAAATTTGTGAAGAAGTTTATTGAAGATCCAACCTTTGATATGTTAGAGCAGTCATTGGAAAATCATGATGTTCAAGAAGCTATAAGAGCCAGTCATACTTTCAAGGGAATCTGTGATAATATGGGTTTTGTGAAATTAAAAAACCAAAGTGAAAAGATAACAGAATTATTAAAAGCAGGTGCTTTTCAAGAAGTTAAAAAGCTTTTACCAGCTTTCAAACAGGAATATCAATGGATTATTGAAAATGCTCAAAAATTGTTATAAAAGAGGTGGGAGTTTTGCGTAAAAATCAATCAACTCTATCGATTATCATGAGTTCTTTAACATTATTGATTGTAATAGCCATTATAACAATTTCAGTTTTTCTGGTGAGAAATAAGTTATTAAAAAATGCTCAAGATATGGGAATGGCACTTGTCCAAAGTTATGCTATGGAAGAAGAAACAACGATTACGATGTTTAAAGATTTTTTAGATATGGGATCACAATATGTTAATGAATTGAGTGAAAAGAAAAATAGTGAACAAACAATTCAATTGTGGATGAAAGATTATTTTAGTAAATTGACACATATTTTGGGAGAAAAGATTGTTGATCCTTATGCGGTTATTGATGACAAAATCATTGCTCAAAATGCATGGGCAGATGATCAGACTTATCGTTATCAAGATACGAGATGGTATCAACAGACTCTTGAAAATCCGGGCCAAATTATGTTTACAGATGCTTATCAAGATGTCATTACAAATGAAACGATTATTACAGCAAGTATTGCTTTAGAAAATGAAGGTGATGTTCTGGCAATGGATATCTACCCTTCTAAAATTGTTGCTGATCAAAAGAAGATTCAAAGTGCTTATCAAAATAGTTTCTTTTATATGAGTGATTCTAAAGGACAACTGATTTATGCTTTAACACCTTATGAAATGGAGCAATCACAATTACAGGAGTATAATCATGATTTATTTACCAGCATTCAAAAAGGAGAATATGCACATTATGATGATTATTATGTCAATCAAGAAGGAAAGCAGATAGGTGTTTATTATTATCAGATGGATAATGGCTGGATAGCCATTATGACCATTCCTTTTCAAGATTTATTAATGGATGAAAGCAATTTCCTTATTTATATTTTAGTGGTGACAGGAATCATTTTTATTATCATTTTATTCATTATGATTATTAAAAATGTAAGACAATTAAGAAAGATTCGTCGTTTTGATCAAATCATTCAAATCTTATCAGAATCCTATTATGCTATGTATCGTATCCATATCCATAATGGAACATATGAAGTGATTAAAACATCACCAGCATATCAGCTTGATTTGCCTAAAACAGGACCTTATCAACAATTATTAAAAACCGTTCGGACTGTTGTAGAACAAGGAGCTTTTCAAGAGTTTTCAATGTGTTTTTCTTTAGAAAGTATTCGAGGACGTGTACAAGAAGGAATCAGTGATTATGGTGGGGATTTTAAAAGACGTTTTGAAGATGATTATCGTTGGGTGAATGTCAGAACATTATATAATCAAAAAATATCAAGGGATGAAGTGATTCTTTGTTTTAAGGATGTGGATGTGGAAAAACGTCAAGAATTAGGACATATGCTTTTATTACAAAGAACATTGGAAACAAATAAAAAGAATATTGAAGCCAAAACAGCTTTCTTTAATCATATGAGTCATGATATGAGAACACCTCTAAATGCCATTATTGGTTTTTCTAAATTGGCTTTAAAACATCTTGATGAATCAGATAAGATCAAAGATTATTTAAAGAAAATCAGTTATTCTGGAAATCAATTATTAGCATTGATCAATGATATATTAGAATTATCAAAGATGGAAGCAGGACAAAGACATTTAGATTATAAGACTTTTGATATAGAAAAAGCGATTCATGAAACATGGGGATTGTTTGAAGAACGTATGATTGAAGAAAAGAAAGTATTTCAATTACATATAGATATACAAAATACAGTGGTTATAGGTGATGAATTTAAGATTCATCAGATATTAAATAATTTATTATCGAATGCTGTAAAATATAGTGAAAGTGGTGATCAAATTACTTTAGATGTAAAAGAGATGATTTATCAAAATCATCATAAAATACAGTTTGTTGTTGAAGATACGGGAATAGGTATGTCACAACCATTTTTGGAACATCTTTTTGAACCTTATGCCAGAGAAACACATTTTAGTGTGAAATCAACAATAGGAACAGGGTTAGGAATGCCAATTGTCAAAAGTCTGGTGGAACAGATGAGTGGTGAAATCACTGTAGAAAGCGAACTAGGGAAAGGAACAAAGTTTACAGTGATGATTCCTTTTGAGATTGTTCAAAAACAAGAGGGCATTCCAGTTTCTAAAAGTGATGTATCCCTTCTTAAAGGGAAACGTGTTTTGCTGGTAGAAGATAATGATTTAAATATGGAGATTGCCAGTGAGATGTTGAAAATGAATGATATGGAAGTCATCACTGCCAAAAATGGGCAAGAAGCTCTCCATGTGTTTGAAACATCACCACTCTTTTCCATTGATATGATTTTAATGGATATGCAGATGCCTGTGATGGATGGCTGTCAGGCAACAGAAATGATTCGTCAGCTAGATCGTCCCGATGCAAAAACTGTCATGATTATTGCTTTAACGGCTAATGCTTTTTCAGAGGATGTTTCTAAAGCTTTAAGAGTAGGGATGAATGCGCATGTATCAAAACCTATTCGTATGAAAGTCTTAAATCAGGTGATGAGTGATTTATTATCGAAGTAAATAATATTGATGAATTATATATTTTATTAAAAAAGGATGTCTTAATGGCATTCTTTTTTAAGTAATAGATTTTTTGTAAAAATTATTGAAAAGATATTTCTATGTGACTTATGTGTGACAATCAAAGTTTATACTAGAGATAGAATAGTTTAATCTATGTTTAAATTGAAAGATAGGAGCTTGATAGAAATGAAAAAAGATAGAATAGTGAAATTATGCGTGGCGGTTATTTTTGTTTCCGTTTTAGTTGTTGGTGGGTCTATTGCATTTTTTAGAGCTGAAACAAATGCAACAAGTCCAATGAGCTCTACAAATTTAGGAATTGAATTGATGGAGGGAAAAACAGAAGAAGGAACACAGATATTAAGTGATGGAACAGTTGTTTTAGATAATGTGAGTCCGGGAGCGACTATTGATAAACAATTGTATGTAGAAAATGTCAAAGAGAGTCCTTCTTATATTAGAGTGACACTTACAAAATACTGGGAAGATGCTGATGGTGTAAAGCTACCAGAAAAAGCGGCTGAACAGATTATTGTAGATCCTTTGGATGAAACAAATTGGATTGTTCAAAGAGATGAGGCTAATGATGAAGTCATCTATATGTATTATAAAGCACCTATTGAAACTGGTGAAGTGACAACGAATTTCTTGAATCAAGTGAAGATTGCTCAAAGTGGTGCTGATTTAGATAACAGCTATACAAACTTAAAAGCTAAGGTTGATGTAGAAGTTGATGCAATTCAACAATATGCAGCTCAAGATGCAATTTTAGCTGAATGGGGATTAGAAGTGGCATTTGATCAAAATGGAATGATCACTCAAGTTGAGGAATAGAAGGGAGAGTAGAAAAAGATGAAGAAATTATCTGCATTATTAGTCATGTTTTCTTTGTTTATTCCGACTATTAATTCAGTTCATGCAGCTGGAAATTCAGTGATTACATTTGATGGAGAAGCTGAAAAATTCATTAATACAAATAATGAAGGAGAAGTTTTTAATCTTGAAGGAATGTATCCTGGTGAAACAAGAACAGAAACATTGACATTGGTAAATAATGATTATAGAGAAATGAATTTCTATATGAATTCTAAAATATTAGATGAATTTGGAAATGAAACATCTACTGGAAATATGGCTTATGATTTTAATTTTAAAATCAATGGTGAAGATTTATTTGATGGTTTAGTAGGTGGAGAAAATAATGTTGGTGAAGGAATGATGGAAGATAACATCCTTATAGCAACATTAGCTAAAGGAGAAAGTGCAACATTACAGATGAGTGTAACAGCTGATGGAGATACAATGGATAACACTTATCAAAATGCTACTGGTTTAGTTCAATATACATTTAGTGTTGAATATGATGATGAAGCGGCTGCACAAACACCTCAAAGAGTTGTGAATACTGTTGTACAGACTGTAACAAATAGAATTGAAAAAGCTGTCAAAACAGGAGATCCTGCAACACTTGGATTATTTGGTGTTTTATTAGGTGGTAGTGTTGTTGGTATTGTTTATTTAGTAGCAACAAGAAAGAAAAAGGAGGAAGATCAAAATGAGATTCACTAAGATATTTTCTAAAATCATCTTGAGTCTAACTCTGATGTTTGCATTTTGTTTACCTTGTTTGAATAATGTAAAAGCTGCAACTTCATATGATGTCATTTTTAGAGCTGGAGCACATGGTTCATTCAATGGTGAATCAAAATATGTTGTTGAAAAAGAATATGGAACAGCTTTTCCAGATGATCCATATTATGAAAATGAATTAGCTGTTGATGATGGTTATATCTTTACAGGATGGAATGAAGAGATGCCAGAAACAGTGACAGGAAAAACTGTATTAGTTGCAAAATATACACCTTTAGTAGATGGTGTAGAATATAAAATCAGATACGTTGATCAAAATGATGTAGACATTGTGACACCTAGACTTGCAATTGGTAATGTTGGTTCATCAGTAACAGTCACAGCTAAAACAATTAATGACTGGCCAGTTGATCAAAGTACAAAAACTATTCAATTAACAGATGGTACAAATGAAATTAAGTTTGTTTATACAGTACCAGAAGATGAAGTTCAAATAGAATATGTCACAGAATATGTGACAAATACAGTTGATGAAGTAGTGACAGTACCAGCCACTGCAGGAACTGCTACAACAGTAGGAACAGGAACTGGTGTTGGTGGAGCTGCTGGAACAGCTGGAACAACAACTGGTGGAGATCAAGCTGTAGCTGGTGAAACAACTGATATTGAAGACAATGAAACACCACAAGCTGGTGCAGATGGAGAAACAACTATTGAAGATAACGAAACACCTCAAGCTGGAGCAAAAGACTCTGGTTCAAACAATGCAATCTATATTGCAGGTGGAGCAGGAGCTGTTATTCTTATTGCCATAGTTGCTTACCTATTAAGCAAAAGAAAAAAAGCTGAATAAAGATTAGAAATTTAGACATATCTTTTCTATTTGTGACTGTTATGTGACTTATAAGTTATATAATAGTCACATGGAAAGAGATATTATGTATAAATATATAAATAAAAGATAGGAGGATAAACTATGAAAATAGGAAAGTTTAAAAAGATAGCTGCTATTGGTTTGGCTTTGACTATGGCAATTGGACTACTATATACAAGTGGGACAGTTAATGCAGTAGATTCTAAGACTGATAATGGCATAGTACTAAATAAAACAGCTGAATATGACTCTGAAACTGATCAAGTAAAGATTACATTAGAGTCTTATGCTACTGGTAAAGTTGTTAGTGGCGAAAGAACACCATCTGATATTGTTTTACTATTAGATGTTTCTGGAAGTATGGATGAATCTTTTGGAGATCCAACGAAACAATATATTGAAAAAGAGTTTAATAGCCGTGATACGATAGAGGATTTAGAACCATATTGGAGTAATAAAACAAATTATTATTATCAAGTTGGTGGAGAATATTATGAAGTATATATTGAAAGTGAACTAAAAGGTCAATGGCCTAATAGATATACAATATATCAATTGTATTATATGAATGAAAATAATAAAATATATATTTTGGACAATTGGGCTAATGAAGGTACAAGAATAGATTACTTAAACATTACATTGTATGAATATAAAGAAGTACAATCTAAAAAAATAGATGCATTAAAAAATGCTGCAAATACTTTTATTGATGGTATTGCTGAGCAAAATGTTAATATTACTGATTCAAATCTAAAGGATAGAATATCTATAGTTAAATTTGCAGGAGACAGAATAAATTCTTCTGAAGGTAATGATTTTTATAGAGATGGGGGGGATAGCTATAATTATACACAAATAGTAAAAAATCTTACAAATATTTCTGATTCTGAAAATTTAAAAAATGCAGTTAATCAGTTAAAAGCTGCTGGTGCTACTTCTGCTGATTATGGATTGGGACGTGCTCAAGCAGCATTAGAGCCGAAACAAGAAGGAAGAAATCAGGTTGTTATTATGTTCACTGATGGGGAGCCAAATCATTATAGTGATTTTGACCCTGATGTTGCAAAAGATGCTATTGATCAAGCAAAGCGTATGAAAGCTGCTGGTGTTACAATTTACACTGTTGGTGTTTTTAAAAATGCCGATCCAAGTGATATAGACTCTGATTTTAATAAATATATGCATGCTGTATCAAGTAATTTTCTGAATATTACTTATGGTTATTGGCACAATTTTTATGATATGAACTTAGGAGATAGAAATCCTGATGGAAAAGATTATTATTTAACTGCTAAAAATCCTAATGATCTTATTAATGCTTTTGAACAAATTCTTGATGATGTTGGTGAGAGTTCTAGTGATTTAACTGATGATGCAGTTGTAATAGACTATATAGAGGATAGTTTTAATTTACCAGCTGATGCAGAGCAAATCAAGGTATCTACTGTTGATTATATTGAGGGTAATTTTGTTGATAGAAAAGTAGAGTTAAATAATTCAGAAGTTGTTATTGATAGAGAAAATAAAGCTGTAAAAGTTACTGGATTTAATTATAGTGACTATTATGTACTTAAGAATAATCCTGATGATAATCATGTGGGTAAAAAATTAGTTATAGAATTTTATATAACACCAATTGATGGCTTTATAGGTGGTAATAATATTGAAACGAATAAAGATTTATCTGGTATTTATCAAGATTCTTATTCTCGTGAACCTATTGAAGAATTTACTAATCCTAATGTAGATATTCCATTAGAATATGAAATTGAAAATTATGATGCAACTATCTATAGAGGAAATGATTGGGATGATTTTGTTCATTTTATAACAAATGACAGCGATGAGATTGTTTATAAAAATAAACGCCATAATAAAAATGAATCCACTACTTTTGAATTAAATGGAGTTAGAAATGAGTATGTTAATATAACATATACTATAAAAGACTCAAATGATGAAGTTGTAGCAAAATTATCTATTCCAGCTGGTAAAACAATTGATGATTACAAGTTAGCAATTCTTAATAAATTTACAGCAAAGAATTTAAAAGATTGTACAGACTTTGAGGTTAGTGTGAAAGTTGAACCAAGTCATAATAAAGAGAATGGAGTTCAAAGTATTGAAACTACTAGTCAATTAATATCTACTTTACATGTTTTAAAACCAAATATACATGTAAATGATTCAACGATTGATTTTGGAACACAAACAAATTTAAAGGAAAAAAATGTTTCTTACAATTTAAGTGATGAATGGGTTGATGTTAAGAATCATTCAGATATACCTGATGTAGAAGGAGATAAACCAGAGCTTTCTCTTTCAATTGGGAAAGTAGATAGTTCTACGCAAAAATTGGAAAATGATATATATACTCCAATGGAAGCTATAGATGCTAATTTTAAATTAGATGTAACAAAGAATGATGATGATAGTATTTCATATAACGATTGTGTTATAAATGATAATGAACAAACAAATCAATTTATTGTTCATATTAGAACTGCAACTTTAGATATTGCAAAAGTTTTAGATCCAGATGATTATGAGTCTAAAGATGGTGAGCCAATATTTATTTATAAAGTTACAGTTGATAATGAATATTTAGGTGAAAAAGTTTATTATAGATATATACATTTAGGTAAGGATATAGAGAGCAATAATGATTTAAGTGTTTTAAATAATCTTCCAGTTGGTAGTTATAAAGTTGAAGAATTAAATACTTTAAGATTCAAATTCAAAGATGTAGATGTAACGAACGGGTATGTAAGTAATGAAACCAAAACAGATAATGGCATAAGTTTTGAAATTGATTATTTAAAAAATAATAATACTTTTGTAGTACAATTTACTAATACCATAAAATCTAAAGATTATGATTCAGATAATGATATTATTGTAAATACATTTGAAAAAGGTTCAAATGGTGAAGTGATTATGAATCAACGTTTAAATAATAATAATAACTAGAAAGGAGTAGTGGAGTATGAAGAGAATAAATAAAAGATATTATATTATAGGTATTTCATTACTTCTTTGTTTGGCCGTTGGGTTTACTGTGGCTTTTTCAAAAGATATTTCTAATGTTTTAACAAATACTTTTTTGGTAGGTACTGTTGATAGCGAGATTAAGGAAGATAAACCTACGGTTAATGGAGAGATTATTAATAAAAAACCTAGAGTAGTTAATACAGGAAGTACCAACGCATTAGTAAGAGTAAGGGTTATTGTATCACCAAAAGAATTATGGAGTCCAGATAGTGTTCCTTGTGATATAGACATTGATATTGGAGCTGACTGGCAGTATGAATCTGATGAATATTATTACTATAAGGGAATTTTAGAAGTTGGAGAAGAGATATCAGTGTTCACAAAAGTTGAAGGTGTAACTAATGAAGATGGAAAATGGATATTAAGTACTGATAATTTCGAGATTTCTGTTTATCAAGAAACAATAGCTACAACTGCAACAAATAAAGAAAATGGTAATGAAATCAATGCTATTGTTGATGGAGTATATAACCATGAGAAAGCTATGGAAATATGGCATATTTATGATACATTAACATTAGGAGATTAAAATAAAAAGGTTATTATCGTATGATAAGGTAATAACCTTTTCTAATAGAAGGAGTATTTTAATGATTGAAAGAATATGTAAGATATTAATGAATATAATAATTGTTGTTTTAGTTTTAGTAGCGGGAATTTTATTTGTTCCTAGATTGTTTGGATATGAGAATTTTGCAGTTATAAGTGGTAGTATGGAACCTAATATGCCAGTTGGTTCTATAGTTTATTCTCATCCAGAAGATTTTAATAATATTAAAGTTGATGATGTAATTAGTTTTAAGGTGAATTCTGAAACAATGGTTACACATAGAGTTGTTGAGATTAATCAAGATGATCAATCTTTTGTAACAAAGGGTGATGCTAATGATGTTAATGATGCTGAAGCAGTCAATTATTCACAAGTCATAGGGGTTGTTCACTTCTGTATTCCTATATTAGGTTATATTGCTATGTATTTAAGAACCCCTTTAGGTATAGCAGCTATTTTTGGAATAGTTTTTATTATCCTTCTTTTAAATTTTTTACCAGATTTATTAAAAAAGGATGATAAATAGTAAAAAAATTCTGATTTGTGACCGTTGTGTTACCTAATAATAGTAAAATATAGATAGTTAATTTAATAAGAAAGAGGGAAGAAATTATGAAGAAAAACAAAAAAGCGATGATTGCTAGTTTAGTATTAGTTGGAGCTGTTTGTGTCGGATCAACTTTAGCATATTTAAGTGATCAGTCAAATACTTTAACAAATAGCTTTACAGTAGGACAAGGTTATGTTCCTGATGAAGATTTAAAACAAGCTGTATGGGTAGACGAAAAAGATTATGATGGAGAGCAAGATGTTAATGATGATACTTTAGGAGAAGATTTTTATTATGTTGGTGATGAGTTACGTACATTAAAAGGTAATAATTATGGTACAGATACTAATAAACTTGAAGCAGGTTCTGTTGTAGTAAAAGATCCAGTGATTCGTTTAACTGAGGCATCTGTAGATAGCTGGGTATATATGCAAGTTACTTATAAGAAAGGTGAAGTTTATTCTTTCTTGAAAGGTGAAGCTTCTAATAAAGATCTTGCTGAAGTAATTGGTGATAAATGGACGGAAATCTCAAATACTGATGATGGAGAAAATGTGGTTCTAGTAGTACGTTATAATAAACGTTTAAACAGTACTAAAGAAGGCGAAGATTTAATTCATAATACAGAAGCATTATTTGATCATATTCGAATTGATTCTACTTTTGAAGGACAACCAACTATTACACCAATAACAATTAAAGCATGTGCAGTACAGGCTGTATATACTGATAATGGAACAAAAGTATATTTGGAACCAAATGATGCAGAAACTACAAGTCCAAAAGCTGACGCACCAAAATTTGAATAACGTAAAAATATAAATGTAAATAAAAGTGAGATTAAGATTTGCTAATCTCACTTTTTAAAAGCAAAATTTTACGTAAATAACTTTAAGAATAAGTCAATTTGATAATATACTTGATTTATGGATGGGAGAGGAATATTTATGGCAGGCGATTATAATGAGATTATTATAGTTTTAATGATTGATATTGTTTCTTTTTTTGTTGCTTATTTTATTTTTGATAAAATTCGAAACTCAAAAAGTGAGAATGCAAGAAGTGTTGGTGAAATGACAATAAGGGCATTATTGTCGTTTGTAATTGCTTTTTGTACACATGCAATTACTTATCAAGTTCTAAAAAATAATGAAGTACCTAATATTTTAGAAAATCAGTATTATATTTATACTCTAGAGTATATAGAAGAGGGTAATTATGAAAAAGGTATTGTTTCTTTTTTAGATATTCCAGATACTTATCAAAGTGATGAAAAGTATTCAGAATTAAGAAATAATTTAGGAACTAGTATAGTTGATTACACATTTGATAATTTAAAGAATGAAGGTGGACTTGATGAAAAGAAAAAATCTATTGAGGATAGCATTGCTCAATTAGATACAATAAATTATGATTCATATGAAAAATTGAATATCGAATTGGAAAATATAAATAAGCAGATTGAGGAAGAAAATAAAAGAAAAGAAATTGAAGAAGAGAAAGAGAGAATTGAAAATGCAAAAAAGAATCAGCTTGTTTTAATTGATAAAATGAATCCAACAATTTATCGAACTGGGATAATAATTAAATATGGATTATATTTTGAACCATCAGTCATAAATAACAGTGATAAAGATATAAAAGATATTACTTTCCATATATTACATTATGATAGAGAAGGGTATCCAGATAAAAACAATAATAATTCATTAGCTTTGTATTCTTCTGAAGAAAGTATTGAAGATGTTAATATAAGCAGGTATTCATCAAAATTAATAAAATATTCGACTGATGAAAAATTAGATTCTGATATTGAAAGTATGCACTTAGATAAAGATGAGAATAAAATTAAACAATATCAAGTTGACTGTCAGGCTATTGGTTGTGTTAAGTCAGTAACATTTTACGATGGTAGTACATGGAATAATGAGTATTATAAGTATTGGTTAGATAAATATAAAGATCAAAGATTGATATAGTGATTTTATATTGAATAAATGTATGAAAGGTTGGTTATTGTGAAGTTATCAAGAATATTTAATATTTTAGCAAACATAATCATTGCACTTATCGTTGCATTATGTGCAGTGATTATGTTACCAAAAGTATTTGGTTATGAAGTCTATGGGATATTGAGTGGTAGTATGCTACCGAATTATCCTATTGGAAGCATTATATATGTACAACATGAAGAAGCGAATAACATTGGAGTAGGGGATGTTATTACTTTCAATATGGCGGCTGGATCAGATGTTGTCGCAACCCATAGAGTTGTAGAGATTAATAGTGAGGAAGAAACCTTTACTACAAAAGGTGATAATAATGATACTGTTGATTCATCACCAGTATCATTTGAAAGATTGATTGGTAAGGTTGTTTTATGTATACCAATGCTTGGTTATGTTGCTGATTTTATTCAATCTACAAATGGTATTATTGCTGGTGTAGGAGCAATTGTTATGGTGTTTGCATTATGGTTTTTATCTGATTATTTTAAAAAGCATAATAAATAGTAAAATTTATTTGATATGTGACTACTGTGTGACTTAAAAATTGTATGATATATGTGTATTATAAATCACATTTTAAAGGAGGAAAAATAATGAATAAGAAAAAATTAGGAACTGGATTAGTTGCTTTAGCATTAGTTGGAGTTGTTGGAATTGGTGGGTCATTAGCTTGGTTTACTGATACTGAAAGTAGAACAAATATTTTTGGTACTAAGCATATTGATATTACATTAACTGAACCTCTTTATGATGAATTACAAAATAATGATAAAGAATATATGCCAGGAGATACTTTTGAAAAAGATCCTACTATTACTTTATCTGGTGATAGTGCACCAGCATACGTGAGAATTAAAGATGTTGATGTAAAAATTACTAAACAAGATGGAACAACAGAAACTAGAGATTTAGAAAATTTCTTGCCTAAATTTGATAATGAAAATTGGGTTGCATCAGAAGATGGAAATTATTATTATCAAGAAGTATTAAAGGCTGGTGAATCTACTACAGCACTATTTAGTGAAATTACTATTCCATCAAATTTGAACAATGACTATGTTAATGCTGATTTTGAAATAGTCATTGATGCTGAAGCTGTTCAAGCTAATAACTTTGAAAGTTCATTAGTAACTGACGGAGATGGAAATATTAATGGTTGGTTAATTGGTAATGATCAAATTCAAGAATATGTTGATTTAACAACTAATGAAGGAAATTAAAAAAATAGAATTATGGGGTTGTAAAACCCCATTTTTATATTTTATTAGATTGCATTATAAAAATTTTTATATAACGGTGAGCGAAAATGAATGCAGATTATATATTTGAAAAACTGAGTGTATTTGATATTTATTCTATAATCATACCTGGATTTATGATTTTATTAGGTGTATATTCGTTAGTTCCAGATATTATGATTGATTTTATAAGGAATGTTAATAATATATGGATTACAATCATCACTGTAATATGTGTTAGTTATTATATTGGTATTATTTTGTCAAAGATTATTTCATTAATTATGGTATTAAATTTTAATGATGTAATGAAGAAAATTTTTTTCTTATTACTTATTTTATTAATGATTTTGATAAATGTGGGAACTTATTTTTTATGTTGTTTTAATACTATTTTTAATTTTATTCTAGTATTTGATAGTGTCAGTATATTTTTAATTTTTTATTATTCAAAATATAGAAAAAAAGAAGAGGATTTGAAAAGCGATAGATCTACAATTTTGTTAGACATTTGTTATAGGTATTTACAGAAAGCATTTCCAAATTTAAAAAGCATATATGGAGAAGAATTGTCAGAAAATATAGTATATGAAATATTAAATATAATGTATCCACTAATAGAACTTGATCATAAATATCAAACAACAATAAAAAAATATACTACTTTTCTTTCTTTGTATAAAAATATGATTATTGTTTGTTTGTTTTGGAGTAGTATTTTTAGTTATTATTTTATTTTCGGTGAAACGAATGTTAATTATTTGTATTTTATAGGCTTTATATTTAGTTTAAATGGATGTTTCGTTATGATAAAAAGTTATAAATCTTACCAAGGAATAGTGAATAGAATAAGTTTGATTTATTTAATAGACTATATAGAAAATAATAAAAAGTAGAATTAGAATAAATGTCAAAATATGTGACAATTATGTGACCTGATTATTGTATTATAAATATGTAGTTATTTGACAATATTTGTAAATAGTAGATATGGTCAAGTATGCACTTTGACTTATGGGTTGAAGTGCTTTTTTTAAACTAGAATTGTAAGCGATTGCAATAAAAAGGAAGGATATGGTTATGGGGAATTTATTTGGGAAGTTCACTTTATATGACATTATTTCTATGACGATACCTGGTTTTTTAGTGATGCTAGGTGTTTGTTTAGTTATTCCGGGTACAGTTCATCAATTCGTGGTAAGTGTTGATAATTCATGGTTTATATTTGTGATAGGGATAAGTGTAAGTTATTCTGTGGGTTGGATTATATCGGAGATTTCTAAATGTATTATAAAGGTGAATTTAAAGTGTAAAAAAGTATTATGTGTAAATTGGGGTATTGTTATTTTAGTTGATTTTGGTATGTTTTATGCTTTGAGTCAAATGAATTTTCGTTCTTATTCTTGTTTTATTAAAATGATATTGGTTGGAATCATTGTTTTGAATTTCATTTTATTCATTATAAGTTGTTGTTATTGGAAGTGCTTGAAAGATAAAGAAAAAAATCAAAAGAAAAAGGATGAATATGATAAAGAATATAGTATTTTAATGGAAAAATGCTATGGATATTTAAAAGAGGAATATCCTGGTTTTGATAAACAAATGGAAGGTGAAACTGATATTGTAAAAAAGGTTGAAGTGATGGCTGAATCAGCTGATTTATTAATTCAAACTGATGATAAATATCATAGATTACATAATTATAGTTCTTCAAAGTCTTTTTCTAAAAATATGGGGACTGTTTGTTTATTTTGGATAGGTATTCTATTATATCAATTGTTTTATAATTCGAAGGATATTTGTTTTGCTGTTGTTTATACTTTAGGTATTCTTTTTTTGTTATTTGGTTTTATTGCAATGCAGAGAAGATATAAAAGATTTAAAAAGAAAATGGAAGTTTTAATTGTAACGTATTATTTAGATTTCTTAGAAAATAAGAAGAATAAAGATTCAAATTACAATACAAATCAATTTGATTTAAACTTAAATATCAATAATCATGATGGGAGGAAATCATAAAATGGATTATCATAAACATAATAGTGCTCATTTAGGAGCAAGAAAACTTGAAATTGAGAATGTTAAGTTAATGTTACCTTATATTGAAAATATTAGGGATTATATTGATAGTTTTAGAAATAGTGCCAAAAATTCCTATATGAATCATCAACATTTAAAAGAGTTATATTATGAAAAGTATGACAATTTTATTTCTATTTTAGGAGATAGGGGTTTAGGTAAAACTTCTATTATGTTGACAATTATTGATGAAATAAAGAGTAGACATTATTTTTGTGATAAGGGAGAAGCTCAAGATCAAGTTATTGATTTGATTGCTCCATTACTTGTTCCAGATGATATGAGTGATAATAGTGATATTTTAGGTTGGATTATTGTGACATTGGAGAATATGTTTTATCG
>NZ_NFLJ01000022.1 GCF_002160865.1 Massiliimicrobium timonense
ATGAGCTGATTTATACAAGAAATGAACAGGGAAGAAAGATTTTACTGCAAGGTAGAAGGGATGCTTTGGCTAATCGACAAAACAGACTTCTTACAAGAAAGAAAGTTAAAGGGGCTTTGGAATAATATATTTCTTTCATTGTTTGAAAATATAGCGAAATAAAATGAGTTTTTAATTATAATAAGTACAAAAAGGAGGAGTAAAAAATATGAGTTTCCCTAAAGGATTTTATTGGGGTGGAGCCACTGCTGCCAATCAATTAGAAGGAGGATGGCAAGAAGGAGGAAAAGGTGTTTCTTGTCCAGATATTTGTACTGGTGGAACAGCAACCGTTAGTAAAAGAATTACACCTGTTTTAGAAGAAGGAACATTTTATCCAAGTCATGATGCAATTGATCATTATCATAGATATAAAGAAGATATTGCATTGTTTGCCCAGATGGGATTTAAAATGTATCGTTTTTCTATCGCATGGACAAGAATCTTTCCAAATGGTGATGAAGAACAACCTAATGAAGAAGGATTAAAATTCTATGAAAGTTTAATTGATGAATGTTTAAAATATGGTATTGAACCAATGGTCACTATTTCTCATTATGAAGTACCATTCCATCTCACAAAGAAATGGAATGGTTGGGCTGATCGTAGAATGATTGACTGTTATTTAAATTTCTGTAAAGCTATCTTTACACGTTATAAAGGAAAAGTCAAATACTGGTTAACATTCAATGAAATCAATAGTGCGACAACACCAATGGGTGGATTTTTATCTCAAGGGATTTTAAACGAAATCAAAACAATGGATTTTATGGATCAGGTTGATAATCCAAATAATCGTTTTCAAGGATTACATCATCAATTTGTTGCCAGTGCTTTAGCTGTAAAAATGGCCCATGATATTGATCCAAACTATCAAGTAGGATGTATGCAAATTATGGCAACAAGTTATGCTTTAACTTGTAATCCAGAAGATGAAATTGTTAATCAACAAAAAGGACACTTAATGAACTGGTTCTGTAGTGATGTTCAATGTCGTGGAAAATATCCAAACTATATCAAGAGATATTTTAAAGATAACAACATTACAGTACATATGGAACCGGGTGATGATGATATTTTAGCGGCAGGACCTGTTGATTTCTATACATGTTCATATTATATGTCAAATTGTCAAACGGCTGACAAATTTAAAGAATCTGGTAAAGGTAATATCTTAGGTGGTGTTCCAAATCCATATCTGAAAGCAAGTGACTGGGGATGGCAAATTGATCCAATTGGACTTCGTTATTCATTAAATGAAATCTGGGATCGTTATCAAAAACCAATCTTTGTCGTAGAAAATGGTTTAGGTGCTTATGATAAGATTGACGAAGATGGAAAAGTTTGTGATGATTATCGTATAGATTATTTAAGAAGTCATATCCAACAAATGCATGAAGCTGTTTTAGATGGTGTTGATTTAAGAGGTTATACACCTTGGGGATGCATTGATTTGGTTTCTGCTTCTACTGGTGAAATGGCTAAACGATATGGATTTATCTTTGTTGAAAGATATGATGATGGAACAGGAGATTTCTCTCGTCGTAAGAAAGAATCTTTCTATTGGTATAAAAAAGTTATTGAAACAAATGGTGAAGATTTAGATTAAAAAATAACCGCACTTTGAGTGCGGTTATCATTTTATAAAGCTATTTATTGAAGTTGATGATTTGATAGCTTTTCAGGTATAAGTTTTTGATAAGTTTGTTGAATCCATTCTTTTGTCAGACCATTATGATAATGATAATGTGATGTTTCATATTGAGTTGTATATTGATCATAAGGAATAAGTTTAAAGTTTTGTAAATGTTCATCATAGTAATTGATAACAGGGATATAGTCAATGTTTTGAATAGAAATTTGATTATTTTCTTCTACAATGTCAAGTGAAACCATCATTGAAACATTATATGCATTTTTAAATTCCTGGTGAGTACGATCGACAATAGGGTCTGCACTTACAAAATTTCCTAGAGAATACATACATAAAGTGCGATTATTATTGATCCATTCCATAGGCTGTGAACAATGAGAATGATTACCAATAATAATATCAACACCTAAATCACTAAGCAATTGAGATACTTCTTCTTGTTGAGTTGAAATATCATATGTAAATTCATTTCCCCAATGCATCATTGCAATCAAGACATCACAGTTTTCTCTGGTTTGAGTCACTTCTTTGGTTAATAAATCTTTATATGCCTGTGTCATTTTTCGGTCGCTAGGACGATTAAATAAAGCAACTTTGGCTTGATTTTCATCACTGACAATTTGATTTGTTGCATATGTATAAGATACAAAACCAAGCTTTATTCCATGAATAGTCATATATTTTCCTTGATCTCTATCATCTTGATTATAGTAAGTGCCCACAGCTAAAATATCTTTTTCTTTTAAGAAATCAAGGGTATTATCAATGCCTTGATTTCCTCGATCATTAGCGTGGTTATTAGCAGTTGAAACGACTTCTAAATCAAGCGATGCTACCTGTTTACCAATTTCACGAGAAGCATTAAAAGAATAGCCTGTCCCAGAAATGTTCAGTTCTTTACCACCAATAGGTGTTTCCAGATTAGCAATGGATAAATCATCATTTTGTAGATAAGGTCTTACCAAATCATAATAGCCTTTATCTTGGCTATCATCTTCGATCCAGTCATAATAAGGCTTCTCATATAATAAATCACCAATAAAATGACAGCTTACTGTGTTTTTTGTTTCTTCTTTTTGAGGTTGTGTTTGTGGTTGCGGTTGACATCCAACAAGCAAAAGGACCAAACAAACAAATAATTTTATTTTTTTCATGAAATCACCATAATGATTGTATAATATTGTCGAAAGCTGTTCAATACCTATGATATAATAAAATATAGAGAAAAGAGGGTTTATATGATTGAAAAAGCAAGATTAGAAGATTGTGATGAGATTTATGACTTAATGTGTATATTAGAAAATCAGAAATTGGATTATGATCATTTTAAACAAACTTATCACCAGGGAATCAATAGTAATGATGTGATATATCTGGTTTATCGACAAGATAAAATATTAGGGTTTTTAAGCTTTCAGATTCATCATTATTTACATCATAATCAAGATACAGGAGAAATTGTGGAACTGGTTGTTTTACCAGAATGTAGAGGCAAACGTATTGGACAACAGTTATTACAGGCTATAGAGAAAAAAGCGATTGATCTTCATTTAGAACAAATTGAATTATCAACATCTACATATAGAAAACAGGCTCATCATTTTTATGAACAAAATGGTTATGAAATGTCGCATTATAATTATACAAAGAATTTATAGGACTATGAAAATAGTTCTTTTTTAATATAACAGCATATAACAGTTGACAACAGTTTCATACTGTTATATACTGTTTATGAACAGGAGGGAGAAAATGAAAATTATTATTAATCATTCTTTAATGACACCTATATATGAACAAGTTGTTGATCAAATCAAAACAATGATAAGAAAAGGAAAACTTAAAGAAAATGATCAGTTACCATCTGTTCGTACTCTCTCAAAAGAGTTGAAAATAAGTGCCCTGACTGTCAAGAAAGCGTACGATAACTTGGAAGAAGAAGGGTTTGTAGTGACAGTTCATGGAAAAGGAACATATGTGAGTGCGAATAATCGTGAATTGTTATTAGAAGAACAAAAAAAGGAAATCGAAGCCGATTTGGAAATGGCCATTCAAAAAGGTAGAAGATGTGGAATCAGTGATGAAGAATTAAAGAGTTTATTTGAGATGATTCTGGAGGGTTAATTATGTTAAAGGTAAAACATTTAAAAAAGAATTATGCTTCATTTTCATTAGACTGTTCTTTAGAAGTCAAACCAGGTTATGTCACTGGCTTGATAGGACAAAATGGAGCTGGAAAGAGTACAACATTTAAAGCTATCTTAGGGTTAATTCAATGTGATGGAGGATCAATTGAAATATTTGGTCAATCTGCTTTGAACGAAGAGGATAAACAGTTATTAGGTGTTGTTTTATCGGATTCAGGTTTTAGTGGATATTTAACAATATCAGATATTATTCCTATATTAGAGAATTTATATAAACGATTTGATAAATCATTCTTCTTACGTATGGTGAATCAGTTTGAATTGCCTAAAAATAAGAAAATCAAAGAATTTTCTACAGGGATGAAAGCAAAATTGAAAATTATCGTTGCGATGAGTCATCAGGCTCAACTGTTGATTTTGGATGAACCAACAGCGGGGCTAGATGTGATTGCGAGAGATGAATTGCTTGATATGATGAGAGATTATATGGCAAAAGATGATCAAAGAGCTATTTTAATCAGTTCTCATATTTCCAGTGATTTAGAAACACTTTGTGATGATGTCTATATGATTCATAATGGTCAAGTGATCATGCATGAAGATACGGATGTCTTATTAAGTGAATATGCTTTATTAAAGGTAGATGATCAACAATTTGAACAGTTGGATAAGGCGTATATCTTAAAATACAAAAAAGAAAGTTATGGTTATAGCTGTTTGACTCATCAAAAACAATATTATAGAGAAAATTATCCTAATATTGTATTAGAAAATAGTCATATTGATGATGTGATGACAATGATGATTAGAGGTGAAAAATCATGAAAGGTTTATTGATTAAAGATTTTAAATTGATGTTAATGCAAAAGAATTTCTTTATCATTATTATTGTTGTGGCATGTTTGATATCAATCAGTTCGCAAGATCCAACTTTTATGATTGGTTTTATAACATTGATTTTATCATTATTTACCGTCAGTACGATTTCTTATGATGAATTTGATAATGGTTATCCATTCTTATTAACACTTCCTTTTTCTAGAAAAACTTATGTTTTAGAAAAGTATGTTTATGGATTGATTTTAGGAACAGGAGCCTGGATAGTATCAGTGATGATATGTAGCTTGATGCTTATTGTTCAGGGGAAGCCTGTGACTTCAGATATGTTGATTGGAGCTTTCGTGATTTTACCGATGTTTCTTGTCATAGAATCATTGATGATACCTGTTCATCTTCGTTTTGGTGGAGAAAAAGGAAGATATGCTCTCATTGCTTGTGTAGGTGTCCTTGTTGTGATTGGATTTGTGGTGATGAAAATAGTGGAAATCTTTCATATTGATGTTCTTCCATTGATTTTAGCTATTGATGCTTTAGGTCCAGTAATGTTTATGGTGATTCTTTTGATGATTGGATTTTTAATTATGTTGGTCTCTTTAAAAGTCAGTCTATCTATTATGAATAAAAAAGAATTTTAGGAGAATCATCAATGGATTTTACAATACTCATGGTTGTGTTGCTTTTAGGGATTGGGATACCGACGAGAAATAAGGCTATTCGAGCTTATCGTCAAAGAAAGAATAGAAAAAATGATCAATGAAAAAAGATTATCAGTTTTTGAGGCTGATAATCTTTTATGTTTATAAATTGTCAATATAATCAATAACTTGATGAAGTGAATCAAGAATACAAGTTGTTTTGTTAGCATAATCTTCATCAGGGTATTTCATATCTGGAATACAAATCACAGATATATGAGCGTTATGGGCTGCTTGTATACCTGCTTCACTATCTTCTAAGACAAGGGCTTCACTTGGCTGAACATTTAACTTTTGACAAGCGTTCAAGAAAACATCAGGAGCAGGTTTACCATGTTCGACTTCATCACCGCAGATGACATCATCAAAATAATTGAGAATACCATTATCAGTCAATAAAACATTCACTCTTTCACGACGACTTGAAGTGGCAATCATTGTTTTATAATGATGTTCCTTTAAATAAGTCAACAATTTCACAAGACCATCTTTTAATGGAACACCATCTCTTGCAAATTGTTCATCCATTAACTGATGTACCTTTTTCGCAACTTTTTCAATAGGAAAATCTTCGCCATATTGATCAAACATTGCGCGTCTTGTTGCTTCCATAGTACGCCCTAATAAAGTTGTATAAAACGCTTTTGTCATTTCTAAGTTCATTGTTTTTAAAACATCTTTATAACATTGATAAGTGACATTTTCTGTATCAATCATTAATCCATCCATATCAAAAATAACCGCTTTTAACATTTTTTATTCCTCCACTTTATATTGAGTATAAAAAAATGATCTATCTGTGTCAATGAAAAAACAAAGATTATGACAAGATTATTTTGCTTATTTTGAATGTTTATATTATAATGGTAACGGTTTGGAGGTTAGAGTATGAATAATATGATGGAAAGATTGGAAACAATCGCAAGAAGATATGAAGAATTAAATGAAATATTAATGGATCCAAGCATTGCAAATGATGTTCAAAAGATGACAGAAGCCTCTAAGGAACAGGCAAGTCTGGAAAATGCTTATCAGTTATATCAAGAATATAAAAAGGTTTTAGATGGAATTGAAGAAGCCAAAGAATTACTTAAAGAAAGTGATCCAGAAATTAAGGAAATGGCTGAACTGGAATTAAGTGAATTAGAAGAAAAGAAACCTCAATTAGAAGAAAAACTTCATTTAGAATTAATTCCTAAAGATCCAAATGATAATAAAAATGTTATTGTTGAAATTCGTGGAGCTGCTGGTGGAGATGAAGGAAATATCTTTGCTGGTGACTTGTATAGAATGTATGTGAAATATGCAGAGTCACAGGGATGGAAGATTGAAGTTTTGGAAGCACAGGATAGTGAAGCTGGGGGCTATTCTTTGATTTCCTTTATGATTAAAGGGGAAGGTGTTTATTCAAAATTGAAGTTTGAATCTGGTTCACATCGTGTACAACGTGTACCAAAGACAGAAACACAGGGACGTGTGCATACTTCTACAGCGACTGTGCTTGTGATGCCTGAAGCAGAAGAAGTTGATTTTGAATTAAATCCATCTGATTTAAGAATTGACACATATCGTGCATCAGGTGCAGGAGGACAGCATATTAATAAAACAGATTCAGCAGTACGTATTACACATATTCCTACAGGTGTGGTAACGACTTCACAGGATGGGCGTAGTCAACATGACAATAGGGATAAAGCCATGAGAGCGATGCGTACAAAGTTATATGAAATGAAACTTCGTGAACAGGAAGAAGCCATTGGCAGCGAACGTCGTAGTAAGATTGGAACTGGAGATCGTAGCGAAAAGATCAGAACATATAACTATCCACAAAATCGTGTCACTGATCACCGTATTGGATTAACAATTCAGCAGTTAGACCGTATTATGGAAGGGAAACTGGATGATATTATTGAAGCTTTGATGAATGAAGATCAAAGATTGAAACTTCTAGGAGAAGAACAATGATTTTAAGAGAACTGATTCGTCAAAGTGAAGCCATGCTTGATGAAAAAGATAAAGACTGTAATGTTGCGAAAGTTCTGTTTTATCATTTGGCTCATAAAGAGCCTCATCAATTGTATCTGATGATGGATGAAGAAGTTGATGAAGAATTATTAAAACAGTTTCAGGATGGTATGCAAAGATATATGAATGGGGAACCTATTCAATATATTAATGGAAAAGAAAACTTTTTCTCTAGAGATTTTATTGTTAATGAAAATGTTTTGATACCACGTTATGAAACAGAAGAATTAGTTGAGAATATCTTATATAAGATTGATGATTATTTTGAGGATTATTCTTCTATTGATTTATGTGATGTTGGAACAGGTTCAGGAGCTATTGCGATTACTTTAGCGTTAGAAGAACCAAAGCTTAAGGTTGTCGCAACGGATATTAGTGAAAAGGCACTAGAAGTAGCGAAAGAAAACGCTAAGGAATTAAATGCTGATGTGACTTTTTATCAGGGCGATATGTTACAGCCACTGATTGAACAGCAACAGAAGTTTGATATATTTGTATCTAATCCTCCCTATATTCCACAAGATCAGGATATTGAAAGTGTGGTCAAGGATAATGAACCACATGTGGCATTGTTTGGGGGAAATGATGGGTTATATTTTTATCGCAAAATCTTTCAAGACGTTAGACAAGTTTTAAAAGATCGTGCTTTATTGGCTTTTGAAATGGGTTTTGATCAAAGAGAAATCATGTGTGAAGCAGTAGAACATTATTTTCCAGACATTCCTTATGAGATTATAAAAGATATCAATGGAAAAGATCGTATGTTGTTTATTTATTATCATTTGAGTTAAGTTTATGGAAAATATATTAGAAACTCCTAGATTATATTTAAGATGTCTGCAATTGACAGATGCTGTGCGTATGAGTGAATATCGTTCAAAAAAAGAAGTTGCTCATTATCAATCGTGGAAAAAGTATTCTATAAAAGATGCAACGAAACGTATTCAACAATGTTTAAAGTTCACTTCTTTTTATCTACCGAAAACAAATTATCATTTGGCTGTTATTTTAAAAGAAAATGATATGATGATTGGTGATTTGTTTGTAGATGTTGTTAATGAAAAAGTTTTTGTTTTAGGTTATACATTGGATAGTGTTTATTGGTCTAAGGGCTATGGAAGTGAGATTGTTGAGGCTTTTTGCCAATATATGAAAGAAACATATCATTTTCAAAAAGTCATTTGTTATGTTTATAAGGATAATCAACGATCTATTCACTTATTAAAGAAATTACAATTTCATCAGTTTGAAGAATCTTATTTCTATCATGATGTAGGTTATATGAAATATTTATAAAGCTTTCATAAAAAAATGAAGGCTTTTTCATATTTTTTCCATATGATTATTGTATAATGATTATAAGTGGGGTGAATAGACATGAAAGTATTATTGATAGAAGATGAAAAACTGATTCGTCAGTTTATTGTGGAATATTTTCAAAAACAGGGTGAAGAAGTCATAGAAGCTAGTGATGGATATGAAGGTTTATCATTATTGGATGAAAGTTTTGATTTAATTTTATTAGATATTATGATGCCTGGTATTGATGGTTATGAAGTTTGTAAACAAGTCAGACAAAAAAATGATATACCGATTTTATTTATTAGTGCATTGAGTGATGATGATAATAAATTAAAAGGATATGATTTAGGAGCCGATGATTTTATTTCTAAACCTTTTACACCTTCATTATTATATGCCAAATGTAATGCGCTATTGAAGCGTTTTAAAAAAGATGAACAACATGAAACCATGATTGAAGAAGGTATTCTGCGTATTAATGATGATACGCATGAAGTATTTGTAGATGGACAACAAACAGCTCTGTCACATAAAGAATATCAGATGCTTATTTATTTTATAGATAATAAACGTAAGATTTTATCACGAGATCAGCTGTTAGATCATATCTGGGGTTATGATTATTATGGTGATCAGAGAATTGTGGATACATATGTCAAAAAGTTAAGAAAGAAATTAAAAGAGGCAGCCCCTTATATTCAAACAGTGGTCAAGATTGGTTATATGTTTGATGTGAAGGAGTCAGTATGAAAAAATTAAACTTTAGTTTAATTATTAAAATTGCCTGTATTATTTTATTGGCTTTTATGGCTGTATTAGGGAATGAAATTCGTTTAGGAATAGAACGTTATATTAAAAATACAGTAGAAACAGATGCTGAGATTACGATTCGTAATTTAGATAAATTTGCGAAAAATTATCTGGAAAAAATAGCTGTTAATAAGGTGGATTTGTCATCTAAACAGTTTTCAAGATTATACCGTCATGCTCTTTCAGGAGATTTAACAAAAATTAAATGTCTGGTTGATAAAAATGGGCAAATACTAGATATGTCAAGAGATGGGGTTGATGGTCCAACATTATCATTAATTATAAATAAAAATGGAACCAATTATGCAACAAGTGTTGATTTTTCATCATTGAGTCAAAATGATTTGGATAAAGTAGAAAAACTGATTTTACAAAACCAAAATACAGAACTTGAAATATCTATTGATGTACATGTTGGATACTATAATCAGTATAATGATGAGATGCGCGATTTAGATTTTAAGACAATCACAATCAACGATCAAACGATTGTTGAACGACAGGTGAGTGGGGAAATCACTCATTTAGAAGGTGTTGCCAGTTCTTATATGAGTGCCAAGATGGAACTTGTGTTTCCTTATTCTGCTGATACATTATCTATATCATCACAATTAAATCAAAAAGCATTATTAACAGATTATCACGATGCCTTTAAAGGACTTCAACAAAAAATCAAAAGAGAATTTCAGAAGTTTAAAGATTCTGGAAAAGAGTTTAATACATCCGTCTATGATTATACACAATATTATTTAATGAGTCCGTATGAATATAATGGGAAATATTATTCAACGATTATGATGCGTTTAGAAGATTGGAACACTGCATCAGAAATGGAAGATGAAGAAATAACTGTTGATGATGCGACAATTGGTTATATTTTTGTAACACAGGAATATAATAATTTACCTATGGATTCTTTTAAACAGTTTATGTATGATAATTCTTCTACATATATATTGGCTTTTATTTTAATCATTGTGATGTGTTTTGTAGTTGCGTATATGATTGTTAGACCGATTAAGCAATTAGAACTGGCAGCATGGCGTATTTCTCGTAAACAATTTGATTATCCTATTGATACATCTCGTCATGATGAATTAGGAGATCTGGCAAGAGGTGTTGATAGAATGAGTAAAGAGCTTGAAAAAACAATTAATGATTTACATCAAGAGATTGATAGAGTTCAACAATTAGAAGTTGTTAGAAAAGAGTTTGTTTCTAACTTTACACATGAGATTAAAACACCTTTAGGTATTATTAATGGTTTTAGTGAGATGGTAGAATTAGAAAAAGATGAGAAAAAACGTAATGAATATATTGAAATCATTCAAAATGAAACCAAACGTATTAATGAACTCGTTTTAGCGATGCTGGATTTATCAAAGCTAGAATCACAAAATATGACATTAGATATGGAAGAAGTGGATTTATTAGATATTGTTGATGAAACATTAGAATCAATGGCTTGTTTATTTGAAAATCGTCATGTTCAGTTAATTACAGATTTGGATTCTAGTATTGTTGAAGCAGATCCATTTAAGATTGGAATGGTCATCACAAACTTTATTGGAAATGCTTTGCATCATAGTGAATCAGGAGAAAAAGTCATTATTCATTTAGATGAACATTGTTTTTCTGTAGAAAATACAGGCGCTTATATTCCAGAAGAAGATATAGAAAAAATATGGTTATCTTTCCACAAAGTAGATAAAGCAAGAAATGAAGGTGGAACAGGTCTGGGACTGGCAATCTGTAAAGCTATTTTAGAGTTGCATCATTTTGAATATGGAGTGCAAAATACAAAACAGGGTGTTTTATTTTATTTTCGTTTTTAATGAAACCAATGGTTGAAAAACTGTTGGTTTTTTTATGTCAAGACCTTGAAAATATGACAAATAATTTAAATGAAAACCTCTATAATGAGTCTAGAGGTGGAAAAAATGGAACTGATTATCAATCCAAGTCGTGTTAAAAAAATCAAATATCAATTCGTCTTTTATATAACACTCATATCTTTTTTAATGTCTATTGTTGATGTTTATTCAACATCATTATTATTTACACTCCCTTTTTTTTATGTGTGTTTTATGTGTGGGTATCCTGCTTTATTGAGTTATTTTATGGGGATATTGATAGGTGTTATTGTTTTACAGGTTCCTTATGAATTGCTTTTCATTAGTGGTATAGCGTTTCTTATTTTAGAATTCTGTTTATTATTTCAATCTATGAAATCACGCTATGTGCCTTATCTTTTAACACTTATTGGGGGTATTTATTATGCTTATGTTCAAATAGATCTGCTTTCAACTTTATTGTTGACAATCCTTACTTATATCAATACCCTTATTTTTACATCATTGACTCCTTTATTAATGCATGGTGAATCAGATTTGTTGACACATGAACGAATGAAATCCTTAACTGTCATTATTTTGATATGTACAATGGGGTTATTACCTTATTCACATATATCAACAATGATTTTGATTCGTATCTTTATATTAATTATGATCTATCATGAATGTTTGGATGATTTATTACCGGGATTATTTTATGGCTCTATGTTGATGTTGTTGATGGATTTAAGTTACAAAGATGATATCTTATCTTTTTTATTACCACTGTTCTTTTTCTATATGATTCCCTGTCATAAAAAAGCAACCATTGTTTCTTTATATTTTGTATCACATCTTATCTTACCTTTCTTTCTTGAATTTCAATATACTTATCATGGTTTCATTGTTGTGGTGAGTGGACTTATATTTTTGATTTTACCTATTCGCCATGATCAGACAGTGCTTTCTTCAAGCTATCAGGAAATGACTTTTAAACAACAGCTATCTAAACAGGTTGATTCTTTTTGTCGTTTATTTGAACAAATGACTGCTTTATTTACAAGAGCACCAGCGCCTAATCGTTCTTTAGAATATATTGGTTATATCTATGAGGATATGTGCCAGAATTGTTCTAGTCAGACAACTTGTTTTCATAAAAAATATGGGCCCCATCGTTTGGTTAAACTCATGAACAAAGGTTTAAAAGAACATTATAATGAAACAGATGAAGATTTTATCCATCAGTATTGTTTGAATCCAGAAAAATATTTGGATTTAGTGAATCAATATCGTAAAGACTATCGCAAGATACAAAGAGTTCAAGAGGAATATAAAACCATGAAAAGTGATTTGTATCATCAGTTTTCTTTATTAAATCATGTTTTCCATCAATTCTCTCATCAGTTGGAAATAGGACATATTGAAGAAAAACATATTTATGAACATATGGAGGGTTATCATTTTCAGTTAGCTCATTTAAAAAAATATTATGAATCACAATCTGTTTATTATTTGGAAATAGGGATTTATGATATTACAAAAGAAGAAATTGAAAATGAATTTATTCCTATTTTAGAATCATATTTAAATGAAACATTGGATGTAGAAATTATGAAAACCCCGATGCATCAGTTAGGTTATACATATTTAGTATTAAAACATCATACACGTTATTTTGTACAATATGGAGTCTGTCAATGTGCCAAAGAAAGTATTGCCTGTGGGGATAGTTATATGATATTTTCAATGAATGAAAATGATTATTTTGCCTTGAGTGATGGTATGGGTCAAGGACAAAAAGCCAGTGATGATTCAAAGTTGACACTGGATGTGATGAAACAATTGATCATGAATGGCATATCTTTAGATGATACAATTCAATCGGTGAATGCTTTATTGAAAATAAAGAATCGTAATGATATGTTTACAACCATGGATATGATGGAAATTAATCTGGTGAGTGGAATGACAACTTTTATTAAATATGGAGCTTGTCCAACTTATATCTTAAGAGATCATGAAATCATAGAAGTTGAATCAAAGACCTTACCAATGGGAATTGTTTCTCCTTTAGAAACAGTGATTCAAAAACAGACTTTAAAAGAGAATGATATAATTTTTATGGTGAGTGATGGTTTTTCTGGACATTTTTATGAGTTCTTGAAAGAAAATGAATATTTGATTGGTGATGATCATCCTAAGGATATTGCTCATTTATTGATGTCTTTAGCGAATGATGAACAACGAAATGATGACATGACAATTATGGTTTTAAAATTATGTAAGCAATAATCCCAAAATATTGGGATTTTTGTTTTGGAATTGGAATTTCTTTGATATAATGTCTTCATGGAGTGATAACATGAATTTAGAATTATTGGATCGTTCAAAATATTATATTATTGGTGTATCTGGAGGTTGTGATTCGATGTATCTTTTAGATACATTAAGAAAACTGGGCTATCATTTATTAGTGGCACATGTGAATTATAATTTCCGTCATGACAGTTATCTCGATTATGAACTGGTCAGTGATTATTGTGCCACTTATGGCATTCCTTTTTACTATAAAGAATATCATTCACAAGATTATCATCAGGGCAATTTTCAAAATCAGGCAAGAACATTAAGATATAATTTTTATAAAGAAATTTATGATTTGTATCAAGTGGATGGTGTGATTTTAGGACATCATTTAGATGATCATATAGAAACGATTTATATGCAGTTATCGCATCATAATACAGTTCACTACTTAGGGATTAAACAGGAAACACATGTTCAAAATATGCGTATTATCAGGCCTTTAATGTGTTTATATAAACAAGATATTTTAAAAAGATGTCAAGAAAGAAATATCCCTTATCATGATGATTATACCAATTTTGAAACTGATTTTGAAAGAGATCGTGTGCGTAATACTATCTTAAATCAGTATACTTTAAAACAAAAAGAAGAACTGATTCAAAAAGCCAAACAACATAATCAAAGAATCAAAGAATTAGAGTTTAAAGTTGAACCTTATTACCAACAATATAAAACAGATGGTATCATTTACTACTATTATATTCCTAAAGAGTTAAGAGAAATCTTTCTTTATTTAATTCTACGTGATGTGATGCCAACACAATTGATTTCTTATGCTTTGATTCAAGAAATCAGACATCAGATAGATAGTGTCAAACCAAATATTCAAATGAATCTACCAGTTAATTATCTGTTCATAAAAGAATACGATAATATCTACATCATTGATAAAGATAAAACAAAAGGTTATCGTTATGAATTTCGAGAATATATGCCTTTTGGCTGTGAATATTTCCATTTATTAGATAGTGGACATATCAATGAAGGGGTTTTTCTATCTCCAGAAGATTACCCTATTACCATCCGTACGATGAAAGAAGGCGACAGCATTATGACTTCTTCGGGGACTAAGAAAGTTTCACGTCTATTTATCAATGCAAAAATTCCTGCTTTAAAAAGAAAAACATGGCCAATTGTAGTCAATCGGGAAGGAACGATTGTATTGGTTCCACATATTGCAAAAAACATTGATTATTTGACTACAAAACCAAATGTATTTGTGATAAAATAGAGAGGCTTATTATAAGGAGTGGAGAAGTATGCATAAAGATGTTAAAGAAATTTTATATACACAACAACAAATTACTGAAAAATGTCAGGAATTAGCGACAATGATTAATCATGATTATCATGATAAAGAAGTGATTTTAGTAGGTTTATTAAAAGGGTCAGTTCCTTTTTTGGCAGAGTTATCTAAATATATAGAAATAGATGTAACTTTTGATTATATGGATGTCAGCAGTTATGAAGGTGTTGAATCTCGTACGATTACAATCAAAAAAGATTTGGATCAGGATGTCAAAGGAAAAGATATTTTACTTGTTGAAGATATTTTAGATACAGGAAAAACTTTAACGACTGTCAAAGCGATGCTTGAAGAACGTGGAGCAACATCAGTAGAAATTGTAACAATGCTTGATAAAAAAGAAGGTCGTACTTATCCAATTGAGGCTAAATATGTTGGATTTGAAATTCCAAATGCTTTTGTGATTGGATATGGATTGGATTTTAATGAAAAATATCGTCAATTGCCTTATGTAGGTATTTTAAAAGAAGAATGTTATCAGTAGTGAAAAGGAGATTGTATGAATAATAAGAATAAAAGTTTAATGAAGGCTATATTGCCTTGGATTCTTGTCATTATTTTATTGAGTTCACTTGTTCCTTTGCTTAATATGGGAAGAACAAATGAAGTCAATTATACACAATTTACACAGATTCTTGAAGAAGAAAAAGTGACTGAAATGTCAGTGATGCCGGGAATCTATGTGACAAGTGTTGAAGGACAATATACAAAAACAGAAGAAGGTAAAGAGGTTAATTACACATTTAAAACAAATGTTCCTCAAACAGATCAGGAGTTAGATTCTTTAATTCAATTAATGGAAGATAAAGGAATCACAGTGCAAATTAGAGATGCCAAGAGTGAAAATATGCTGGTAGATACATTGCTTAGCTTACTACCATATATTTTATTGATTGGTGTGATGTTCTTTGTCATGAGAAGTATTGGAGGTGGCGGTGGAGCCAATGCCAAAGCCTTCGATTTTGGAAATTCTCGTGCAAAATTAGAAAAAGACAGCAAGACAAGATTTACAGATGTTGCTGGAGCAGATGAAGAAAAAGAAGAATTAAAAGAATTAGTAGATTTCTTAAAGAATCCTAAGAAATTTGCAAATATGGGTGCAAAAATTCCTCGAGGTGTCTTACTTGTAGGGCCACCGGGTACAGGAAAAACATTACTGGCAAGAGCAGTGGCTGGCGAAGCCAACGTGCCTTTCTACTCTATTTCTGGTTCAGAATTCGTAGAAATGTTTGTTGGTGTTGGTGCTGGACGTGTGCGTGATATGTTCAAGAAAGCAAAACAGAATGCACCATGTATTATCTTTATTGATGAAATTGATGCAGTTGGACGTCAAAGAGGAACAGGTGTCGGTGGTGGACACGATGAACGTGAACAAACATTGAACCAGTTGCTTGTTGAAATGGATGGATTTAGTGGTAATGAAGGAATTATCATTTTAGCGGCTACAAACCGTGCTGATGTCTTAGACCCTGCATTGCTTCGTCCGGGACGTTTCGATAGACAAATTCAAGTGGCTAATCCAGATAAAAAAGCCAGAGCTGAAATCTTACGTGTTCATGCACGTAATAAGAAATTTACAGATGATGTGAATTTTGAAAACATTGCACAACGTACACCGGGATTCTCTGGTGCTGAACTTGCGAATGTTTTAAATGAAGCAGCATTGTTAGCTGTTCGTTTAGGACATAAACGTATTACTTTAGATGATGTGGATGAAGCGATTGACCGTGTCATCGGTGGACCAGCTAAGAAATCACGTAAATATACTGAAAAAGAAAGAAAATTGGTAGCTTATCATGAAGCTGGTCATGCGATTATTGGATTGACTTTGGAAGATGCCAATAAAGTTCAAAAAGTCACAATTATTCCAAGAGGTCAAGCTGGTGGTTATAATTTAATGACACCTAAAGAAGAAACATACTTCCAGACAAAATCACAGTTAATGGCAAGTATTACTGGATTTATGGGTGGGCGTGTTGCTGAAGAAATTTTCTTTGGTGATGTTTCTTCAGGAGCTCATAACGATATTGAACAGGCTACACGTATCGCAAGAATGATGGTTACTGAATTAGGAATGTCTGAACTGGGACCTATTAAATATGATTCTGGACATGATGCTGTGTTCTTAGGTAGAGATTATTCTTCTACAAGCAATACACATTCTGGACAGATTGCCTATGAAATTGATCAGCAGGTACGTAAGATTATTGATGAATGTTATAACCAATGTCGTCAAATTATCAATGAACAAAAAGATAAATTGATTACGATTGCTGATGCATTATTAGAACATGAAACATTAAATAATGAACAAATTGAATCATTATATAATACAGGACATATGTTAGTTTTAGATAACGGTGAAGATAATCATGATGATCATCAACAGATGCCTCCAGTTGAGGAGAAGAAAGATCCTGTTAATTTAGATGATGATTTATTAGATGAAATGAAATAAGCACTTATGTGCTTATTTTTGTAAGAGGAGAAAGTCATGAAAAGAAGTACAATGAGTAAATTACTGGTTATCATTATTATTGCTTGTATGGTGATACCTTTAATCAGTTATTTTGCATTTGGAGGTTAAAATGAAAGATTATTTAGTCAGAGGAATAGTAGAATCAAAGAACTGTCGTGTCTTTGCATGTACAACAAAACAATTATTGGAAGTGGCAAGACAAAAACATGATTTGTGGCCAACGGCTTCAGCTGCGTTAGGACGTTTTATGTCAGCAACTTTTATGTTGGCAGCCATGAATAAAAATCATGAAAAAATGACTGTCACAATGAATGGTGGAGGAAATATCGGAACAATTATGGCTTGTACAAACAGTGATGGGAAAATTAAGGCATTTGTTGGAAATCCACATGTTCATTATACTTATGAAGATACTGGAAAGCTAGGTGTGGGACTGGCAGTAGGGAATCAAGGGACTTTGCAGGTTATTAAAGATATGGGATTAAAAGAACCATTTGTTGGAACTGTTCCTATTCAAACAGGGGAAATTGGTGAAGATTTTTCTTATTATTTTATGGTTTCTGAACAGATTCCTTCGGTTGTATCATTAGGTGTTCTTGTTGATACGACAAATGAGATTTTATCTAGTGGTGGTTTTATTATTCAGCTTTTACCAGAAGCGAGTGATGAAGATATTTCTTATATTGAAGAAAAAATGAGAAATTTCCCAGCAGTATCTGCATTGTTGAATGAAGGATATACACCAGAAGAAATACTACAGATGATTTTTGAAGATGTGAAGATTTTAGATAGTCAAGATTTATTTTTTGAATGTGACTGTTCTAAGGAAAAAATGAAAAATGCACTGATGACAGTTGGAAAAGATGAAATTCAAGCTATGATTGATGAAGATCATGGTTGTGAAATGACATGTCAGTTCTGTAATTCAAAATATAGTTTTAGTGAAGATGAACTCAAAGAGTTATTAGAGAGTATCCAGTAGGATATTCTTTTTTTGTTCTTTATCTTAAGTTAAAGGAAAGAGTATCTTAAATTAAAGAAAAGAATATATTATTGGTATTGAGGCATGTTATAATTATATTGTCATAAGATTATCTTTTTATATAATGATTTGAAAGTGAGATGAAAATATGAAAGCTGGTATAATCATTTATCAATCAAAATATGGTTCAACAAAAAAATATGTAGAGTGGTTAATGGAAGAAATACAATTTGATTGTATAAAAACTTCAAATGCAAAAATAAAGGATATTGAAAAATATAATACGATTATTTTATGTGGGGGTATTTATGCTTCGGGAATTTCAGGAATATCTTTTTTGAGAAGAAATTATGATGTGTTGAAAGATAAAAAACTAGCTATATTTTGTGTGGGAGCTTCACCTTTTGATGAACAAGCCTTCAACATGGTTAAAACTCATAATCTTAAAAATGATTTGAATAAGATACCAATGTTTTATGGTAGAGGTGCTTGGGATGAAGACAAAATGTCATTTAAAGATAGAACTTTATGTAGAATACTGCAAAAATCAATATCAAAAAAAGATCCTCATACTTATGAACCTTGGATGAAAGCATTAATGAGTGCAGTTGGAGAAAAATGCGATTGGACTGATAAAAAATATTTAAAACCACTGATAGATTATATTTTAAACTAAGATAAGGTAAAAAATTTTTCACGGGTATCCAATAGGATATTCTTTTTTTAATATCTAAACAAGAAATTTCTCAAATTATAAATAATATATTGACACTATTTCTCAGTATGATTATAATATATTTGTAAACGATTTCAGAAGGGAGTATGAATTTATGGAAAGTATTAAGTCGTTTTTTGAGAAATTTCAAATGATTATGGAGGAAAAGATTGTTCCTGTTGCATCTCGTATTTCATCGCAAAGACATTTAGCAGCTTTACGTGATGGATTGACAATTTTAATTCCTTTTACAGTCATTGGTGGGATTGCCTTGATGATTGCGAATCCACCAGTTGATTTGGAAACAATACAACCTACTAATTTTTTCTTTCAGTTTTTAATTGCATGGAAAAATTGGGCAACGGATTGGAGTGCATTATTGTCAATACCTAATAATTTAACAATTGGTATTATTTCTATTTATGTTGTTTTAGGGGTTTCTTACCGTCTGGCAAAAACTTATCAAATGGAAGCATTTGCAAATTGTTTAACTGCATTATTTGTCTTTTTGTGTGTTGCCGGGGTTCCTCAAAGTTTAACAGATGGGAATTATATTAATATTTCTGGATTAGGTTCTTCGTCAATGTTTGCAGCTATTGTCGTTGGATTAGTGGTTATTGAAATTAATCATTTCTTAATTATTAAAAATATTAAAATATCTATGCCACAGAGTGTTCCACCAATGGTCGCAGGACCATTTGAAGTCTTATTACCATTAGCTATTAATATGTTGTTGTTTATTGGTCTGGATCAGTTTATTATATACTTAACAGGAAGTGGTTTCGTGAATCTTGTCTTTACTGTTTTCTCACCACTTATTTCTGCAACATCATCTTTACCATCTATGTTATTTATTGTTTCATTAACAGTTATTTTCTGGTTCTTTGGTATTCATGGTGATAACATGGTCAGTGCTATTACAACACCAATTTTTACAGGAAATCTGGTTGCGAATCTTGAAGCATATAATGCAGGAAAAGACATTCCTAATATTATTGCTGGAAACTTTACATTTATTTTTGGTTTAGCAATCTGCTATTTAGCTATTTTATTCCATATGAATTTTGTATGTAAGAATAAAAGATTACGTTCATTAGGACGTCTAGCTATTCCTTCATCTTTATTTAATATCAATGAACCTTTGGTTTTTGGGGTACCAACAGTTCTTAATATTTTAACATTTATTCCAAGTTTAATCTGTACAATCTTTAATGTGGCAGTAGCATATGGAGCTACATATTATGGTTTAATGGGAAAAACATGTATGAGTGTTCCTTGGACATTACCAGCTCCATTGTATGCATTTTTATCAACAATGGATTGGCGTGCCATGTTAGTCTGGTTATTCCTGTTTATAGTCAATGTTTTGGTATTTTTACCATTCATGAAAAGTTACAATAAACAGTTGGACTTAGAAGAAACAATGAATAAAGAATAGTATCTTTGATAGGAGGATTTTTGTGAAAATTCAAGATATTGTAAATTGTTTAGAAAAACAAGGAGAATGGGTTAATCGAGAATATACGAGAGATCATATTTTATTTGGGCGTACGGATACGGAAATTGATAAAGTCATTGTATGTTGGGTTGCAACTATGGAAGTGATTCAACAGGCAATAAAACAGCAATGTCATTTCATTATTACGCATGAAAATCTCTTTTATATGAATGGAACTTCCATACCGACTGCTATTATTCAGTCACAGCAAGAAAAAATGAACTTATTAGAAAAAAATAAAATCACTGTTTATCGCTGTCATGATTTATGGGATTTATATCCTCATATTGGCGTAAGAGATCAATGGGCCAAGCTTTTAAAAATTCCTTTTCAGGAAGTGACATCTCCACATAGTTATTTAAGAATTTCAAAGCCATTTGAAATGACAGTAGAAACATTGGCACAACATATTATCAAATCCATAGAAGAATATGATGAATTTGGTGTTGAAGTGATTGGGAATCTTCATCAAATAGTGCATTGTTTAGGTATTGGAACAGGAGCGTGTACTGATGTTATTCAAATGCATAATGCAGGAGCTGATGTTTGCTTAGTCAGCGACGATGGCATCAATAACTGGGTTCATACGCAATGGGCTATGGATCATCATATCCCACTCATTGTCGTGAATCATTTGACAAGTGAAGCTGCAGGAATAAAAAAATTAAGTGAGTATCTTTCTGAACAATTTCCTCATATTGAATTTCATTATATCCAAAATGATTATGGAATTCATCATATAGAAAAGGCATCCAATGATTAGGATGCCTTTTCCAAATATAAACCATAATAATAAGATATAATTTCAGCAAAGAAATAAAGTGTTGTACGATTATCAAGTTGTTTTAATACTGTAGAAGTAGATGTAGAAGCAATATTAGAAGGCAAAGTAAAAATCATATCAACCAGTTTATTGATAGAAGAATCGTTATTCATTGTGATTAATACTGTTTTTGCTCCTTTGGATTTAGCTGTTTTTAATAAATGATTGTAAGTTGTAGATGAAGCAGAAACACTAAAAATAATGAGTAGATATTGGTTGTTTAAGCAATTCTCTAAATAATTAAACTGGACATCATCTGTAACTCCTTCAATAAATTGATTATGAGAATATAAAGAATAGACAAGCTGTTTAGCGCAAAATGCAGAATTTCCTATACCAATTGCTTTAATATAGGGATATTGATAAATATAGGCAGCAAGTCTTTTTAAGTTTTCATCAAAGCTGAGCTGACCGATAGCTTGAATAGTTAAAGCAAATGATAAAGAAATTTGTTGTAAAACAGTTTGATTATCAACAGATGCAGGAATCTGTTGATAGTCTTTTTTTGTACTCTCCTCAATAGCATATTTAAACTCACTATATCCACGATAACCTAATTTTTTTGCAAACCTTAACATTGCTGATTTAGATGTGTGACATAGTTCACCTGCTTCAATAATCGAATGATCAATGATAATATGAGGATTATCCATAATTTGTGTATAAATACGTTTTTCAGTTGTTGTGAGAGATGTGTAATATATTGATATACGTTCTTTTAAATTCATAGATATGCTCCTTTTATGCATATTTTACCATAGAGTATATGAGAAATAAAGAAATGAAAACGCAAAAAGAAGGTACAAGGGGAAGTACCTTCTTCTTTTGGGGTTTACCAATATTAGGAATATAACTTCGATAACTTACATCTATTTTATATGGGGAGGAAAAATAGAGGGGAAAGTGTAAGTTATCTGTATATATGTTTGACTAATTTTTGAGTATTATTCATTTTTTTATGATTTTTTTTAGTCTGTTAACACATAGAAAAGAAAGAGCAATTTTGATAAGATCAGGAATTATAAATGGAATCACACACCATCCTAAAACAACTGATAATGCAACTGGTCCTGTTGTTTGTGTATAAACCATCATAAACCAGAATGTGCCAAAGCTATAACAAATCAATAAACCAATAAGCATTGAAATGATAAAAATGAAATGACGGTTTCCAAATACACTTTCGATAAACCACATAAATAATGCAGAGAATAGAAAACCGATAATATACCCACCACTTGTCCCTAGAATAGCTCCTAGTCCACTAGAAAAACTCGCAAAGACAGGGATGCCTATGATTCCTAATAAAATATAAACAAATATAGCTATTGTAGCTCTTTTGCCTCCAAGTAAACCAACAGTTATAAAAATACCCATTGTCTGTAAAGTAAAGGGAACTGTTGCAGGAATAGCTATCCATGAACAAATAGCAATAAAAGCTGCAAACAGACCTATATAGACAATATCTTGCACTTTATGAATTTGTGAAACTGATTTTATATTTTCCATTATATACCATCCTTTAACAAGGCATAAGAATAACAGAGTTTATGTTTATTGTCAATTTAAAATTCAATTTTGCTTTACAATAAAACAAAAATGAAGATTCCTATAAGAATCTTCATAAAAAATATTAAAAATGGGAGAGGGAAAAATATTATTTTATAAGTGAGAATTATGTTTTTATATCGCCTCCTTGTTTTATAATATATCAAGCTTTTATCTTTGTATTTTCAAAAAAGTATGTTATATTGTGTTATGGTGAAAATTATGAAAATTGGAAATGTAGATATTAAAAATAGAATTATTATGGCTCCAATGGCAGGAATTACTAATGTGGCTTTTAGAAAAATTATTAAGGAGTTTGGAGCAGGGCTTGTTGTAAGTGAAATGGTGAGCGATAAAGCTTTATGTTATGGTAATCAAAAAACAATTGAGATGTTGACAATAGATGAAGATGAACATCCTGTCAGTATACAGATTTTTGGTGGAGATGTTGATTCAATGGTACAGGCTGCCAAGTTTATAGATGAACACTCTAACTGTGATATTATTGATATTAATATGGGGTGTCCAGTTCAAAAAGTATTAAAAGCACATGCAGGAAGTTACCTATTGCAGTATCCAGATTTAGTTTCTGATATTGTAAAAAATGTTGTAGAAGCAGTTAGTAAACCTGTGACAGTAAAAATTCGTATTGGCTATGATTTTGATTCTATTAATTGTGTTGAAATTGCCAAGCTGATTGAAAAAGCAGGAGCCAGTGCGATTGCGGTTCATGGGAGAACACGTTCACAAATGTATGAAGGACATGCTAACTGGGATTATATAAGACAAGTCAAAGAAGTAGTATCTATCCCAGTTATTGGTAATGGAGATGTCAAAACAGCACAGGATGCAAAACGTATGTTAGATGAAACTGGGTGTGACGCTGTAATGGTTGGTAGAGCAGCACTTGGAAATCCTTGGGTTATCCAGCAGATGGTTCAATATGTTGAACATGGTATATTATTAGATGAACCAACGATTGATGAAAAACTTGATCAATGTCTTGCACATGCGAAAAGGTTACTCAAAGTTGAAGGAGAAAAGAATGCTATCAGACAAATGCGTGGTCATGCACCTTGGTATATGAAAGGATTGAAATCTGCAAGTGCTATTAAAAATCATTTATCCAAAATTAATACTTATCAAGAACTAGAGGATATTATTGAAAATTATCGTTATTATTTACATACAGGGGATAAAACTATTTTTGAAGAAAGATAGGGAAAAACGATATGGGAAAATTAATTAAGAGAATAATTGTAGCTATTTTAAGTGTGTTTGTTATTGTATGTGTTATAGGAATTGTTTTTGGAAACAAACAGGATTTTGATTTGGTAAAAGATGCATTAAGTTTGGAATATGGAGAAACATTGCCAGAAAATTTTGATGATTTTATTGATACAGATGGTGATATTAAAAATATCGAATACAGCAGTCAAGATATAGGTGATTTTAAGGATATTTTAAATGTTGGAGAATATACAGTTGATTTTCAACTAGGGGATAAAAAGGAAACGTTACATATTTCAGTTAAGGATACAACAGCTCCTCAGTTGCAATTACAAGAATCAGCATCAACTTTACAAAATCATACTATTGATTATGAGAAATGTTTATCTATACAAGATTTATCAAAGTGTGACATCATTATTAATGATGATGAGGTGAATTATAATGCACCCGGTAAATATATAGCTAAAGCTATTGTTAAAGATCAATATCAAAATCAATCAACAATAGACATACCAGTTATAATTGAAGAAGTCACTTTACAAGCTTCAAATTCTTCAATAACTTTACAACCAAACGAAACACAAACATTAGAGCTTAAAACCAATAGTCATCATGCTATTACATATTCATCAAGTAATCCAGATGTTGTTACAGTAGATGAAGCTGGTCATATTTGTGCCTTAAAATCAGGTTCTGCAACTATAAGTGCCAGTGTTGATGGTCATACACAAACATGTCATATTACTGTTCCATCTACTCAAAAAAAAATCAACCACATCGCATCATGTAACACATCATTCTTCAAAGAATGAAACAACATCAAATACTAATGTGGGAGAAACAGTTTATATTACAAAAACTGGTAGTAAATATCATCGTGCGGGTTGCCGTTATTTAAGAAAAAGTCAAATTGATATTTCATTAAGTGAGGCTAAAAATGAAGGCTATACAGCATGTAGTGTATGTTTCTAAAATATAAAAATGAATGAATATACAAAAAGAGATTTTAAAAATGATCGTCATTTAAAAAATCTCTTTTTTGATTGCTTACTTATCTTAAAAATATATAGATGATGATTGGGTGTTTTAAAGTATTTATATCTCTCCTTCATCATCTTCCTTTTCATTGTTTGTTTGAATATATTGTTCAATAATAGAATCAGAGTAACTTAACAGATGACCAAAAGCATAAGCAATTTCTATTCTTGATTGATGATATTGATGATTCAAAATAGATTGTTTTTTACGTTCTTTTAAAGTAATATATTCTTCTATATATTTCTTTTCTTTATAAAAGATAATATTATAAGTATTACGATTAAGTGAATAAGGAAATAAATCAGTAATTAAAGGATCATCATCTAAGTAATAATGTGTTTGATATTTATTTGTTATAGCATTGACAAAAGGAATATAACTATCTCTATTCTCTTTTGTTGTACAGGGATGAGCTAAAGCTATATGTTTCATACCAGCTTTTACCATTTCGTTAAAACAATCAATCACTCCACATTGATAGGAATATGTATCTATTTGTTTCATTTCAACCATACCTTTTTTGTTTACATCATGTCTTGCTTGTTTAAATCAAAATCTTTATAGTATTTAGAAAATAAATTCTTTTCTTTGAGTTCATAAACTTGGTTATCCATATAATAATAAGATTCACCATTTTGAAAATAAATATCCAATACAGTCTGTGAATTTCTAATATTATCTCTCATAATAAAAGATTGATTTGTTTGTGTTGTTCCAAAGAGGATCATCGGAATACGTGTGTATAAATGAAACATTTCAACAGGTCTTCTTACACTTGTATGAAAAGTAGGGTTCATAATTTTTGAGTCACCTGTATGTGATTCAAGAATATGAATGACATCTTCAAAGTTATTTTGTAATGGAAATGATAAGCAACTTCCTTTTGGTTGAAGGTCCTCTTTAGATATTTTCAGTTTCTTATGATACTGATAATCAGTCATTTCTATCACTTTTTGTTTGGCTAATGTTTTAAAAACTAGATAGCCTTCTACTTGATTATCTAAATAAAGATCATATAAAGTCATTGTCATTCCTCGCTTTCACTATTTATTTTACTATATATAAGATGATGAATCTATAATTATTTCTTAAAGCAAAAAAAAACACTAGACTTAGGATCTAGTGCTTATATTCTTCAGCAAAGAATACTTGATGCCATAATGAGAAACAATAAACAGTCCATATTTTTTTATAATAGTCATGTTTATGATTTTTATGATCTTCTAACATAGAAAGTAATTTTTGATCGTCAAAAAGCTGTTTAATAATAGGTGTCTGTAAACCATCATAGACTTTTTGATAAAGATCATCTTCACGCATCCATTCACGTAATGGAACAGGGAAACCTAATTTCTTTTTCTTATAGGCTTCATTAGGGATGACTTTTTTAGCGGCTTGTCTTAATAAGACTTTTGTATTTTCCTTTGTGACTTTTTGATTATCTTTTAATTGACTGGCAATTTGGAAAACTTCTTTATCGGTGAAAGGAACACGACTTTCGATAGAGTGTGCCATTGTCATTTTGTCACCTTTTTGTAAAATATCTTTAATAAACCATGTCTGTAAATCAAAAGCTTGTCTTTTTTGAATATTTGTGGCTTTTTTAACATTTTCAAAAACATTTCCAACAATATCCTGATGACTATGTAAATGACTTATATCTCTTAATAAATGTTTACAATCATTATCAGAGAAAACAGGATTGACACCGACATAATAATCTTCAATACGTTCACCATTTCTAATTAAAAATGGAACTCCCTTAAAAGTAGGCAAATGCTTACAAAGAGATGCGATTGCATGTCTGATAAAGAATGGCAATTTACCATAGATACCACTATCAATATCGCCTCTATAAGTATTGTAACCACCAAAGAATTCATCAGCCCCTTCACCAGATAATACAACTTTGACATCTTGACTGGCAAGTTGGCTGACAAAGTATAAAGCAACAGCTGCAGGATCGGCTGTAGGTTCATCTAAATGATACATAATCTTTGGTAAGACTTCTAAATATTCTTCTTTTGTAATAATCTTACTTTTGTTTTCAATACCTAACTGTTGTGTTAAATCTTTCGCATAATTGATTTCATTATATCTTTCATCGTTATATCCGACTGTATAAGTATGTTGAGGTCTAGCTAATGAAACAAGATATGATGAATCAATTCCACTACTTAAAAAAGAACCAACTTCAACATCAGCAATTAAATGATGTTTGATAGAATCTTTCATAATCTGATCAATAGCTTGAATCATTTCCTGATCTGTTTTATATTGATCTTTAAAAGCTATAGAATAATAGCGTTTGATTTCAATTGATTGATTTTTATAGATAAGATAATGACCAGGTAATAATTGTTTTACATTTTTAAAGAAAGTTTGTTCGCCAGCCACATAATTCATTTTTAAATAAATATCTAAAACATCTGTATTTAATTCTTTATGAAAATCTGGATGATCTAAAAATCCCTTAATTTCACTGGCAAATAAGAAATGTTGAGGATCATCATAATAATAGAAAGGCTTGATTCCAAAATGATCTCTGGCACAGAATAATTCATGTGTATCTGTATCATACAATGCAAAAGCAAACATTCCTCTTAAATAATTCACAACATCATAACGATATTCTTGAAATCCATGTAAAATAACTTCCGTATCACTATGTGTTAAAAAGACATGTCCTTTATTTTCTAAATCTTTTTTTAATTCTAAATAATTATATATTTCCCCATTAAAAACAATTACTAAGTTATTTGATTTCATGGGTTGCTGTCCACCAGCTAAATCAATAATAGATAAACGACGATGACCTAAAGCAACATAATCATCAATAAACTGTCCTTCACCATCAGGACCTCTATGAGCAATACGATTCATCATCTTTTTTAATATTTGACTGGCATTTTCATTGGTTGGCGCAAATCCAACAATTCCACACATTCTCATCACATCCTTCGTGAAAGCATTATAACACGCTTTTTTGTATAAACAAATAAAAAAGTAAAGAAAAAGAGGACTTAATCCTCTTTCACATCAACATATAATTCAACATACCCACATTTTTTACATAAAGCAGCCTTAAGAGAATATTCTTTTTTCTTAAGATTTTCATTTTTTTCAATCAATGTAAAATCACTGATTGGTTGAGCCGTATCTTTAATATAACAGTTTTCTTTCATTTCATCATGACATCTTGGACATTTTCTCATGTATACCACCTCTTTAATATTATTATACAAAAAATGAAAAAGAAAACAAAGAAAAACAAAAAAACGAATAATAATGATTTTACAAGAAAACCATTATTTCCCATTTTATTCATCAAAATATATGTTATAATATGTCGAGGAGTGTGATAGAATGATTAAACTTGAAAATGTAACAAAAGTTTATAAAACCGGCGTAAGAGCTGTTAATAATATGAATGTCGATATTGGTGAAGGAGAATTTGTTTATGTTATAGGGCCTACGGGAGCTGGAAAATCAACATTTATTAAGTTGTTATACCGTGAAGAAAAAGCCAGTTCAGGAAAGGTCATTGTTGCAGGGCAGGATGTTTCTAAGATTAAGGATAGAAAAGTTCCTTATTTTAGAAGAAATATTGGTGTTGTTTTTCAAAACTTTAGATTATTACCTAAGAAAACTGTTTTTGAAAACGTTGCTTTTACATTGGAAGTCACAGATACACCTAAAATCCAAATTAGAAAAAAAGTACGTAGAACATTAGAATTAGTTGGTTTGGAAGATAAAGCCAATGCTTTTCCACATGAATTATCTGGTGGTCAACAACAACGTGTCGCTATTGCTAGAGCGATAGTCAATAGTCCTAAAGTTTTGATTGCTGATGAACCAACAGGAAACCTTGATCCTGATACTTCAAATGAAATTATTGAATTATTAGAGAGAATTAATGAAGTGAATCATACAACTATTTTAGTTGTGACACATGATAAAGAAATTGTTCAAAAGCATAAAAAGAGAACCATTTTGATTGAAGATGGATGTATTAAAACAGATACAAGTGCAGGAGGTTATGTTGATGGAGTTCATTAGTTGTATAAAAAACTTTCCAAAACATTGTAAAACAGCATTTCAGAATATTTGGCGTAATGGTGTGATGTCTGCATCTTCTATTTTTGCTGTAACGATTACTTTATTGTTGATTGCAGTCATTGGTGTGATTGCGATTAATGTACAAGATATGACTTATAGCATTGAAGATAGTTTAACGATTTATGTCAAGATGGATCGTGAAATTAGTGATAAAGAAGCTCAAGAGATTTTACCAGAGATTGAAAAGATTGATGGTGTCAAGAAAGCAACTTTTTCTTCTAAGGAAAATGAATTGGATAAAATGATAGAAATGCAGGATGAAGATGGAAAGAAATTATTTGAAACTTATCGTGAAAATAATCCATTAGGAGCAGCTTATGTTGTAGAAGTCAAAGATGCTAAGGAAATTGATACTGTGGCTGATAAGATTAGTGCCTTAGACCATGTCAATGATGCGACTTCTGGAGGGGCATCTACAAATTCTTTAGTGAATAGTCTGGAAACTATTCGTAATGGGGGAGCTGTATTTGTTGTTGGTTTAACAATAGTCGCTTTATTTATGATTGCCAATACAATTAAAATTACAATTACATCAAGACAAACAGAAATCAGTATTATGCGTATGGTAGGAGCTAGTAACTGGTACATTCGTTTGCCATATATGCTAGAGGGTGTCTTTATTGGTTTATTAGGTGCCATTATTCCTATTCTGGTTGTTTATTTTGGGTACAATTGGATTTATAGTGGAGCAGCTGATTTTTTACCAGCAATGGTATCTATGCGTGAACCATTTCCATTTATTTGGCAATGTGCTGGTATCATGATTGCATTAGGTTGTGGTGTTGGTTTAATTGGAAGTTTTGTTTCGGTAAGAAAGTTCTTGAAATTCTAGGCTTTAGGTGAATCCTAAAGCCTTTTTTGGAGGTTATGATGAAAAAATTAATCATGATTGGTGGAACAATGGGTGTTGGAAAAACAACAGTGAGTCGCTTGTTGAAAAAAGAGTTGAATCATAGTGTGATGTTAGATGGGGACTGGTGCTGGGATATGCATCCATTCATTGTTAATGATGAAACAAAAAAGATGGTTATGGATAATATTGTTTATCAATTACAGTCTTTTATTCATTGTTCAGTTATTGAAAATATTATTTTTTGTTGGGTATTACATGATCAAAGTATTATTGATGAGATTTGTCAAAGACTGGATACTTCTCAGTGTCAGGTTTATTCTATTTCACTTCTTTGTGATGAAGACACATTAAGACAACATCTTCAAAAAGATATTGATTTAAAAATAAGAGATGAGAGTGTTATTGAAAGAAGTTTAGAACGTATGGGACATTATCATGATCTTTTGACATATAAGATTGATATTTCTTCTTTAAGTCCAAAAGAGATTGTTGAATGTATTCTTGATTATATTCAATAACAACATACGTTTGACTTCATTATCTATTTTCCTTATAATAGGGAATATATAAAGGCAGGGACATATGATGTTTACAAAGAAAGAAATTTTTAGTATTCCAAATATATTATGTTATTTTCGTATATTACTCGTACCCGTATTTTTATGGGCATATTTTGATTTACAATCGGATGAGGGGCATTTTGTAGCGGCAATTATCTTGGTACTATCAAGTTTAAGTGATTTTTTTGATGGATTCATTGCCAGAAAATGTCATATGATTACAGAACTCGGTAAGCTGATTGACCCTGTGGCTGATAAATTGACACAGTTTGTAGTGGCATGTACATTGATGTATACTTATCCAGCCTATGCATGGCTGGTTGCGATTATTGTATTGAAAGATGGTATGCTGTTGTTTGTAGGATATTATATTTATCGTAAAAAAGATAAACATCTTTCTCAGGCTCAAATGCCTGGTAAGGTTGCAACAGCTGTATTCTTTATTGTGTCTATTATTCTGGTTGCTTTTTATATTCCTGGAACAATGGTTTCATCAATTTTGATTTATTCAACGCTTATTTTAATGATTATTGCGATGATTTATTATGGACATGGTTTATATCGTTTATATCGTGAGAATTAAAGGCTTTTATAGCCTTTTTTCTATGTTTTCTTTTATGAATTCGGTATAATAAAAATAGGTGATATATTATGGGAAATAAAAGAGAATTAAAACGTTTATGTTATATGGAAGCTTTGGAAGATAATGTAGTTGGAGTAGAGATGATTTTAAATAGGTTTAATCAGATCGATAATAAAAAAGGTGTTTTTGATTCTTATATTTTGACACATGATCGTACCAAAGCTATTTTGGATTTAGAATTGTCACTGGCTACACTTTGTATTTTACTTAGAAAGATGTCTGAAAACCTGATGGTTGTTATACCATCAGAATTACGACGTGATATTAATAGTATTATTCACTCTAATCGTTTTGAATACAATCGTTTAGAAGTTATTGTTTATTCACAAAAAGGGAGAGAACCAGTAGATTTAAGAGGGTTGCTTCGCTTTTGTCATTCAGTGCTTGATAGTGACAAAGTTCGTAAATAAGGGATGTTAAAATATCATTGGTGATGACAATGAATTTAAGAAAGAATATAGGTATCATTATGATGATGTTAGGTGTGATTTTAACGATTAATCATGAACAACAAAATGAGTTTATTCAACAGCTGGAAACAAGTATCAAGGCTTATTGGCCTCTTGTTATTAGTTTTATAGGTATCTATATGATTTCTACACCTAGAAAAAGAAAATAAAATGTATATATAACTTTATTTTTTAAGTCAAATTTTGTATAATGAACGCGTATGGAGGTATAGAGAATATGAAAAAAAGACCTGTAGTTTTATGTATTTTAGATGGGTATGGATTAACTGATCGTGTCGATGGAAATGCGGTAAAATTAGCAAATACACCTAATTTAGATGATTTAATGGCTATGTATCCAACAACAACTTTAAAAGCTTGTGGAAATGCGGTTGGATTACCTGAAGGACAAATGGGGAATAGTGAAGTTGGACATTTAAATATTGGGGCTGGAAGAATTGTTTATCAATCATTAACACTTATTAATAAAGCTGTAGAAGATGGAACATTCTTTACAAATGAAGCTTTCTTAAAAGCAATTCAACACGCTAAAGATAATGACTCAAAATTACATATTTGGGGATTATTATCAAATGGTGGTGTTCATTCTTCAAATGAACATATCTATGCTTTATTAAAACTTGCAAAAGATCAAGGATTAGAAAAAGTTTATGTTCATGCATTCTTAGATGGTAGAGATGTAGCTCCAGATAGTGGTGCTGATTTCGTACAAGAATTACAAGATAAGATGAATGAAATTGGTGTTGGTCAAATTGCTTCTATTTCTGGTAGATATTATGCTATGGACAGAGATAAAAGAATGGATCGTATTGAATTAGCATATAACGCATTAATTGGAAAATCTGGTGAAACTTATAGTGATCCAGTTCAATATGTCAAAGATTCATATGCTAAAGAAGTATATGATGAATTCGTTATTCCTGGATATAATCCAGATACAAATGGTGCTATTGCAGATAATGATGCGATTATCTTTGCAAACTTTAGACCTGATAGAGCCATTCAAATGTCTAATGTATTCACTGCTGATGTTTATGATAACTTTAAACCAGCTGATAAACCAAAAAATATTCACTTTGTATGTATGATGAGATATGCTGATACTGTTAATGGAGATATTGCATTCCATTCATTAGATTTATCTAATACTTTAGGTGATTATTTATCAGCTCAAGGATTAAAACAATTAAGAATTGCTGAAACTGAAAAATATGCTCACGTGACATTCTTTATGGATGGTGGCGTTGATAAAGAAATTGAAGGAGCAACTCGTGTTTTGATTAATTCACCAAAAGTGGCAACTTATGATTTACAACCAGAAATGAGTGCCTATGAAGTTAAAGATGCATTAATCGCAGAATTAGATAAAGATATCTATGATGTTGTCATTGTTAACTTTGCTAACTGTGATATGGTTGGACATACTGGAATTATTCCAGCAGCTATTAAAGCAGTAAGCGTCGTTGATGAATGTGTTGGAGAAGTTTATGAAAAAGTGCTTGAACTTGGTGGAACAATGTTAATTACTGCTGATCATGGTAATAGTGAAAGATTATTAGATGAAGAAGGAAATCCATTTACAGCACATACAACAAATCCAGTACCTTTAATTCTTACAAATACACACTTAGAATTAAGGGAAGGTGGAAAGTTAGGAGATTTAGCTCCAACAATCTTACAACTATTAGGATTACCAATTCCTAAAGAAATGACTGGAGAAAGTTTATTAAAATAATATGAATGAGTCTAACGATAAGTTAGGCTTTTTTTTATTAAGAATATAAAAAATAAGTCTATTTCTGTAAAAAAATGATACAATAGAAAAAAGGGAGGGATATTTATGAAAACAAAGTTAAAATATGTTCCATTTGCAATCGCTTCTTCAATAGTGAGCATTATTGCTTTGATTGGAACATATATAGTGTATTCATCACTCAATCAATTAATGAATGGGGAAGGTGATTATTTTTCAACATTATCAAGTTTTTCAATGAGTTCTTTATCCAATGGAGCAAAACTCTTTGGCTTTGGATGCCTTGCGGTAGCCGTTGTTTCAATCATACTTATTGTTTATTATATTTATGAAGAAAGAAAGTTATCAATTATTATAACAGCTGTCATTGGAATCATTGAATTTATATTATTTGTTCATTTCTTTGATACAATTGGTTCAGCATTATCCAATATTGGCTCTTATTTATTTGGTTCTGATTTTTCTTATAACGATATTTTAGGTTCGATGCATGGAAGTCTTTTACTTGTCCTGCTTGTATCTTTGATTGGTGCAATTATCAATATTGTGATTCTTTTACAAATGTATCATGTGATTCATATTTCTTTTTTACAGCCTTATATGCCTTCTTTACAGATGCAGACTCAAACAGTTGTTGAACCAGAAACAAAGCAAGATGAAGGAGGCGAATCACAATGAAGAAAACGTATGCTTTTAAACCATTATGTTTATTAGTTATTATTTTTGATGCAATTCTATCCATCAGTTTATGGAGAATGTTGTCAATTGTAGGAAATTTTTTAACTGCACTCACATCTTTATCAAGTATTCTAAGAGTCTTGCTCTTTTATTTGTTAGGTGTTTTAGGTGTTGTTGTCATGACTGTTTTTCTTTATCTTTATTATGTAAAGATAGAAAAAGCAAAGGGTATTCTTTTTGATGCGATTGCCCATACATTACTTGCTGTTTATTTTGGATTACAGCTTCTTGGTTTTGGAAATGGTCAGACATTATCAGCAAATGATAGTTTGTTTAACATTATTGCTTTATTTGTTCTTGTTTTGGTTGTAATACATGTTTTTGTGATGTTAAGACTTGATGATATGATTCATGTCACACTTTTAGATGCTTATTTACCAGCAGGAAAAAATCAGATGATGCAGTCTCAAACAGTTGAAGAATCAATACAGGATATATCATCTGTTCAAGATGATTCACAAGAACATAAGGAACCACTCATCACCAAAGAAAAAGCAGTTGCATTTTTCAAAACAAAAAATGGTAAAATAGTCATTGGTGTGATTGGAGCGATTGTGATTGCTTTTGGTGGATATAAAATTTGGGATACTTTCTTTAATAAGACAGTTATTGATGCATTTATGAATGTGACGGTATCTTTTGATGGTTATAATACTGAAGGAGAGGCACATGTTGAAAATGCAGGTATTGATTATGATATGACCAATGAAGATTTGGCACAATTTGTAGGAGATATTTCATTTGAAGTTGAAAATAATGGAACGCTTTCTAATGGTGATCAAGTGACTGTAAAAGCTGTTTATTCAAAGGAAACAGCAAAACAGTTGAAAGTCGTTTTAAAAGAAGAAACAAAACAATTTGATGTCAGTGGTTTGACTGTGAAATATCAAAGTGTTTCAGAAATTGATCAGGCACTTTATAAACAGGCATACAATAAAGCGATTGAAGAATCAAAGGATGTATCAGCATTCAATGAGGATACACAGGAAACATTCTATAAAGCCTATTATGTCAAATCACAAGAAGAACAATTAGATTATCAAAGAAACTATTTGATTTTTGTATTTAATGAAACTTATCAAAGTTATGATTATACAAAAAATCAAGATGTTGAAAAAAAGAGATATGCTTGTTATTATACGGAATTTGATTCAAGCTATAATCCAGATGAAGTTTATATGACACATTCTTATTTATATAATGATTCATATACGTATGTAGAAAACGAAAGTGAAATTATTCCATCTTTACAAAGAAAATCTATGACTAATTATGGGTTATCACAAATTGAAGAAGTCAATATCTCTATTTAAAACAATAAATGATGTAAAGTTAATACAAAGTTTAAATATTCATGTTAGATTGAAAAAGAAATGATTTGACATGAATATTTTTTGTGTTATATTAAACAAAAGTGGTGATGAAAGTGAAAAAGTGGATTTGCTTGTTTATAACGTGCTTTTTATTGTTGGGTTGTCAAACAGTGAAAACAGAAAAAATAAGTGTTGAGGGGATTCAGACTATTCCTTATGAAGAATTAAATGAATTACTTAATGATGATGTCACTTTTTTGTTATATATTGGTAGACCGGATTGTGGTGATTGTCAAGAGTTTTATCCCGTTTTGGAAGAATATGTTAAACAACATGATGGAACAGGTTTGTATTATTTAAATATTAAAGAATATCGTGATCGTGCCCAAGATAAAGATGCTTCGCAGGAAGAAAAGGATTTTTATGAAAATCTTTATGAGAGGCTTGATTTTGATTGGACACCAACTATTCAAAAAATAACGAATGGAAAGATTGTGGAAAGTTATCAATATTTGGATGAAGATTATTTTGATATCAAAGATCGTCAAAAACAATTAGAGGAAAAACAGGCGTTTTTAGATGAATTTGAGATATTTATGAATACATATTTTGAGGAGGAATAAGGTATGAAGAAATGCCCGAGATGTGGACATGACTTAAAGGATGATGAGAATTTTTGTTCCCATTGTGGTTTGGATTTAAGAAATCATTATCACCATCGTAAATCCAATAATAAAGCTATGACTTATTTGTTGTATGTGATTATTTTCTTTTCGTTTATTACAATACCTTTGTTGTATAGTCGTATTTTAAGTGGAATGACAGGTTATGAAACAATTCAACAAAATGAGAAAATAGCTTTACCAGCTATAGAGGGAGAAGCAACGGCTTTGATTGCCAGTTATGATACATTAGCTGATTTTCAAAATCAGTTTACGAATGTTGATGGTATTGTAGAAAAGATTCAACAATATGAAGATTCATTAGCTCAAAAACAAGAAGGTTCATGGACAAAATCTTATGTCATTCAAATTACTGATAATTATAATATTTATTATGATTTGACTTATCAGGTTGCAGTGGATGAGCATACAACACTTCAAATAGAACGTTCTTTTGATCGAGCTCATAGTTACAATGATGAAAAAATCACAATGATAAAAAACGATATAACAACATTTGAATCTTTATTCTTATCAGATTCACAACAACAACTTTTTCAAAAGTTTTCTGGTTCACAGGATACAACAACACAATTAATGAATGATTTTCAAAAACGTCAAGATGAATTTGAAAAGAAAAAAGAAACACTAGGACATTATGGTATGGGTAATTATGATGGACAATCTTCTTTTGTTGTGTATCCACAACAAAAAAGTTTTCAGTCAAAATTAACTTATGTACATACGCCTCAAGAATATATTGATGAATAAAGAGGGCTCAGCCTCTTTTTTCTTTGCAAAGATAAAGATATTGGATATAATAGGAAACAATAGGTGATGTATGATGAAAATGTTAATAAGTGATATTGATGGAACATTAATCAAAGAAGATCAAAATATCAGTCAATCTAATGTAGATTATATGCATGAATTACAAAGACAGGGACATAAAATAGCTTTATGTACAGGGAGAAATCGTTTTGAAATGCAGTGGGTTTTAGACACTGTTACTTTTCCTTATGATTATCTTATATTAAATAATGGAGCACTCATTTTAGATAGGAATCATCAGATAATCTATGAAAAGATGATTGATGGAGATGTTGGCAAAGCTGTTTTGGACTATATATCCAATTTTAAAGAGCTGGATTATTTTTATAGTGATGGAAATAGCAGTTATGGATATGAAAATGGTTATTATATAGAACGGATGATAAAACAGTTTCAACATGTTGATGATATATTTTATCAAGATTCATCGTGTTTTGAAATTATTTCTTTTTGTCAAAGAAATCATCAGATGGATGTCAGTCAACAATGTTTTGAATATATTCAAAATCATTGGCATCAACAGTTAAGCATTTATTATAATTTACATTGTGTAGATATTGTCGCAAAAGGTTGTTCTAAAGGAAATGCAGTGATATGGTTATGTCAGCATTTAAAAATAGATCACCAGCATATCTATGCGATAGGTGATTCCTATAATGATTTATCAATGTTAGAAAAAGTAGAGAATAGTTATACATTTCATTATGCTCATGATGATATCAAAACAGTGATACCACGACATGTTCATTATGTTTATGAAGTCATTCAAAAAATGTTAGAGGAGGAAAAAGTATGAGTTGGCAAGATAAATTAAGAAAAGTTGATCCCTATATTGCAGGAGAGCAACCACGTATTCAAAATCTCATTAAATTAAATACAAATGAAAATCCCTATGATCCAGGTGAAAAAGTAAAAGATGCTATCAAACAGTTTGATTCATCACAATTATCTTTATATCCTAGACCGGATGCTGATGAATTAAGAAAGGCTTTGGCTCAATATCATCATTTAAATGAAAATCAAGTTTTTATTGGTAATGGTTCTGATGAAGTTTTAGCCCTCATCTTTTTAACGTGCTTTAATGGAAAAGAACCCGTGTTATTCCCTGACATTAGCTATTCTTTTTATCCAGTATACTGCAAGTTATATCAGATTCCTTATCATCAGATACCATTAAATAATCACTTTGAGATTGTCTGCAGTGATTATTATCAACCAAATTCTGGTATTATTTTTCCAAATCCTAATGCTCCAACAGGTATGTGTGTATCATTAGAGATGATTGAAGATATTTTAAAACATAATTTAGAGAGCATTGTGGTTATTGATGAAGCTTATATTGATTTTGGGGGACAAACTGCTGTTCCATTGATTCAAAAATATCCGAATTTATTAATCACACAAACATTTTCTAAATATCGTTCATTAGCAGGAATTCGATTGGGTGTTGCTTTAGGAAGTCAAGAAGTCATCGCAAGATTATATGATGTGAAAAATTCCTTTAATTCTTATCCTATTGATCGTTTAGCACAAGTGATTGGGTTAGCTAGTATGGAAGATAGTGATTATATTCAAGAAAATGCACAAAAAATTATAAAAACAAGAATGTATACACAAAAAGCATTGAAAGATTTGGGATTTGAAATGACTGATTCAAAAGCTAATTTTATCTTTGTGAAACATCCTCATTATGATGCTCAAAAGCTTTTTCAGCAGTTAAGAGAAAGAGGTATCTTGGTTCGCTATTTTCCACAACCTAGAATTGATCAATATTTAAGAATTACGATTGGAACACAAACACAGATGGAAACACTCGTACAACAAATCAAAGATATTTTACAAGCATAACAGTAGGGTGATGAGAAGAATTGTGTTATAATGCAAACAAAGGAGAAAGTATGAAAAAAGATTTTGCGGTTATTTTTGATTTGGATGGGACGTTGTTAAATACAGATTTATTGATTCAAAAATCTTTTGAACATGTTTTTAAGCGTTATAAACCTGATTATCAGATTAGTGATGAAGAACATTTATCATTTTTAGGACCAACATTAAAAGAAACTTTTTCAAGATATTTTCCTGATGATATGATTGATGAGTTGATTGAATATTATCGTGAATATAATCATAAGCACCATCAAGACTATGTGACGATTTATCCACATATTAGAGAAACCTTGAAAACTTTAAAACAAAAAGGGTATCCTTTAGCTGTTGTGACAACAAAATATCGTCAAGCTGCTTATATTGGTTTAGATTTATTTGATTTGACTAATTATTTTGATATGGTTTTAGGAATGAATGATGTCCAACATGTTAAACCTCATCCAGAAGGTATCGTGAAAGTTATGCAGACTTTAGCGTGTGATCGAGGATTATATATTGGTGATAATATAACAGATATTATGGCAGGAAAGAATGCAGGAATTTATACTGCAGGTGTCAAGTGGACACCGAAGGGATATGAAATATTAGAAAAGTTAGAGCCTGATTTGATGATTGATGATATGCAGGACATTATAACATTTGTAGAAAGGGTGAGTGAAGAATGATTGATTTAATTGTTGTAGGAGCTGGACCAGCCGGTTTAACAGCGGCTTTATATGCATCTCGTGCTGGAGCGAGTGTGCTTGTTTTAGATGGTGGGGCACCTGGTGGAAAGATGAATTTAACAGCTGAAATAGAAAACTATCCGGGTTTAATTACAAAAGGACCACAACTAGCTTATGCAATGTATGAACAATGTCTTTCTTTTGGTGCAAAGTATGAATATGGTGAAGTGACACAGATTGAACACTATGAAGATCATCAAGTTGTTTATGTCGGAGAAAAAACATATGAAGCACGTTATGTTTTCATTGCGACAGGAACGAAAGAACGCCATATGGGAATCCCTCATGAAGAAGAAATGAGTGGGAGAGGTGTTTCATATTGTGCTGTCTGTGATGGACCATTCTTTAAGAATAAGGATGTATGTGTTGTGGGTGGAGGTAATAGTGCTATTGAAGAAGCTATTTATCTCAGTGATATTGTCAGTCGTGTTCATATTATTGTTCGTCGTGATGTTTTACGTGCTGATCAATACTTGGTTAATAAATTACAAACAAAAGAAAATATTGAAATGCATTATTTAAAGAAACCTCATGAGATTATTGTAGACAATCAAAAGGTCGCTGGATTGGTTGTTGAAGATTCACATACAGGAGAATTGTCTACGATTGAAGCACAAGGTATTTTCCCATTTATTGGTTTGGATCCTATTACAGAATTTGTGAAGGATTTAGGTATTGTCAATGAAAAAGGTTATATTGAAGTTGATGAAAATCAAGAAACAAAAGTTACTGGTATTTTTGCGGGTGGCGATGTGACTGATAAATCATTGCGTCAAGTTGTTACTGCTGCAAATGATGGAGCTATTGCAGGACAATACATTGCTTCGTTATTAAAATAATTGTCAAAGGGAAAGGAGATTTCTTTTCTCTTTTTTTATGAAAAGAGTACACTTATAATGTGATTTTTGATATATTATAAAAGGAGAGGGTGAGTGAGTATGAATAAAATTGAAGTTGTTGTGGTTACAGGAATGTCAGGTGCTGGAAAGACACAGGCGATGGCTATTTTTGAGAATATGGAATATCGTTGTATTGATAATTATCCGATTCCTTTATTAAAGGAGTTTGGAGATTTGATGCGTACTTCAACGAAATATTCTAAAGTGGCTATGGCAGTATCTTTAGGTGATGCGATTTTGGCTGTACGTATTTTGTCTAATATGGATTGGGTGGATTTAACGGTTATTTTTCTGGATTGTGATGATAAAGTCTTGCTTTCACGTTATAAACAAACAAGACGTTCTCACCCATTAATGATTAGTAATGTGGCTTCTTCGTTAGTTGAAGCGATTGAATTTGAAAGAGAAATGGCTGATCCTATTAGTCAATTAGCAAATATTGTGATTGATACAACATTATTGAAACCAACAAAATTACAAGATAAACTGGAAAGTTATTTTCATAAAGGAAATCGAGATGTTTTTAGAGTTTCTTTTATTTCCTTTGGTTATAAACATGGTATTCCAAGAGATGCAGATTTATTGTTAGATGTTCGTTTTTTGCCAAATCCTTTCTATATTGAAAGTTTAAGAAAATTAACAGGTAATGATAAAGAAGTTTATGATTATGTGATGTCACAAAGTGAAACACAGGAATTTGTTCGTAGAACGATTGAATACTATGATTATTTACTTGAAAAATATGAAGAAGAAGGTAAAATGCAGATGATTATTGGGATTGGATGTACTGGGGGACAACATCGCTCAGTGACGCTTACAAATTATTTTGCTGAACATTATTCTCAATATTATCAAGTTTATAAATGGCATCGTGATGCTGATCATTAAGGAGGTTTTAAGATGATTTCTTTTTCAAGAATCGTCAAAGAGGAGATTGTTTTCAATGATTTTGATCAAGAATGTGAAAAAGCTATTTTATGTGCGATGATTAAAATCATTGGCACATTGTCTTTAAATCAGTCGGGATTATCATTAACTTTAAGAACAGAGAATGCGAAAATTGCTTCTAAATTACATAAGTTCTTAAAAGATTTATATCAGCCCCATATTGAATTTAGAGTTTCCAGAAAGATGAAATTAAAGAAAAATAATATCTATATACTCAAAGTATCCAAAGCCAGAGAGATATTAGAAGATCTACATCTTATGGAAGGAATTGGGATTCAAAGTTTTCCAGATATTCGTTTTTTAGAAACAGATACGAAAAAAAGAGCCTATCTGGCAGGGGTTTTCTTATCTTGTGGAAGTGTTAATAATCCTGATACATCAAATTATCATCTGGAAATGAGTGTCAATGAACCTGAATATGCTTCATTTATTATGGAATTAATGAATCATTATGATTTGAATGCAAAAATGATTAAAAGACGTAATAAATATGTTGTGTATTTAAAATCTGCTGAAAAGATTGGTGATTTTTTAAGAGCAATTGGGGCTTCTCAATCGGTTATGAATTTTGAAATGACACGTATTGATCGTTCGATGGCTAATACAGTGAATCGATGGAATAATTGTGATATAGCTAATGAAGTGAAAGCAATGAGTGCGTCAACTTCGCAGATTGAAGATATTGCCTATATTATTGATAAGGTAGGAATAGAAATTTTAGATGATAAAACACGTACAGTGGCATTGCTGCGTTTAGATAATCCAGAATTAACATTAAATGAACTGGCAGATGCCTATGTTCAAAAAACCGGACAGACCATTAGTAAATCTGGTTTGCATCATCGTTTTAAAAAGATCAAAGAAGAAGCACAAAAAATACGTCAAATGGAGAACGGATAGTTATGGAAAATATTAATGTACGATTTGGCAGAAGAATTAAAGAATTACGTTTGATGCAAAATGTTTCGCAGGAAGAATTAGGGTTTCGTTGTCAATTATCTAAAAACTATGTATCCGATGTCGAAAGAGGACGTCGTAATGTGTCGTTGAAGGTTGTTGAAAAGTTTGCCTTAGGATTAAAAGTGCCAGTTTATTATTTATTTGTCTGGCACGAAGATGAAGAAACAGTTCATTTATAGTTTATATTTATCATATAGACTATATCGCAAAAGGAGAAATGTTATGGGATATAATTTTATCTATTTGTTATGTGTTTTGGTATTATTCATGTTAGCATTAAGATTATTTTTACCAATACTCATGGCTGTTGTTGGTGTGATTGTTGTCATTTGGTTGATTAGAAAATTGTTTTCTTCACATCGTCGTCATCAGACATATGAAGAAGATGATCGCAGTTATTATGAATCAATTTATGAGGAAGATTCCAAACAAAATGAGGATGTCATTGATGTGGATTATAAAGTTGTTGATGAACAGGAAAATCCACATCAATAGGATGAGGGAGATGAAGATATGTTTTGTCCAAGATGTCAAAATGAAGTTAATGAAGATATGAACTATTGTCCACATTGTGGATATCCAATGAAGCACTGTCCTTATTGTCATCATTTGATTCAAAATGATGATCTTTATTGTCCAACATGTGGAAAAATGCTTCATAAAGCATCTCAAGATGATATTGGAGGTTATTATGAACCTTTATTTCATGAAGGGAATGATAACCGTCATGAACATCAAAAAACATTTAAAGATATACCGGTCAATCAAAAGGTGAATAAAGTCGTTGTCTTGGTAAGTGTCATTGTCCTTGTAATTTTATCAGTATTGTCTTATGAATATATTGAACATGGACCTTCTTTAACACCAGAAACATCAAAAACAACATTACCACGTCAAGAAATGACAATTTCAGGTCAAACAGATCAATCTAGTTTGATAGGGAATCAAAATCAAAATGGTCAGGCCTACTTTGATGGGAAAAATCTTTATTTATGTGATTTACAGGGAAATCTTATATTAATGGATCAAAATTTAAATCAACAAAAAACATTGTTGTCTAAAAAATGTGAGAATCTGATTGTGCATAATGATACCATTTATTATACAGATGCAAATAATCATTTTTGTGAAATGTCAACAGATGGTCAAAATCAAAAAACTATTCTTTCTAAAGCTGTTTATTATCCTTATTTGGATAATCAGCAATTATATTATCAGTTAGATGAAGATCAGGAATCTCTTTATGTTTATAATTTAGAAAGCAAAAAAGAAACAAAACTAAATGATCGACCAACCTATTGTATTAATGTTGTAGATGATATGATTTATTATTTATCTAAAGATGGTATATATCGTATACGTAAAGATGGAAAGAATGATGAAAAATTATTAAGTGGAACATTTGATAATGTCATTTATTCACAAGGAAAACTTTATTATCTATCGACTGAAGGTATCTGTGCTTTTGATATCGAGAGTCAAAAAGTATCAGTGATTAAAGAACTTGTTGCATCTTTTATTAATATGAATGATCAATATCTATTCTATCAGTCAATGGATGGTAGTGTGGAAAGATATGACTTGAAAACGCAAGAAGAAAAAACAATTTATAATGGGCTGGTAGAAATAGGATATATTGTTGGAGATAAGCTGATTGTTGAAACGAGTGTGTCCTTATATACACAGGATAGCTATGCTGTTGTGATGGATTTTGATGGAACACAGCAACAAAGATTATTTTTTGATGGACAAGGAGATTATATTTAATGATTGTTGTTCTTGTTTCAGCAAGATATCAGCGTATTTTAGAATGGCTTTCTCATGAACCTATTGAAGCTATTAAAACGATAGAAGTTGTCAAAAGGGTTGGACCTAAAATCTTCTTGTATGTAGATACATCGCTTCCTTATGAAAAGATTATACAGTCTTTTCGACAACGTATTATAAGTTGTGGAGGTATTATGTATGTTTATCAGTTTTATCGTATTTTTAATGGGATGATTGATTATAATGAATATTTATCTGATGAAACAAAAATGTCCATGCCTTATTATCAATCTCATCATAAAGATATTTTAGAATCAGAGTATTTAAAAAAATAGTTACAAGCGTAGCTATTTTTTTATTTAAAGACACTCAAATCATAGCATTCCTTGTCAACAGGTGCTATAATAGTGCATATATTAAAAATGAGGTAAAATTATGTTGATAAAAGAGATTGTTGAAGCAACAGGTGGAACATTATTATCTGGAAATATGAATGATGATGTGAGAGGATTTACACAAGATACAAGACAGATTCATCAAGGAGATATGTATATACCACTTGTTGGTGAAAAAAATGATGGACATCAGTTTATTAAACAGGCTTTTGAAGCAGGGGCGAGTGCTGTGATAACAGCTCATCCTATTGAGGATGATACACATAATGTGATTCTGGTTAAAGATACTTTACAGGCTTTAACAGAAATGGCAGCCTATTTAAGAGAACATCGAGATGTGAAAGTTGTAGGAATTACAGGAAGTGTAGGAAAAACAAGTACAAAAGATATGATCTATGCAGTTGTATCTACACAATATAAAACATTAAAAACTTTAGGAAACTATAACAATCATATTGGGTTACCATTAACGATTTTAAGACATCAAAATGAAGATGTGATGGTACTAGAAATGGGGATGAATCACTTAGGTGAGATTCATCATTTAACGCATATTGCCAAACCTGATATTGCTTGTATTACCAATGTGGGAACAGCTCATATTGGAGAGTTAGGTTCACGTGAAAATATTTTAAAAGCAAAGATGGAAATTGTTGATGGGATATCAAAAGATGGAACTTTGATTATTAATGATAACAATGATTTATTGCATACTGTAGCATGTGATTATTGTGATGTTGTTCGTGTGGGATACAATGATGATTGCCAGCTTAAAGCTCATCATCTTCAATTATTGCTGGAAGAATCTTATTTTGATTTAGATTATCAAGGTAAAACTTATCATGTGCATGTGCCTGTTTCAGGGGAACATTTTGTTGTGAATGCACTTATAGCTATCGCTGTGGGACTATCTTTAGATATTCCTATTGAAAGGTGTATCGCAGGTATTGATCGTTTTGAATTGACAAAGAACCGTATGGATATTATTGAACTCATTCAAGGAATGAAAGTCATTGATGGAACGTATAATGCCAATCTCGATTCTATGAAATCAAGTCTTGATGTATTGGCTCAATATCCTGAAAGAAAAATAGCTGTTCTGGCAGATATGCTGGAATTAGGAGAATATGAACAGGCATTTCATGAAGAAGTAGGAGATTATGTTGCACAAAAACATATTGATGTCTTATTGACGGTAGGTCAGGCAAGTAGGCATATTATGTTAAAGGCAAAGGAAAAAGGCATAGAAGCCTATCATTTTGAAAATAATCAACAATTAAAGCAAAAGCTTGAACAGATGATTCAAAAAAATGATGTGATTTTAGTGAAAGGATCTCATGGAATGCATCTTCATGAAATTGTGGAATATTTAAAGGAGATATATAAAAAATGAAAAAATTAATGATTATTTGTGGGGGACAATCTACGGAACATTCCATTTCTAGAATGTCTTGTACCTCAGTTTTAAAAAATCTTCATAAAGAACGCTATGTATTAACATTAGTAGGTATTGATCGTGATGGACAATGGTATTTACTAGATGATACACAAGAAGATTTGTCTTTAGATTCATGGTTAGATAACGCTCAAGAAATAACAGATATATATAACTTATTAAAGAAGCAGGATGTGATTTTCCCTGTGCTTCATGGTCAATATGGTGAAGATGGAACAATTCAAGGATTATTTGAACTCGTTAATGTTCCTTATGTGGGATGTAGAACTTTCGCTTCTAGTGTAGCGATGGATAAAATTTATACAAAGAAAATTTTGGAAACAGTGGGTATTCCACAAGTGAAATCTTTATATATTAAAAAAAGATATGATGGACAATATGTCGTTGTGGATCATCAATTTCAAGAACATAAAGATATTTTAAATTGGGTTGAAGATAAATTAGGATTCCCTTGTTTTGTGAAAGCAAGTCGTTCTGGTTCCAGTGTAGGATGTTATCGTGTGGACCAAAAAGAACAATTCTTAGATATCTTACATCAGGCAGGACAGTATGATAGCCATATTGTTGTTGAAGAATGTATTGATTGTATTGAATTGGAAACAGCAGTATTAGGTAATGATGATCCTATTGTTTCTCGTGTTGGTCAAATTATGCCTCATGGAGAGTTTTATACTTTTGAATCAAAGTATGAAGATGAAGAAAGCAAAACATGTATTCCTGCATTAGTTGATGCTAACATTCAAGAAAAAATTCGAGAATATGCATTAAAAGTTTTCAAAGCTGTTGATGGACATGGGCTTTCTCGTGTGGATTTTTTCTTGGATAAGAAAACAAATCAGATTTATCTTAATGAAATTAATACGATGCCCGGATTCACAAAGATTTCGATGTATCCTCAGTTAATAGCTGATTTAGGCATCCCTTATAGTGATTTAATTGATCGTCTTATTGATTTAGCTTTTGATCGATAGAATAACCTTTTTGGTTATTCTTTTTTGTATTCAATTAAAATCCACAAACTATCGCGTAGTAACGAGATTTAAAAATGAGATGTGATTCCTAAAGCTAAAAAGTAAGATAATCAAAAAGTGTATAAAACAATATAAAAGTGGTATTGATGATTGTTGTACAGTAAAAGGATAAGAAAAGCATACAAGAATATTTCAAAAATTCATTGAAAGAAGATAAAGAGGCAGAACAATTAATGAAATGATCCATTCAACAAGAAATAATGCAAGATGCTAGGATAGGTCGCATAAAATGAAGGAGATTCAGCCTTTGTTCTAGAAACAGGCTTGTTCTCAAAAAAAACACGAGATGAGTTGATAGGTATTTATTAAAAGTAAAAATATAAATTCAATTTGTTTATATTTGTGAAAAGATAGATGAATTGTTAAATAACTGATTTTTCATTTTCAACATATATTTTTTATAAAGGATTGTTAAAATTTATTGAAGTGAATATTAAGTTTAAATGAATGGTATTTATATTTTTCTTGATTTATGATTAAATAATGTTGTAGTGCACTATATATAAATATTTGAATAAGAAGGGAAAATTGTAGATTAAAAATCTTCAATATAGTAGAAAATGAATATAAACTTGAAAAAAATATCAGTATCATTATTAGCGTCTGCTTTTCTATTCTCGGTGATAGAAATGCAGAATGTTTCAGCTTTTTCTAATGATGAAAAAGAAATTGTATTAGATAGTAATGGAGATGAAACAAACACAACAATTGATGAAATCAATGCAATTATTGATTTGCAAAATGAAGCATTTGTTGAGGAAAATTTCAGTTCTGTAAAAGAATATGAAAATCAATTGAATAGTTTAGGTGTCCAAACTGTTACGGGATCTGAATTGGCAAAAATCATTGGTGAAGATCAAGTTGGAAGTATTGCTAAAGTTAAAGGTGCAACAATGAAAACAGTATATAGTAAATATACTACTGGAGGAAAAACATATGATGTAATGAGAGTGCTTGCAACTCCCACGACAAGTAGTAATTTATACAAAACTGGTGTTACTGCTTTGAAATCTAATACCTCAGCTCAAGCAAAAACGTTTAGTGTTTTAAAAACAATTGGAAAAACAGTAGCTGGTGAAAGTAAAGCTGGAAAAGCTATTTCAGCATATGATTTTATTAAATCAGTTGCATCTGATATATCAAGTACAACAACTGTTACAAGTATAAGTAGTTCATATACTTGGAATACTGCTGAAACATGCTCTTTTGTCTATTTTAAATCACCAAGTGGATTATGGGTTCATTCGGCTTCTTATACAAAAGCATCATGCACGGTGACAGTTGTTGTTCCTACACTTAAATATGGAGCTAATGGTGCAAAAACAGCTCATAGAACTGCTACTTATACTAGCACGTTTACTCCAGCATATTATGACAGTACATCTAAGGCTTATGCAGGATATAAAGGTTCAACATATATATCACAGAGAATTAAATCAGTAAATATTACTGGAGTATCAGGAAAAACAGTAAAAAATGTTGTCTTGACATGTCCATATAATATGACTATGGTAAATTGAGTTAATGAAACGAAGATATAAAAAATTTGTCATTTATATGCTAGTATATGACTTTTTGGCGATTCTTGTGGTATCAGCTACCACAGTAGTTCCCGTTAATATTAATCTGGATATATTCTATTATGTATTATGTTTCATTGGTTTTATTGGAACGGTAGCTATTTATGTCTTATATCCTTTTATATGGAGATGTCATTTTTGTGGTAGTTTACTGGATATGAGTAGCATATTTTCTGGTAAGAAGTGTTCACACTGTGGCACAGATATATTTGATGACTAGAATTATGAAAAATGATAAAATTGGGTGCCATGATAAGGCTTCAAATAAAGCTATATATCTATTTGAACCGCCCCTGTCAAGTAGACAGGTGAAATAATTAAAAATGTTTTTGATGAAGTTGCCGAGGAGACAACTTCATTTTTCTTTATGCAGCTAATGTTGTATTACTTGTATAATGTT
>NZ_NFLJ01000023.1 GCF_002160865.1 Massiliimicrobium timonense
ATCTGATTACAGGACTGAAGGTTCTTTATGCAAAGAAGAAGGTACCAGAAAAGTTTATAGTCAGCCATGAAGTAGCATGTCTATTAGGGACATTGATTCATGATGAACGTATTTATCAGTTGATTGAAAAAAAGAAAGGGGCAACGAATATGAGTGACTATGTATTAGGAATTAGAAAAAAAGGACGAAATGAAGGAAAAAGAATTGGACGTAATGAAGGAATCATGACGACACTTATTAAACAATTGAATCAGAAGTTTGGAAATTTATCAAAAGATACTATTAAAGAAATCAAACGAAGCAACAAGAAACAACTTAATTCTTTAACATTACATATCTTTGATATAGAAAAAGAGGAAGATATTAAAGAAATTTTACATCAATCGTTTTAAAAGAAAATAGATATTGTGTCTATTTTCTTTTTTGATGTCTTTTATACAACAAAGAATAAAGTATACTCAAAACATATTGAAAAGATATTTGGGAGTAGAATGTCGCTATTTTTTCATTATTTTCTTTATGTGGTATCAATATATGATAACGGCTATATTGAAACAAGATATCATCAGCGTTAGATGTAATCGTAATGATGGGAACATGATTATATAATAATGTTCTTAATGAATCACGATAAACATCCTGTTTAGAATAAGTAATAAACAATGCCACATCTTGAGGAGTTGCTGCCATTGAAAAAGAAATTTCTTCTCTATTTTCAGTTGCAATATAAAAGAACTTCCCAATTTTAATCAGTTTATTTGTAAAACTCATAGCAGTAATTTTTGAATCACCAATCGCATAAATAAAAACTCTTTGCGCTTTGTCTAATAAATCAACAATCTGTTCTAACTCATCAATATGAAGCTCACTATTAATAAGATCAATACTTTCTTTATAGACATTAGCAATATTATTAATAATCTGCCATGTCGGTTCATCATTTTGAAATGGGAATGAAAAATCAATATCTTGTTTAACATACTTTAATGATTCTATATGTTTCATAAAATCTATCTTGAAATCTCTAAAACCATGATAACCTAACTTTCTACATGTTCTTATAATAGTAGCATTAGATGAGTATGTAGCCTGTGCCAGTTCACCAATTGTCATATGAATAATAGATTGTGGATTATTTTTAATATAGAGAATAATTTCTAATTCTGTTTTTGTATATAATGTTTCATTTTCTAATTGATCACTCAGTCCCATAGTATCCCTCCTATTCTATTATTATATCATCTCTTTTTCATTCATACATCCTCATATTCTCTTGTTGAAAGCTTTTTATTTCATCAAAAACATGTTATAATGCACAAAAAAAGGAGGAAGTCTATGCATTATCTTGCTTGTCCAAAATGTCATGAACCACTTACACTTGATGGGAAAAGTTATCGTTGTCACAATGGCCATTGTTATGACATAGCCAAACAAAAGTATATCAATCTTTTATTAAATCCAGATAAAGCAACGAATAATCCCGGTGATAATAAAGAAAGTCTACTTTGTCGTCAACAACATCTTAATAAGGGATATTATGATGGTATTTTAAACGAGGTGATTCGCTGCATTCAAAAATATACTCATTCCCCTCGTCAGCTTTTAGATTTAGGATGCGGTGAAGGATATTACACATATCGTATGAAAGAAATGCTTCATGATCATTCTACAATCTATGGTCTAGATATATCTAAAGTAGGAATACAAATGGCCACAAAATATACCAAAGATATCTATTGGATTGTTGGAAACTCAAAAAATATTCCTATCTTTGATCATTCATTAGATGTCATTACTGCATTATTTACGGTTGTCAACATTCAAGAATTAAAACGTTGTTTAAAAGAAAAGGGATATATTATTCATGTAACTGCCAATCCTTATCATTTAGTTGAATTTAAAAAACTTATTTATGATGAAATCAAAATCAAATCTGATCAATATATTCGATTACCCTTTTCAATTGTAGAAAGCTATGACTATCAACAAACAATTCATTTAAAAAATAGAGAAGATACTTTAAACCTTCTCCAAATGACCCCACATTACTATCATATCAAAAAAGAACGTCGTCATGTTTTAGAAACTTTAGGTGAATTTGATGCAACAATAGATATTCGTATTACAGTTTATCAAGTTTTATGAAATATCAAATTCGCCACTCTGATTTAACTCTGTTTATTGATTCACCTATATCTATTCTAGAATTATTTCAACAGTTCCATTTATCCAAAAAAACAATCCATCTAATGAAACAAAATAAATTATATCTTGTCAATAATCGCTATGTTGCCCCATCTACAGTTCTCATTAAAGGTGATCAGATAACTTTCTTAGAAGCTTTTTCAAAAGATGACGGCATGTATGCTCCCGTTTATCAAGATTTAGATATTATTTTTGAAGACGAATTTTTGTTGATTGTCAATAAACCTCCCTTTTTACAGGTTTTTCCTGCTCATCAAGAAGATATAAATTCTTTAGCACATCGTGTCAGTGGTTACTATCATCAACAAGGTTACAATCTTCCTGTCCGTTTCATTCATCGTCTTGATTATGAAACAAGTGGACTGATGATTTTTGTGAAATGTCATTTTATTCAGCCTTTATTAGATTATCAACTTTCAGTCAAGAAAATTAAACGTCATTATCTGGCAATCGTAGAAGGTCAATTTAAAGATTATCAATGGCATACGATTCATCAGGCCATTGGACGTGATCGTCATCATCAACAACGTATGATTGTTCATCCTCATGGTAAAGATGCTATAACTCATTATCGTGCTATAAGCTGTCAAAATCACCTTTCACTCGTTGAATGTGTTTTGGAAAGTGGAAGAAAGCATCAAATTAGAGTCCACATGGCTTCTATTGGGCATCCTATTTTAGGCGATCGACTCTATGGTCATCCTTCATCACTTATCAATCATCAGGCATTACATGCTTATCAAATAGAAATGATTCATCCTATAACACAAAAAAAACTTTTATTCACATGTCCTCCATGTTTGGATATCAAACAAATCATTCAAAAAATAGATCCTCAATTTTGAGGATCCTTTTTCATTGTAACCATTTTCAATACATTCACATCATTAATATCAAATAAAATATGAGCATCAATTTCACGTCTTTGACCACAATCAGAAAAAATAATCATTTCTTGATCATCATCTTCTTTATAACCTGTAATACAGACCCAATGCCAATTATCATCTTCTAATTCAGGAGCCTGATGAAATAAAATTAATAAACATACTGGATGATGATCATCAATACTCTTTTTTACAAAATTCATTGCCTGTTGATAGGATTGAGGTTTTTTTAAATATACAGGTTTTAAATCAATATGTTGCTTTTGCATCACTTGACAAAAAGTTCTCGCAAATTTATATAAAAATGGATATCCATGTCTTCCCGGTGTAAAATACAAATACATAGTATTCATGATTTTTAAAAATTCCTTTTTAGAAAGCCTATGCAAAGATAAGTAATAAGTATAAAGATGACTTGCTAAAACACTGGCACATCCTGCTTTTTGTGCCCATGAATCTTCAAACCATTCCTGATTGCCACCATATCCAATAAGCTGATTGTTTTCATAAATGTGAATCATTGAAAGTTCTTTTTCCATCATTTCTCCTCCCCATTCATTGTAACATAGCGATGAAATATTGTATAATAAAAATAGTTTTCAAAAGATGGGAGGAATTATATGTCAAAAAATTTTACTGAAGTCATAAAAAATCAAACAATTCTGACAAAGAAAGAAAAAATAAATATCATCATTCAATTAAGTATTCCTACCATTCTCTCACAAATATCATCTATTCTTATGCAATATATCGATGCTGCAATGGTCGGTCATCTGGGACCTAATGCTTCAGCTTCGATTGGCATTGTTTCCACAAGTAGCTGGTTGTTAAGTGGATTATGTTCTGCTATGGCAACAAGCTTTGCAGTGCAGGTTGCTCAACTCATTGGAGCTAATCAAAATCAAAAAGCACGCAGGACTTTTCGATTAGCAATTATAACGTCATTGATTTTTTCTTCTATTCTTTTAGGATTAGGAGTTCTAGTCAATCATAGCTTATTAAAATGGTTAGGATGTGATCCTATCATCTTTAATGATGCTTCAGCTTACTTTCTTGTTTTTACTTTAAGTCTGCCTATTCTCCAAATGAACAGTTTATGCTCATCCATGTTACAATGTAGTGGGAATATGAAAATACCAAGTTTTCTCAATGCTGCGATGTGTGGTTTAGATGTTATCTATAATTTGATTTTTATTCATTACTTCGGCGTCGTTGGAGCCGCTTTAGGAACAGCTTTTGCCCAACTCACCATTGCGATTATCAATTTCTGGTATACGACATCTCGCTCTCCTCTATTACAATTCAAGAAAAATGAACCTTTCTTTTTAGAAAAACACACCCTTCAAAATGCTTTTTCAATCGGCACACCTTTGGCTTTTGAACATATTGCTATTTGTGGAGCTATGATTATGTCTACAAAAATTATTGCCCCATTAGGAACAATTGCAATAGCTGCCCATTCATTCGCTGTCACTGCCGAAAGTCTTTGTTATATGCCCGGCTATGGTCTTGAGGCAGCCGCCACAACATTAGTTGGTCAATGCATGGGTGCGAAAAGAAAAGAACTCGCTAAATCCTTTTCTAATTTCACAATCGCATTTGGTGCCATCATTATGGGTATAATTGCGATTATTATGTTCTTTATTGCTCCTTTTGTTTTTCAAATCTTAACTCCTGATTTGCAGACCCAAACTTTAGCGACCAATGTCTTAAGAATTGAATTATTAGCTGAACCCCTTTATGGTGTATCCATTGTCGCTTCTGGAGCTTTACGTGGAGCTGGTGATACACTGATTCCAAGTTTACTCAATCTATTGAGTATCTGGGGCGTACGTTTAACCTTATCCGTTATTCTTGTGCAAACAATGGGGTTATATGGTGTCTGGTTAGCAATGTGTATTGAACTTTGTGTGAGAGGACTCTTATTACTTTATCGTCAACAACGTGGAAAATGGCTACATAAAGATTTATCGTAGAAAAAAAGTTGTCACAATGACAACTTTTCTTTTCTATTTGTATTCTTACGGGAAAACGAATACGATTATAGATATTTGGGACATGCTTATCATACCATAAATAAATGAAAAATGTTTTCATATTATGAAAATTATCTATCATAAAAATAAATTTCTATCGTAAAATAAACATCATCCTGTTCATTTCTACCTTCAATCAAATAACGATGATCATCTTCCCCCATAAAAAGTTTAACCATTTCACGAGGTCTAATTTCTTTACGATATTGGATATTGATATCACGGATATAACATTGGTGATGTTTATCAAAATCAATCAAATCCAATGCCCATTGAATATAACGTGTATTGTTCATATGTTGATTGATATCAACATCACTATATAAAACTTCACGATCTTTGATATATGTCATTTCCAGATTTTTTTGAATCATTGGTGGTAAATCTAATAATGGTTCTTTAGAAACTTCGGGAAAAATAATACCAATCTTTTGTGGTGATACCATTCTTCTTTTTTGAATGTCTAATAATGTCCAGACAGAAGAACATGTTCCTATCACTTTTTGATTCTTTTTTATATAATAATATCTTGGAAAAGATACAAATGATCCTTTTGAAATTGTTGTTGATAATTCAATTTCATCCTGATAGCGAATAGGTTCATCTAAATGTAAATATTGTTTGGCGACCACCCATCCATATTGGGACATCATCGCTTGATTCCAGACACCAATTTTCATTGCATTCACAGTCGCAATCTGAGAAAAAAGATTCAAAAGATGATGAAAAAAGTATTCTCCTATATCATCTACTTCATTGATTTCTATTGTTTTCTTTTCAGTACTTATTAAATTTTGATCCATAATTTCACTTCCTTAGTGTCTATTATAATAAAAATTCATAAAGATTTCACATATTTTCATTTTTTCCTAGTCGAAAAGCAAAATTATATGTATAATAGAGAGGTATGAAAGGAAGTTTGAATTTATGCTTGATGTTGTTTCATTAATCTTATCATTTATCTTAGGACTTGTTTTTTTATGGTTTACATATTCTATTGTTAATATTCTTGTTACATTTTTCCGTTGTCGTAAACAAGATCATTCTTTAGAACTTTGTTTAAATACGGGAGGATATATTTTTTATACTATTCTCACACTTGTTTATCTTATTGCAACTGTTGGTGGAATCATTTTAATCATTTATGGTTTAATAACTTCTAATATGAGTTTTTTCCATAATGGTATAAATATTATTGCATTCATCTCTGTTGTTTATGCTTACTTTGCTTCAACGATTGTCCTCGTTGGACGTAAAAACTTGATGGTTGGAAGAATGTTAATAGATTATCGTAAACTAAAAAAAGTCAATTATACCTACAACAACAAAGTAACTTTTGTCTATGCTCAAAAAGATTATAGTTTTCCTACAAGATTTGTAAATAAAACCAAATTAAGAAAAATGATTTCTCGATAATAAAAACACGATTTTTCGTGTTTTTATTTTTGTATATCAAATTGACTATAATATAAATGATGATAAAAACCATGTTGTTCTAATAATTCTTCATGTTTTCCTTGTTCAATAATTTGACCATGATTCATTACTAAAATCTGATCTGCTTTTTGAATCGTTGACAAACGATGAGCCACAATAAAAGTTGTTCTTCCTTTCATCATCAAATCAAATGCTTCTTGAATCTGTCTTTCTGTACGGGTATCAATAGAACTTGTGGCTTCATCTAAAATCAGCATAGGTGGTTTAACAAGCATAATACGGGCAATACAAAGAAGTTGTCTTTGACCCTGAGAAAGATTTCCTCCATCCTCACTAATGAGTGTATCATAACCATCTTTTAATTGAATGATGAATTTATGAGCATGTGCTTTTTTAGCAGCTGCAATAATTTCTTCATCACTGGCTTTTTGACCATAGGCAATATTCTCTTTAATCGTTCCTTGAAACAGCCATGAATCTTGTAAAACCATCCCATAAAGACTGCGTACATATTCACGACTCATATTTTGAATATTGATTCCATCAATCAGAATTTGACCTTGTTGGGGTTCATAAAAACGCATCAACAAATTAATCAATGTTGTTTTCCCACAACCTGTTGGCCCAACAATCGCAATCGTTTGACCAGGTTTAGCTTCAACATTTAAATTTTCAATCAATGGTTTGTTAGGATCATAGGAAAAAGCAAGATTTTGAATTTGGACATGACCTTCTCGATGAGCAAGAGTCTGTGTTTTTGACTGCTGAGGCTCTGATGGTGTATCAAGCAAATGAAAAACACGCGTGGCACAGGCAAGAGCTGTCTGAAGTTCAGTAAACACGTTAGAAATTTCATTAAATGGTTTGGTATACTGATTGGCATAACTTAAAAAACTTGATAAAGCTCCTACTGTCATATATCCTGCAATCACGTATAAAGAACCCGCTATACAAACACTAGCATAGACAATATTATTCACAACTCTAGTACTTGGATTGGCTAAGGCCCCTAAAAACTGTGATTTGACACCACTCACATAAACACGTTGATTGATTTCTTCAAAACGTTCCTGATTTTTTTGTTCATAACCAAAAGCTTTAATCACCTTGACTCCACCTATCATTTCCTCTACATAAGCACCCAGTTCTCCTCTTAAAGCTAGTTGTTCCTGAAAAAACTTATATGTTTTATTGGCAATAATTGTAGCAACAACAAGCGATAAAGGTGTTAATACAATAACAATCAAAGCAACTGTTGTTTGAATATATAACATAAAACAGATTGTCCCAATAATTGTCGCAATACCATTAAACAAATGAGTAAAGCCTTGTAATAAACCATCGCCAATTAAATCAATATCATTAATCATACGACTTAATAAATCTCCATGTGCATGTTGATCAATATATCGTAAAGGTAATGTTGAATACTTTTGAAATAACTGATCACGTAAATCTTTGGTGATAGAATAGGTCATACGATTTGATAATCTGACAACCATCCAGTCGAATATTTCAGCAATGATTACACTCATCAAAATCCATAACATCTTTTGAAAAAGCAAATCAAACTCAACAAGCCCCTTTCCAATAATATGATCAACAGCCTGACCAATAAATACAGGAATCAACAATGTAAAAATAATCTGTCCTGAAGAACAAATCAACGCAAAATATAAATATTTCATATAAGGTCGGCAAAACGATAGTAAACGACCTATGGTTTGACGATTCATGATGCCACCTCCTTTGATAACTGAGAATGAACGATTTGTTGATAAATTTCACAGTTTTCCAATAATTCATCATGTTTTCCTATTCCTACCAATTCTCCATGACTTAACACAAGAATCTTATCTGCATACATAATGGCACTGACACGCTGTGATACAATAATTGTTGTTTGTGGTAACGATGCAATGGCTTTTCTTAAAGCAGCATCTGTCGCAAAATCCAACGCACTGGCACTGTCATCAAGAATCAAGAGTTCAGGATTTCTCACTAATGCTCTCGCAATTGTTAAACGTTGCTTTTGCCCGCCAGATAAATTATGACCACCTTGTGTGATATGACTATAAATACCATCTTTCCACTCTTTTACAAATGATGCCTGTGCCAAGTTTAAGGCTTCAATGATTTCATCATCACTGGCATCTTCTTTTCCAAAGCATATATTATCTTTAATTGTTCCCGTAAAAAGCAATGCCTGTTGTGGTACAAAACCTATCATTTGTCGTAAAGATTGTAAAGAATAATTTTGAATAGGCCTATCCTTAATATAAATCTGCCCCTGTGAAGCTTCATAAAAACGGGGAATTAAATTCACCAATGTTGACTTTCCAGACCCTGTTCCCCCAATAATTCCAACAGTTTCCCCTTTTTCAATAGAAAATGATAAATCACTTAAAGCATGGCTTCCCTGATAAGAAAAACTGACATGATCAAAAGTCACCAATGCTCCTTCATGATGATCCATTTTCTGCAAACCATCTTGAATAACGGGTTGAATAGACAATACTTCTTTCACACGTTTATAACAAGCTGTCGCTTTGTTATAAATGACAATAACATTCGCAAAGGCAAACATAGATAATAAAATCTGATTCATATAATTGATTAATGCAATGACTTCTCCCTGTAAAAGTGTTCCACTATTGACCTTTAAACTTCCTACATACAAAATCATTAAAATCGCACAATTCACAATCACACTCGTACTAGGATTGAGTAGTGCTGATAATTTTCCTACACGCATCTGCATATCTTTTTGTTTTTGTGTAGCTTGATGAAAACGTTCTTTTTCTTGATTTTGTTTAGAAAATGCACGAATCACACGTATTCCTGCTAAATTTTCACGACAAATCAATGAAACATGATCTAATTGTTTTTGAATCTTTAAATACAAAGGTAAAGAACGTGACATCACAAGATAAATAGATAAAGCTAACAAAGGCGCTGCACAAATAAAAATCAATGACATTGATACATTAATACGAAAAGCCATGATTAATGAACCTATAATTAAAAATGGTGAACGTGAAGCTAGACGAATCGTCATCGCAACAGCTAATTGTAATTGATTCGTATCATTTGTAATACGTGTCATCAATGATGGAATTCCAATTTTATCTATATTTTCATAATCATAAGCATTAATTGCTTTAAACATATCATTTCTTAAATATGTCCCAAATCCTTGAGAAGTCTTTGAAGCAAAATATTGACATACCAAAGCACAACTATATCCTGAAATAGCCAAAATAAATAATAGAATCCCTTTATGTAAAATATATTGTTGATCTTTAGCCGCAATCCCATAATCAATAATATCGGCAACGACAATAGGAACAATCAATTCAAAAAAAGCCTCAATTAATTTAAATAAAAAACCAATAATTGCCTGTTTACGATAAGGTTTTAGATATTTCATCCACATCTTGATCATCCTTTCTTGATTTATTATAGCGAAAAATGTATTATATGTATAATATATATAAAATATAATTTTTATACTTTTAAAATATGGTGATAACATGGATATTAAACAAATGATTTATTTTAAAACAATTGTTGAGGAAGGTACCATTTCCAAAGCTGCCCAAACTTTACATATGGCACAACCACCTTTATCTATGCAGCTTAAACAATTAGAAGATGAATTAGGTGTGACCTTATTAAAAAGAGGACATCGTAAGGTTGAATTAACACAGGCAGGTAAGATTTTTTATAAAAGAAGCTTACAAATGATTTCTTTAAATGAAATGACCTTTCATGAAATTCAAGATATGCAAAATGAAGTCTTAAGAGTCGGTATTACTTCTTCCAACTCCAGCATTCTTCCTATATATCTTTCCCAGAATCCTTATCTTTTTCAACTTTCTTTTCGCATTTATGAAGGGAGTACCTATGAAATTATTGATTTATTATTATCACATCATATTGATTTAGGGATTGTACGTACGCCTTTTGACCAAAGTCAACTTGACTGTCAACCCTTTTTAAGAGAACCCATGATAGCCGTAGGGAAATCAACCTTGTTAAATCCAGAAATGACACATATGTCTGACTATCAAAATAAACCACTCATTATTCATCAGCGTTATCTTTCACTCATTACTGATTATTGTTTAAATTTGCATTTTCATCCTCATATTCAAGTCACCTGCGATGACTCCAGAACCTCCTTGCAATGGGCCAAAGCAGGTCTAGGCATTGCGATTGTTCCCCAAAGCATTTTATCATTTTTATATGATCCTCAACTCATCAATGTTATTATTGAAGATGACAATTTAAAAACAGATTTAACAATGATTACAAGACAGAATGAAATTCTAAACCCTTCTATTCAATCATTAATACAACTCATTCATCAAAAAGGAGAAAATATATGCATATCGCACAATTTATAAAATTAGAGATTATTATTTTACATCTTTTAAAACAGCAAGATTTATCTAGTGATCAGATCTATGATATTCTTAAAAAGCATTTTACAGTTATTGAAGGAGAACTTTTAACTTCATTGTACTTTCTCAGTCAAACACAGATGATTTCTATTCATAGCTATCATCAGCAGCTCATCTATCATATCGAAGAAGCGGGTTGTTCGCGTTATACAACATTAAAAAGAGAGTATCAGCATATTCATCAAGAAATGGAGGTTTTATTTCAAAATGAAAAAACAGAAATTTAAAAATCCTATCACCCAAAAATATTATCACCAACTTTATAAATCTTTCCCACTACATAATCTTCATGAAAAAGAATTTCTCAAATTAATAAAGATCAGACTTCACGAATATGAAAACTCTCATTTAGAAGCTACGTATCAAGATTATATTGAACGTTTTGGTCTTCCTGAAGATATTATTATTTTCTTTTATCAGCATTATGATGACCACTATGTGATTACACATATGAAATCAAGAAAGATTATTAAATACAGTTCTTTTATCATCGTTCCTCTTATCATTATAAGCCTTGTTTATGTATTATGGACAACATATCACTACTATCAAGATTATAAAAATATGATGGAAAGTTTTCCTGCTTATGAGGAAGAAATTATTTATGATTATGGAACAATCTCAATGGATGAATAAACATTGAGATTGTTTTTATATGAAGAATAAGAATTTTGTTATTTTCCTTGCTTTAATGCTTTCCACTCATCTTCTAAAATAGACATTATAATATCATCGGCATAACTATCACCATCCATAATAGCATCTCTTAAAACACCTTCTTGCTTAAATCCTGCCTTTAAGTATACTTTCTCTGCTCTAGAGTTAAATGAATACACATCTAATTCTAAACGATGTAATTTCAATTTTTCAAAAGCAAAATCTCGAGTGATTTCTGTTGCCCATGTACCAATGCCTTTTCCTCTTTCTGTCTGTTGATAAAGAGCAATTCGAAAATTAGCACACCTCAAATTCCAATCAATTTCATTGATTACACTTTCACCTATGATTGCTCCATTGGGTGCTATAATTAAAAAGAAATATCTATCATCTGCTTTGATTGATTTTAGAAAAAAAGATATGACTTCTTCTTTTGTAAATTCTTCTTTACACCCTGTCAATCGTGCTACTTCCTTATCTAATGGACAATAATTTTGTTCATAATAATTGATTGCATCATCCTCTTTAGCTAAACGTATAACAAAACCATCCTTTTTATCAATAATATCTGTATTCATATAAACCATTTCTCCTTTACAATGCTCACTATTAACTTCGTTTGAAATTATATTATCAAAATCATTCGCATTCATTTATTAAAAAATATTCATCAAAACTGATATAAGTCGTTATCTTATTTGTTATAGACCTATTAACTTTTACTTGATTTAAAAACAGCAATAAAAATATTGCTGTTTTATAAAATATGATCTCTTTTTTGTTTATCCAAATCAATATTAGGTAAAGTAAATCCTCTACCTTTGACACTATGAATTTCACTACCAATAATAAATGCTGTTGGATCAATAGTCATGACCAAATCATTAATCACAGGATATTCACGATTATTGACAACACAAAGAACAGCTTTTTGTTGGTCATGGAAATATCCTGTTGTCACATTGACAAAGGTGCATCCCCTATCAATTTCCTTAAAAATAGCTTCTGCAATTTCTTCATGATGTGCTGAAATCACCAATACCTGTAAATTCTTTTCACCAAAGATAGTGACCTTATCTAAGACAATAGCTGTAATAAAGACGGTAATAATTCCATATAAGATACCTTCAAAGCTTGTAAAGAAAGCTTGTCCTAATAATACAACAACATCAAACAAGTAAACACAGACACCTAACGAAATATGAAATTTCTTATTAATAATAATGGGTGGTATATCTGTTCCCCCAGTACTATAACCAATTCTAAAAACGATACCACATCCCAGTCCGGTAAATAATCCAGCATAAATTGTCGATAATAACATATCTGATGTCAAGTGCTGTAATTGTGGCATAGATTCAAACATCGCCAGAAAAAACGGAAATATAATCGAACTTAAAATCGTTCCTGCAGCAAATTTTTTACCTAAAACAATAAATCCAAGTAACAACATCGCCATATTGATGACAAAGACAACTGTAGCATAATTGACCGAAATAAATTCACAGACAATCAAAGCAATCCCAGTTGCTCCAGCAACAATTAAATCTGAAGGGACTGCAAAAACTGCAACACCAAAGGCAAGTATCAAATTTCCAATAATGACAATGATTGTATCACGTAAAAGATGCTTTGCCTGATGCATTAGTCATCCTCCTTTACTTGTGATTTTAAATAAGCATATATACAGTCATCTAAATCTCCATCTAAAATGGCTTTAGGATTATTTGACTCATATTGACTACGATTATCTTTTACCATCGAATAAGGATGTAAAACATAAGAACGAATTTGACTACCCCACTCAATCGCTTTTTGTTCTCCTTTAATCTCACTTAGCTCCTGTGCCTGTTTTTCTAACATTAACTGATATAATTTAGATTTCAACATAATCATCGCCTGTTCACGGTTTTGAATCTGTGAACGCTGTGATTGACATGTCACAACAATATGTGTAGGAAGATGAGTAATACGAATCGCTGAATCTGTTTTATTAATATGCTGTCCTCCAGCCCCAGAAGCACGATAAGTATCAATACGAATATCATGTGGATCAATTTCAATTTCGATATCGTTATCAAATTCTGGCATCACATCAACCGAAGCAAATGATGTATGACGGCGTTTGGATGCATCAAATGGTGAAATACGTACCAGACGATGAACACCTTTTTCAGCTTTAAGATGCCCATAAGCATTATAACCTATCATACGTAAACTTACTGATTTTAATCCTGCTTCTTCACCATCCAAATAATCTAAGACTTCTATTTTCCAACCTTTTTTATCTGCATATCTTTGATACATACGCATTAACATGGCAGCCCAATCCTGTGACTCTGTTCCCCCAGCACCAGGATGAATTTCTAACAAGGCGTTATGATGATCATATTGACCAGAAAATAACAATGTTTTTTCAAAATCATTCATTTCTTTTTCAAAAACACCATAATCTTCATCTAAAACAGCCTTAAAATCAGCATCATCATTTTCTTTGACATACTGGTAGGTTTCTTCTAACTCATCTAAAGTTTTTACCAAATACTCATATGTATCAACTTTCTTTTTCATTTCATTTAATTGATCATATATCTTTCTGGCATGATCTTGATCATTCCAGAAATTCTCATCCATTGTTTGTACTGTCAAACCTTCAATTTCTCTTTTCAAACCTTCAATATCAATAGAAACAAAAAGTTCCTTGAGTAAAGAACGGGCTTTTTCAAGCCCATCCTTCATTTCATATAATTCCATTAATCTGCTTTAAACTCCAATTCAATTTGCACTGATGGAATCTGTTTTTCCTGTTCACTACCAGGAGCAATACCCATATGAACAATGTTTCTTGTAATATCTTGAGAAATTGATTTTGTCATTTCTTCAAACATATAAAAGGCTTCTTCAGTATATTCTTGAAGTGGATCTCTTTGTGCATAAGCACGTAAGTAAATTCCATTTCTTAATTTTTGCATAGCATCAATATGATTGATCCATGTATGATCAATGACACCTAATAAAATTCTTCTTTCATAATCTAATTTAATTTCAGCTGGTAAATCTTTATTAAATCTATTTTGATACTGCAAATAAACAATTTCAGATAAACTATTTGTTAATTTTTTAGCATCTTGTTCTACAACATCTTTATTTTTAGCAACTAAAGTAGCTAATAACATATAGTTTTTAGAAATATAATTTAATGCACCATCAACATCAACATGTTCTTTTTTACCATCATGTTTTGTAAACTGACGAACAGTATTTTCCACCGCCTGTTCAAACATTCCTTTCACAATTGGACCTAAATCAGTCTGTGACATAATATCATCACGTTCTTTATACATGATTTCACGTTGTTGTCGCATCACATCATCATATTGTAATAATTGCTTACGAATATCAAAGTTCTGTCCTTCAACACGTTTTTGAGCATTTTCAATTGATTTTGTTACCATCTTACTTTCAATAGCTTCATCTTCTAAGAAAGAACCCATTCTTTCCTTCATCTTTTCATTCGCAAATCTTTGCATTAATTCATCTTCAAATGAAACAAAGAACAATGAACACCCAGGATCTCCTTGACGACCAGAACGACCTCTTAACTGATTATCAATACGTCTTGATTCATGTCTTTCACTACCAATAACCATCAATCCACCTAATTCCGGTACACCTTCACCTAATTTGATGTCCGTACCACGACCAGCCATGTTTGTCGCAATAGTGACTGCACCCATCACACCTGCTTTTTCAATAATCAAAGCTTCTTTCGCATGATTTTTTGCATTCAAGACATTATGCTTAATTCCTCGTTTATTTAACATCTTACTTAATAATTCAGAAGTTTCTACTGAAACAGTTCCTAATAACACAGGTTGACCATAGCTATGTCTTCTTTCTACCTCATCACAAATTGCTTTATATTTAGCAGATTGTTTTGCGAAAACCAAATCTGGTTTATCATCACGAATCACAGGTTTATTCGTTGGAATTTCTACAACACGCATATTATAGATTGTTCTAAATTCTTCTTCTTCTGTTTTGGCAGTTCCTGTCATCCCTGCTAATTTATTGAATAAACGGAAGAAGTTTTGATAAGTGATAGTTGCTAGAGTGACAGTTTCCTCTTTAATAGGAACACCTTCTTTAGCTTCAAGTGCCTGATGCAACCCATCACTATAAGCACGACCTGGCATCACACGACCTGTAAACTGATCAATAATCATAATACTGGCATTACGAATATCATGACTTCCATCTTCTGTCGCAATCATATATTCAACATTTAAACTCATTGTATAGTTAGCTTTCAATGCTTGATTGATATGATGAACTAAAGCTGTATGTTCAGGATCATATAAATTTTGAATTTTAAATGCCTTTTCTGCCTTATTAATTCCTTCGGCTGTTAAAGCGACTGTTTTACTTTCAATATCAACTTCATAATCTTTTTCTTCACGTAAAGATTTTACAAATTTATCAGCTTGAACATATAAAGCAGCTGTATTTTTCTTACCACCAGAAATAATCAATGGAGTTCTTGATTCATCAATCAAAATAGAGTCAACCTCATCGACCAACGCAAAATTCAATGGTCTTAAAACCTTATCTTCCAAACGTGTGACCATATTATCTCTTAAATAATCAAATCCAAGTTCAGCATTTGTTGTATACGTAATATCACACGCATGTTGAGCTCTTTTTTCATCTTTTGTCAGTTCACGTTTGTTAAGTCCTACTGTTAAACCTAAAAACTCATAAACTTTTCCATTATCTGTTTTATCACGTTCTGCCAGATAATCATTGACAGTCACCACGTGAACTCCTTCTCCAGTTAAAGCATTTAAATAAACCGGAAAAATAGATGTTAAAGTTTTACCTTCACCTGTTTTCATTTCCGCAATATCACCATTGTGTAAAGAAATGGCACCCATCAGCTGCACTTTAAAAGCTTTTAAACCTAAACGTCTATATGCTGCTTCACGTACTGTTGCAAAGGCTTCAACCAAGATATCATCCAATGTTTCTCCGTTTTTTAGGCGTTCTTTAAAAAGTTCTGTTTGATGAGCCAATTCTTCGTCACTCATCGCCTGATATTGAGGTTCCAGATCCATAATCTGTAAAGCCTGTTTTTCAAGTTTCTTTAATATTTTATTATCCTGTGAAAAAGCCTTTTTGATAGAACCAAATAATCCTTTTTTCTCTTTTTGTGGTGTTGTTTTAAATTCAATAGGCTGTTGTGGTTTTTTCACAACATCATCAAATGTTTCAACAACAACATCTTCACCTAAATCATCATTTAAATCCACAATTTCAGCATTCGGATTTAATCCAAGTTCTTCCAATTCTTTGGCTTCTTTCTTTTTTATTTGTTTTCTAATTTCTTGTTTTTTACTTGCCATGAATAAATCTCCTTTCATGCATACTGAAACATTTCACATTATAGCATATAATCTACAGAAAACAAAGTAAATATCACGTAAAATTATTCTAACGAAAAAAAGGATATGCCAATGCATATCACCCTTTCATCAAATCTTTACGACATGTCTAGCTTGTAAGCCACGCTCTGTCGAATAGAGTTCAAACTCTACGAGTTCACCTTCATTTAAAGATTTATATCCATCTTGTATAATTTGACTATAATGAACGAAAACATCTTTTCCTTCACCACGATCAATGAATCCAAATCCTTTTTCAGCATTAAACCATTTGACTTTACCCTGCATAATCACAACTCCTTTACTTCATGGTTGTATCCATTATAGATGATGCTAATTAAGAAAGAACGCATTTTCTGTCGAGCCAATTTCTTTTTTTGTTTTATTTCCTAGGAAATATATCTTTTTTTGACGAATCAATATAAAAAAATGCACACTTCATAAGCGAAATGTACATTTATAATGTCATAAAACTCTTAGTTGATAAAACAAGCAGTTCTATCTTTTGGGGATGACACTTTTCAATAAGTGATAAACAAGTGGTTAAGGTTGATGATGAAGTTATCACATCATCAAAAATCAATACCTTTTTTCCTTTAAGAACTGTTTCATTTTGAATACCAATTTTGTCTTTAACCCTTTTTCTTTCAGCAAATGACAAGTCACTTTGTTTATACATTTCTTTCTTATAAAGTCCTGTAAAAACATGTGATGAAAATGAATAAGCAATACTTTCCATAGGTGCAAAGCCACGTTTTTCATTTTCTTGGAACGAACTGGGAGCTACTGCAATGATATAATCTTGATATTGTATATGAAAACAGGACTGATAAGAACATAAAAATGCATCTTTTAAAGCATAGTCATAAAGTCCCTTATATTGATAAAGAAGTGATTTAAAGAAATCATCATATTCATATAAAATTCTTAAAGGATGGTGATGAAAAGTTGTTTGAATATCTATAATATGAAACTGAGATAAACATTTCTGACATAGTGGCAGAGTATAGAGAAGATGGGCTAAGGATATTTGTTGCAGAAGCGGTGTGTGACAAATTAAGCATTCATTTTGTTGAGGTCTTTGATGGTATGAATACATTGCTTGATAGATGCGGTATGTTCATTGGATAAAATATAAACATGCCCTTGAGGATGAGAGATTTTACGTCCTACACGCCCTGCTATTTGAATTAATGTTCTACGATCAAACAAATCATTTTCACCATGATAGATAATCACCTGAACATCTTCTACAGTAATTCCACGTTCCAGTAAAGTTGTGGAAACAATCACATCAATGTCGCCTTTTTTCAATGCCTCCAGTTTTTCTTGATTATGTTCATGTATAGAAGAAACACCTTGAACTTTAAGACCATGTAATTTTTGGACAAGTTTATCAACATCTTTTACATAGGGAACAAAAATAATCACTTTCTTCTTCCATTTCCAAAGGAGTAAACGAATGAGCCATATCTGTAACCAATGAGGACAAATGATTAATTGAGGTACTGGAAGATCATAGCCATGGTATCTGCGATTCATAATTAGTAATTCTTCTCCATGTATATCCTCTTTGACGAATGTTGCGCTCAACTTGACGTAATGACCTCTACAACAATTCATAAAAATTTCCTGTAAAACTTTGTTCCCATAAAATGGAAAGGCATCTACTTCATCCCCGATAATTAAATCAAAACCACTTTGTTCAAAGCGATATAATTGATGCATCGTACAAATAACCATCTGTGCATCCATATTTTCGTTATGTCCACCATAAACCAAACCAATATCCAGATGATCAAATGCTTCTTGAATCCTTTGATATAATTCTTTCACTAATTCTTTTCGAGGAATGCAAAAACAAACACGATGACCAATCTGTAAAGCATACTGAATTAACTCAAATACGATTTCTGTTTTTCCAGAACCGCAGACTGCCAAGACGGCGGAATGTTTATGACTTTGATAATTTTTAACAAGCTGTCTGGATATTTCCTTTTGAGTTGGAGATAGTTCAAAATCAAGATGATATTGAACTTGACATACAGGATATTGATGATTTTCCTGTTGACATGTTTCATCAATCCAGACACGATGGAATTGGATGCACTCACGACAATAATATCTTCCATTTAACTCATATAAGCGCTCTACATTTCGATTATGACATCTTGAACATTCCACTTTTCATCACCCATAGCTATCATACCACAAATCAACACCTCTAAAATCTCAACTTTGTCTTATCTTTTTCTCATATTTCAAAAAACATTTCATACATTGTATGGGGTGAAATCTATGTGTGGAATTATCACAATTTGTAATTATTCAAAACATTTACTTGATTATGATGAAAAAATCATGACAATGACAAAGCTCTTACAAAAGCGTGGGCCTGATCATATGGGTTATTTTATGACACCACATTGTCTTATGGGACATACACGTTTAGCTATTATTGATTTAAAGAATGGGCAACAACCTCTTTTATATACGCATCATGAGCGTACTTATCGCATGACATATAACGGTGAGATTTATAATATGACTGAAATCAAAAATCATTTGATTGAGTTAGGTTACACATTTCAAACAATGAGTGATAGCGAAGTTGTTTTGGCTGCTTATATAGAATATCAGGAACATTGTCTTGATTTATTTGAAGGTATTTTTGCATTTGTAATTGATGATGGTGAAAAATTATTCGCTGCAAGAGATCCTCTTGGTGTCAAACCATTATATTATACATTACATGAAGGAACATTGGTTATTGCCAGTGAAATCAAAAGTCTTTTAAGCTATCTTGGTCAGGCTATTGTCGATGAAAAAGGTGTCAAAGAACTCTTAGGACTGGGTCCAAGTTTAACACCCGGTCAAACAGTCTATAAAAACATTTATTCCTTAAGACCAGGCTATTATTTATACTTTCAAAAAGAGTTACACATTCAATGTTATTGGAAGCTACATGATCAATCTCATGACGAAAATCTGCCAGAAACGATTCAGCATGTGCGTCATCTTGTTATAGAGAGTGTTCAACATCAATTGTTAAGCGATGTTCCTTTATCAACAATGTTGTCAGGTGGTTTAGATTCCAGCATTATTACAGCCATTACTTCACAATATGTCCGTCCACTTTCTACCTATAGCGTCACTTATGAAGATCAAGAGCAATACTTTCATGCCTATGATTACCAGACAACAATGGATGATGACTATATTCATCAGATGGTCACACGTTACACACCACATCATCACAATATTATTTTAAAGCAAACAGATTTAATAGATGCTTTAAAAGAAGCCTTAATTGCCAGAGATATGCCAGGTATGGCAGATATTGATGCAAGTTTTCTTTTATTTTCTAAAGAAATCGCTAAAGAGCATAAAGTCACATTATCAGGTGAATGTGCTGATGAAATCTTTGGTGGTTATCCTTGGTTTTATAAAGAAGAACTCTATAACCAGCCTTATTTCCCTTGGATACGTGATTTAGATCAGAGATTAAGTATGTTTAATGAAAAAGTTCAAAAATTAAACCTTAAAGACTATATTATTCAACGCTATCAAGAAAGCTTACAAGAAATTCATACTGACAATCGTAAAAAACAGCTTATCTATCTCAATACACAATGGTTTATGCAAACACTTTTAACACGTGCTGACAGTCAAACCATGCGTGCTTCATTAGAAGTCCGTGTCCCTTTTGCTTCTACAAAAATACTTCAATATCTTTATAATATGCCCGAGGACTATATGTTTTTTCAAGGTGAAGAAAAAGGTATTCTTCGTCAGGCTTTTCACGATTTTTTACCAGAAGATATTTTACATCGTAAAAAGAATCCTTATCCTAAGACCTATTCTCCACTTTATGCTCAACTTATCGAAAACAAATTAAAAGAATCCTTAAAGGATCCTTCTAATCTTTTATTTCAATTTTTTGATTATCAAAAGCTTAATGGTTTTATACAATCTCATGGTCAAAGTCTAACTGCTCCATGGTTTGGACAACTTATGATGGGACCCCAACTCATGGCTTATTTCTATCAAATTTATTTATGGGGAAAAATTTATCACATTCAACTTGAATTTTAAGCAGGTCACCCTGCTTTTTTATATTTGATCTTCATAATATGAATGAGGATGTTTTTGTAGATAAGCATCAATAGCCTGTCTTCCTAAATCAGGATCATTAGTAATAATTCCACTTACTCCCATATCTAAATACTGTTTCATTTTCTTTTCATTATCTACTGTCCATATGTAAATAGGAATCATTTGTGAAATAGCTTTTTGAATTAAAGAAGTACTTGCTCGATTTTCTTCAATAGCTAAAAAGTCAATATCCATATTCCATATACTTGCATCAATATCTCCAATACTTCCATAAATACAGTATCCAATCCACCATTCAGGATAAAGATGATGTAAATAAGATACAGTCGGATAATGCAGGGACATAAACATTGTTTGTGAACCCATATGATATTGATTGACAATTTTCACCACCTGATTGACCATTTCACGGTAATTTTCAGGATCAGCTTTGAATTCTATTAATAATTTGATATTGAAATGATGATCTTGCATCTTTTGAATCAAATGTTCTAATGTCGTAGGTTGAGCTGTATAATTTTCATATTGTAATGTTGTATCTTCAAATTGTTGGGCAGTCATTTGTGAAACGGATGTAGATACATGGGATAGACGTGACATTGTTGTATCATGATATACAATTGGAATACCATCTTTAGATAACTGAATATCAATTTCTGCAAAATCACTACCATAATCATTAGCTTTTTCTACAGCTTCAAAAGTATTTTCAATAGCGTACCCTGAACCACGATGCCCTATTACATAAGGCTTATGCAATCTTAAATCTTGATGAAAATAAACAATCCCTACAATAAAAATACAAATGATACAAATAATACGTAAATATTTTTGATAAGTACGTATCCATTGTATTTGTGAAAAATATTGTTTTAATTGACATAAGGCGTATCCTGTTGTTTTTTGGCAATGACTGATCAATCGTTGCAAACGAATGGTATCTAAATTCTGTTGTTGAATGGTCATGATTTCTTTTTCATACTGACAAAATAATGACACAAGATAATTCAAAAAGAGAGTCATTGCGATAATCTGTAAAAGATAAATGATGATATATTGAATAACACTATAACGAAAAGATGCAAAATGCATGAGATATTTTACAAAATAAATATTAAAATCTCGATTATGTAAAAGAGGGTATGGTAAGATATGTATGATACTATTTTCTACGATCACCCACGCTATGATACTCATCAACAATCTTATTTTTTGTGAAAAAGTGATTGTTTTTAGTAAATGGCATCCTTTTTTTATAGCTTGTATCAAAGACATTTGTTTTAAAAATAAATAAAGTGGAACAAAAATCATCATAATATATAAACCATAATAAAATAAATAAATAAGACCAATCAAAATTTGGCCTTGAAGGGTTAATTGAAGTTCATTTAAAATGAAAGATGGAATATCCCATCTAGGGACATAATTATTAATATACCCTACATGAACTAAAGGTAACAATAACAACATATAAAGACCACTTAATACAAAAGTTGGTTTATGAATTGTTTTTAAATTGATGATACTTTTTAAAACAATCTCTTTCAATTGATAAGATTGTTTTTGATGTTCTAAGGTGATGATTTGTATAATCACATACAGATTGTAATAAATCAAAAGCATCATCGTCAGTACTAAAATCAAAAATATAATGATTCCCGGTAATGATAAAAAAACTTCTATCATATTTTGATTAAAAGCAATACTGACTGATGCCTTCTTTAAATATTCCTTTAAGATAAGTCTGAGTATCGGACTTAAACAAAAAAGAATGATCAGCTTATAAATAATTGTAAACTGTAAAACATTCTTAATGAAAGAACCATATTTTTTCATCACACTGACCATCCCCTTTAGCTACTATGATACATAATCCTGCCACTTTGTCAAATCTCTTTTCCAAAAATAATATTTGTAAATGAGAAAAGTTGCGATAGTACTCATAAGGGCAATATAAAATTGAGGATAACAAAGTTCTAAACTTAAACGTAAACTGAATACCCCAGAAAATGGGAAAATATGCCATGTCAAAAACTCATAAATCTCCATTGCAATAATCCCTATTAGTCCAATACAGCATAGTATATAACTTGTATATCCCCAATGCATCCAAATGCTAAATATCGTAATCATCATGCATGTAACAGCAATGGGATTATTCATTAAAATAAACCCTGATACATCCTGCACTCCCTTATATCCACCAAACCAGGTCATAAACATCGTTGATAAACTGAATATAAAAATGATTGTCATAAAGATTTTTCTTTTCATATTGATCACCCACTTACAGTATAGTGGATTATACGCAAAACTTTCTTAATAAATTCTTAATATTCTATAAAAGAAAAACAAGATCATTCAAGACCTTGTTCTTTCTTTAATCTTTCTTGTTTATTTTTTTGCGTTTTGATGACTTTTTGACGAGAGAATTCTTCTCTATCTTTTTCATCTAAAGATTCACTAATGAATTTCACTGTTCTTTCAAATTCAGGAATAGAAATGTTTTGCAAAGCATTAGCACGTTTTTGTGTTTTACGAATAGCATTGGCTAAACGATAAACAGCATTTTCTATTTCTGCTAATTTCACAGTTAATTCTTTAACATGATAGAAACATCTATAAGCATAATCAACTTTAGAATTTGCTCTTTCAAAACCATATCCTAGACGAAGAGGTGTTTTTTCATAGCTTACTTTTGGAATTTCGACTCCCATAACGCTTCGATAAGTCACACTCAATCCTTCATCAATAGGAACAGCTTCAACAATATCACTGATAATACCAAGTGACATGTTCGCTTCCTGAAGAGCATAATAAGCTTTTTGATAAGAATCTGTAATATCATCTCTGATCAATTTGACATCATCTAATAAATTCATCATTTCCTTGATGAGAACATTTCTTTTTTTATCCATCAAGTCATAACCCAAATATGCGAGTTCTAATGACTTTTTGGTAGCAATCAAATTCCCTTTTGTTGGAAAGACCTGATTAGCCATTATCTACAGCCTGCTGTAGCTCTTTAATCATTGTATCTTCTTGAAGATTAAATTGAGCTACTGCCTTTTCATGATCATAGAATTGTTCTAATACGGCATTATCAATACGATCTAATTCATTCTTAGGAAGAACAGATAATAAAGTCCATCCTAAATCTAATGTTTCTTCAATAGATCTGTTTGTATTGAAACCTTGGTTAAGGAAATGTTGTTCAAATAAACGTCCAAATTCCATATATTTTCTATCAACAGGTGTTAATTCATCTTCACCAATAACTGATGTTAATGATTTAACATCCTGCACATGTGCATAGGCAGCAAATAGCTGGTTAGATACATCTGAATGATCTTTTCTTGTATATCCTTCACCAATACCGTCTTTCATCAAACGTGAAAGTGATGGAAGCACACTTACTGGTGGATAAATACCCATTGAATTCAATTCAGAATCAAGTGTAATCTGTCCTTCAGTAATATATCCAGTTAAGTCAGGTACTGGGTGAGTAATATCATTGTTAGGCATTGTTAAAATTGGAATTTGTGTCACTGATCCTTTTGCTGATTTAGAAATACCAGCTCTTTCATATAATGAAGCTAAGTCAGAATATAAGTATCCTGGATATCCTTTACGTCCAGGAATTTCTCCCTTACTTGAAGAGAATTCACGTAAAGCTTCACAATAAGAAGTGACATCAGTATAAATAACCAAAACATGCATATCATGTTCATAAGCTAAATATTCAGCTGCTGTTAAAGCACAACGTGGTGTTAATGTACGTTCAATGATTGGGTCATTAGACAAGTTCAAGAACATAACAACTCTTTGCATAACCCCAGCTTCTTCAAAAGAACGTCTGAAGTATTCAGCAACGTCATTTGTAACACCCATTGCCGCAAAGACAACTGCAAATCCACTACCATCATCATCTTTAACTTTGGCCTGTTTAACGATTTGTACAGCTAATTGATTGTGTGGCAAACCTGAACCTGAGAAGATTGGTAATTTCTGTCCACGAATCAAAGTTGTTAAACAGTCAATAGATGAAATACCAGTGTTAATATAGTTTCTTGGATAAACACGAGCAACTGGATTTAATGGTTGACCGTTAATATCCATAGATTTTTCAGCATAGATTTCTCCAAGACCATCAATTGGTTTTCCTGCTCCAGAGAACACACGTCCTAAGATTTCCTTAGATACAGGAAGTTCCATTGGATGACCTAATAATCTTGTTTTTGTATTGGCAAGAGATAAAGAGTTTGTTCCTTCAAAAACCTGTACAACAACTCTTTCTCCTTCAATTTGAACGATACGTCCTAAACGAGTTGAACCATCTTTTAATTGTAATTCGACCATTTCGTCATATGAAGCATCTTTAACATGATCTAATACGACTAATGAACCATTAATTTCGTTCAACCCTACATATTGTAGACTCATAACATTTTCCTCCTTTAGTCAATAGATGCAACTGCTTCATCAATTTCTTTATAATAATCATCAAATAAAGCTAAATTATTGTTAGGGACATCATATTTCATTTTGACAACTCTATCAAAAATACCTGTTTCCAAAATCAAACGAATTGGTTTTCCAGCACTGACAACTTCTTTACCACGTTTATATAAGTATAAGATGACTTCCATCATCTTTAACTGTTTTTCAAGTGGTACATAAGTATCATCTGGATGGAATGCATTTTGTTGTAAGTAACCAACACGTACTAATTTAGCAACTTCAATCACTAATTTCTGATCATCTGGTAAAACATCAGAACCCATTAATTTGACAATTTCCATTAATTTTGTTTCTTCAGCTAAAATACTTGATAATTCCTGACGATCTCTTAAGAATTTTGGATCAACATTTTTATTGAACCATCTTTCAAGATCAGGAATATATTCACTATAACTTTGATTCCAGTTAATCGCAAAATAGTGACGTGCATAAGCTAAAGCTTTATCCAATGCCCAGAAAGTACGTACGAAACGTTTTGTATTTTGAGTGACTGGTTCAGAGAAGTCAGAACCTTGTGGTGATACGGCACCAATGATTGTGACTGAACCTTTTGTTCCATTTAAGTTATTCATATATCCAGCACGTTCATAGAATTGTGATAAACGTGATGGCAAGTATGCTGGGAATCCTTCTTCAGCTGGCATTTCTTCCAAACGTCCAGAAATTTCACGTAACGCTTCTGCCCAACGAGAAGTTGAATCTGCCATGATGGCAACATGATATCCCATATCACGATAATATTCAGCAAGTGTTACCCCTGTATAAATAGAAGCTTCACGAGCCGCAACTGGCATGTTAGAAGTATTAGCAATCAATACTGTTCTGTCTGTTAAAGGTTTGTTAGATTTAGGGTCAATCAATTCTCTAAATTCTTCAAGAACCTGAGTCATTTCGTTACCACGTTCTCCACAACCTACATAAACGATAATATCGGCATCACACCATTTTGCTAATTGGTGCTGAGTCATTGTTTTTCCAGTACCGAATCCTCCTGGAATAGCAGCTGTTCCACCTTTAGCAATTGGGAACAATGTATCAATAACACGTTGTCCTGTCACTAATGGCATTGAAATTGGTAAACGTTTTGTAACTGGTCTTGCCTGTTTGATAGGCCATTTTTGTGTTAATGTACATTCCACAATTTCACCATCTGCCGTTTCAATTTTCATGACAACATCATCAATTTTGTATTGTCCAGATGGAGCCACTTCAATAACTTTTCCTTTTGTATATGGTGATACCATACATTTATGCGTGATTAAGTCAGTTTCAGGAATTGTAGCATAAATATCTCCACCTTTGACTTCATCACCGACTTTTGCAACCATTGTGACATCCCATAATTTATTTTTATCCAATGGATCAACATGGCTACCAGTTGGAATGAAAGCACCAGATTCTTTTGCAATTTCTTCTAGTGGTCTTTCAATCCCATCAAAAATATTTCTTAAGATACCAGGACCTAAAGTAACAGAAATAGGTTGTCCAGTTCCATACACAGGTTCTCCTGGTTTTAATCCTGTTGTTGTTTCATAAACCTGAATTGTTGTTAATTCTTTTTTGATAGAGATAACTTCTCCAATCAATCTCGCATTACCAACATAAACCATTTCTAACATAGAAAAGGCATCTGTATCTTTGACTGTAACAACGGGACCATTGATTGAATAAATTACATTTTCATTCACACTCATACCTCCCGTTTCTATCTAATAATTAATCCAGAATTTTTATTAAACCAATCTTTTTGATTATTTAAAGCAAAATCTAAAGTTTCATCAACAACTAAAGAAGATGCTTTATTTTCAAGAATAAATCCACCAATTTGAATATCATCACTTGCTTGAACTTCAATATCAGTTCCAAAAGCTTTCACAAACGCATCTTTGTTTTTGAAATCATCATGAGATACATACATGATAGACTTAGAATCTTTAAAATCAGCAGCAACTTTCTTTATTTTTGCTTCTACAAAAGGTAAATATTCATCACTTTTGACAAAAGCTTTTAATTCATCACGTGCCTGATCAAAGATGTTTTTCACATATTCATCTCTTTTTTCAATTAATTTTTTTGTTCTTTCAATATGACTTTCAGAAATTTCTGCAGAAGCGTTAGAACTCATTTCTTCTTCTTCCTGTTTCAATTTTAAATCAGCATCTCTTTTCGCTTCTGCTTTCATAGATTCATAAGCTTCATCTTCAAGAGCTTTCACTTCATTTAAAATTGCCTGTTCTTCGCTTTTTGCCTGTCTTTCAATTTCATCTTTCATATAGAGAAATACTTGATCAATATTTTGCATAATCTATCTCTCCTATAATTTCACTCCAATAGCTTCAGATACATAACCGTCGATTGTTTCACCAATCTTAGAATTTCCATGACGGTCAGGTATTTCTGTAATGAGTGGTTTTTGTTGTTTTAATTTAATCTCTGATATAATATCTGGACACATATCAACTAATTTTGTAGTCACTAAGATAATCGCAATAGATGAATCTTTCATCTTTGACTGTAAAACTTCAAGAAAATCTTTTCTTGTATGCACAACCACACCTTCAATACCTACAAGTCTTAGTCCCATTAATGTATCAATATTATCGCTGATTAAGAAAAATTTCATATAATCAGACCTTTCTTGTAAAAATTATAAAGCGTTGATAATTAAGATTGAAATTAATAACCCGTAAATGGCAACCCCTTCACCTAAGGCAACGAAAATTAATGCTTTACCGAAGTTGTTATCATTTTCAGAGAAAGCTCCAATAGCAGCAGGAGCAGCAGCAGCAACGGCAATACCTGCACCTAATGCAGAACATCCAGTTGCTAATGCAGCAGCTAAGAATCCCATACCTTGAGCAACTGTACCAACAATAGAAGCACCTTCAGCGGCAAATGCTGAACCCATTGATAAACATAAAGTTAAAGCAACAGCTCCAAAGAATCCTCCAACATGAGTTAATAAACGCCATTTTGCACTTTCTTTGCTTACTTTAGAAGTAAACATTTTTACTAATGGTAAAGATAATAAAACAACAGCAATAGCAGGTAAAATAAACATCATTAAATTCATAATTTTTTTCCTCCAAATATTTCTTTTTATTTTTCTTGAATTGAATGGAAAGGTTTTCCTTTTCCTTCATAATAACGTGAGAACATTTCATAGAACTCTAAACGTAAAACCTGAATACCAACAATCATACCTTCCAAACACATAACGAAGATATTACCAATAATAGCTACTAAAATATATCCAAAGTTAATGATACCTGGACCTCCAGCAACCATTTCAGCTAATGTGTAAACAACCATCATCATTCCGGCATGTGATAAAACGAATCCACCTACACGTAAGAATGACATCGTATTAGCAATGAATGTCAGCATAACTTCAAATAATTCAAAGAACGCTTCTGTAAAGAAAGCCCCAAAACCATGTGGGAACATCTTTTCCCCTTCAAGTTTATGACATAACGGTTCTTTTAAGAAAATCATCACGACTGGCATTGCAATCAATAAAACAATATAGACTGGTCCACCAAGAGGTAAATTCATTCCCACAAGCATATTGGCAACTAATAATAGAACTGATACATAGAATACAAGTCCAGCGACACCATTTTGTGAGAATAACATTTCTCCCCAGTGTTTCTTCTTAATATTTAAGAAGATATTAAATGCGATAGAAATGATAATCAAGATAACACCCGTTGCAATGGCTGCCATCAATAATGTCATGGTATTTTCAGATTTCATTGGCAAGAACATTGGCTCCATAAAGTGTTCAAATAATGCTTCACTACCAAAGATAGAACCAAAGACAAATCCAAAGATTGTACTTGAAATACCTAAACGCATTCCAACTGCACCTAATTGCATACCTTTCCATTTATAGAAAAAGTATCCAACCAGCGATAAAACAATCCCTTGTCCAACATCACCAAACATCATACCAAATAAGAAAGTATATGTAATGGCTACTAAATTGGTTGGATCAAAGTCAGTGTATGATGGAACACCATACATTTCTACGAACATTCTAAATGGTCTTGAAAACCAGTTGTTTTTAAGTTTTGTTGGTGGTGTCAAACGTGAATCACTCATTGGTGAACTGATTTCTACTTTGACATCATCTAACTTTTCAAATTCTTCTTTAATATTCTTTGCATCCTTATCTTCCGCAAAACCATATACAGCGGCATTTTTGCCAAAGACAACGACATATTTTTGAGCATCATATGTTTCATTCAATTTTTTAGAAACTGAATAAATATGATTCATTTCTTCCATATTTTCACTAAACAGTTTTTCAATTCTTTGATCAAGCACTTGAATATATTGTTTAGCTGTGTCGTCTTCTTCTTTTAAAACTTCTAATGCTTCGCTAGGTTTACCATGTACGAATTCAGGAATATGAATACGTTCAAAATACAATGAAGAAAAGATGTTATCAATTTCAGGAGCATTATCTGCAGTTGCAATATAACTACAATATGTTTCCTTTGTTCCTTTATGTAAAACTTTAAATAAGAATTTCTGTTCTCCATAATATTTTAATTTATCTAAATTCATTGTTGGTAAACGCCCAAAACGAATCTGTAAATATTTACAAGAGAATAATCTATCAAAATCAATATTTGCATCAATCATATGCTCTAATTGAGCAATCGTTGCTTCATTCTCTTGAATCATCGTTAATAAATCTTCTTTGACTTTTTCAATCTGTGCAGCTTTTTCTAATACATTACAGAAGAATGTATCAGCTTGAATAATATTCATACGAACATTATCAACATCTGTGCTTTTTAATTGAAGACGATATTTATCCCTCGCTTCTTCCATTCTTGCGATTAAATCAGCATAAGGATTTTCACGATTTAATACTGATAATCCCTGTACTGAATCAGCAAATTTAGAAGCAGGTTCAGGATGAAAATTGTCAAGATTAATCAGCTTCAATAATACAGCATCATATTGCTGTGCTGGAAATTCAATTTCCAGAAGCTTTAATTTTGCTATTGCCATATATTTCTCCCTTCCTTATACTGCTTTCTTCTTTAAAATTGATTTTGCTAAAACAAACACAAGGCAAGCAACAATCACAATAGCAAATGGCATAATTGGTAAATTGATATGTGCTTCATATACACAACCAAAATACACTAAAATTGCATAAACAATAATCAAACCACAAACTCCCTTCATGGAAAGGACTTTTTCCATTGTTGAATTTTCCAAATACATTTTCTTAAATGCACCAATTGTATAAGTTCCAACAATGAGAAGAAGTATTCCATCAACAAGTTTATAAACTGTTGATAATGGTAATGCTATTGCTGGATAGAGGCTAATTGTATAGAAAACATCTCCATAAATAAGTCCTCCAAGCAGTGTCGCTACACCAAGTGATAGAAGTAAACTTCCCATTTTTTTCTTTCTCATAAGAAGTCCAAGCAGTGCTAATACAGCTCCAACTCCTAAGTCCCCCAAGAAGATAATGAAAATAATATAATAAAGTGCTGCCACAGCAATCGTTGTATCAATGATATCTGTTTGTTTCACCTTACTTAGTATTTCAAACGGTCTGACAATTTTCGCATTATGCACAACTGTTGGTGCAATGATTTCCTGATGATCTAAAATATCTGCAGGTAATTCTTGGTATTCCATACCGTTGATATGTTTTAACATATCTTTGAATTCCTCAATCATACGTTTTGGAATAAATCCATAAATCGCACATTTGCTTTGGAAATCCACTACAAAAGTCTTAAATGATTCAATTCTTTGTAAGAACAAAGCAGTTGAATATAACTTCAACAAATCAACTTTGTGTGTTTCTCTTAAAATTGTCATCTTTTGATCCATACGTAAGATATATTCTTCCATCGCATGAACTTCTTCTTCTAATTCCTTTTTTGCATCATCAACTTTACCATGTACAAATGAAGGAATAACAATTTCTTCAAACCCTAACGCTTTAAATATATTGTCAACTTCCAGTAATAAACTGTTTGTCACAATATAACAACAATATACATACTGACGATCTTCCCCTAACTTATTAAAAATAAATGGGCGACCTTCATAATATTTAATTTTATCAAGATGTTGTCTGTGAAAACGTCCAAATCTGGCTTTCACATATTGACAATCTAATAAATGATCGAGATTGACTTCACTTAAAGTCATTCTCTTTAAGATTTCCAATGTTTTTTCATTTTCATCTTTTTCCGTTATTAATTGATCTTGAACATCTTTAATCTTTTTTATTTCAGCTTCCAGTTCACTTAAATATTGATTTGTTTTATCAAAATTTAATGCTTTATCAGGAGCTAAATCTTTATTCAAATCCAACTTCATATCAGATGCAACCTGAATCAAACGATCCAATAATTTTGTATAAGCACTATCTTCAAATAATGCGTGAACACCTTTCACATTATTGACAATCTTTGAAGCAGGTTGAGGATAAAAGTACTTGGAATCTTTGAGTGTAAATAAGACCTGATCTAAATCACGACGATCAAAAGTCATATTTAACAATATCATTTCTTCTATAGCCATATCTTGTCCCCCTAATAGATGAGCATCGCTTCAATTTGACTCGGTGCCTCTCCATATCTTAAACCTTCAATAATATGTTTAAGATTATCAATTTCAACTTGATATACAATTTTATATGTCATATAAACCAATGCACTATCTGTTGAAAATCTCATGAAACGTCTTGCTAAATTATATCTGATCTTTTCTGTATAATATTCAATATATACAAATTCCTGATCATCAACATATAATTTATAAGGTGATTCAGATAATTTCTTTAAAAATTCACTGGCATCCTTTGTTTCAATGAGTTCAAACATAACACTCTTTGGAATACGGCTATATTCCATAAACAGTGTTTCTCTAATTTGATCTGGTGTCGCATTGAAATATTTCTTTAGACGATATATCTTTGTAATATTCTGTAACTCTATAGATGTATTGATCATTGTTAATAAATCTTTACGTTTCTTTCCTTTATACAGCTTATTAACGACATCAACATACTCGGCATAATAAATATGCTTTAATTCTAATTCCAATAAGTTTGAATCAAATCTTTCATCTTCTTCTGGTTTATATTTAAGTAATGCATCATAATACTTTGTACCTTTCAACAAAAACAACAAACTATCATAATCATTAATTGCCAATAAACCATAAAGATCAAAACTCGCATATTTATTCAAATAATCAGGAATTTCAATTTCATAACCCGTATAGTAATCTGAAACAATTAATCTTGCTTTTGTTAAAATTAATTGAATTTCCAGTTCCATTACACCTAAGCGATAAAATTCTAATTCCTTTTTAGAAGCAAAACGCATCAAACGATCAAGTCTTAAGAAGATTTCTTTATTTAATAAAGCTTCCAATTGACCACGATGAACATTCACTTCTTTTAAATCAGCTAATATATCACTATAAGCTGTTTCACTTTTCAAATAAGCAACTAAATCATTAATGCTTCTTCTTTTCAAAAGCTCCTCATAATTTTGTTCAGTTAATCTATGTGAATACATAGAACGTGCTTTTGCTAGAATTGCATTGGATGAAAAAGAACTCATACGCTCACCTCTCTCTATATTTCTTTACAACGATTAACAATGGTAGAAACCCATTCATCTTTATTCTTTTCGTAAAGACTAGAGAGCTGATTTAGTGATTCTTTGTACTCTTGTTCATTTTTGACTCTAGTTTCTTGAATCTTTGCTTCTAATTCTTTTTTATGAGCATCAATTTTGACTTGATATTCTTTCACAAAAGAATCATAGATTTCTTTCTTTTTTGCATTCATATTGGCTTGAACATCTTGCTTTTTCTTTTTTGCTTCTTCAACCCTTTTTGAACACTCCAAATCTATTGAAACAATATCATCAATAATTTTGTCCAAAATAATCCCTCCTCACTTTAATCATTTATTCTCACATAGTTTACTCCTATTTTTTTAACATTTCAAGAAAAATAGCACTTTATGAAAAAGAACCAAAAATACTTTGATTAAAAAAAGAAAAAATAGAAAATATCTCTATTTCTATCTTTTCATTTTTATAATCAAAAAGATTGATAAATACATATCTTTTCTAATTTACGTACTGCTGTTCCTCCAAAAAACAATTGCCATCCTAAAGTCATAGGAAAATTAACAAACATTGCCTGTAACCATAAAGCAATCACTTGATTTCCAGCATTTTGAAATAAAAGAGTTGCAATAAAACTCATAATGGGACACATCAAACAGACAATCATTGTACAAATCGTCATTTGAAAGATTTGTGGTGATGTTTCTTGTGGATTGAATCTTTTCATTGTTAAAGCGACAGCCCATTTTTCTACAAAACATAATTCAATAATCACTGCAATAGGCCACATAATCCATAATTCATGAAACGCCATGACAAAAGCCATAGCTATAGTAAATAAAAAGTGATGTCATTTTGATTTCATTCATTTTGTCCTCCTTCTTTTCGCACAAAAAAACATATGTGTTGTTCATAATCATGATCATTGCACATGTACCATTTCCAATACCACCACTGTTTCTATATGCAATTTTTAACGGGACTTAATTTAACATATTAAAAAAAAGATGTAAGTCTTTTTTTAAAATTTATATTTTATGTTAGAATAACATCAGGAGGTACTCATCATGTCATATCAATTACAAAAAGCCCATCCACAAGATGTTCCTGTTATCTTTGAAATGATATTAGAAAGAGATCAGTGGATGAAAGAAAAAGGCATTACTCAATGGCAAGATACACATTATCTTGATATCTTCCCACTTTCCTACTATCAACAGGAACAAGAAAAGGGAAACTTATTTGTTCTTACCGATAACAAACACAACATTATTGCCAGTGCGGTTGTCCATGACTATGACAGTAATTGGCATGATCATCAACCTGCTCTTTATATTCATCGTTTAGTCAGTCGTCCTCATTTACAGGGTGGTTCTTATTTTTTGAAACGTATTGAAGATTATGCCAGACAACTTGGTAAACATTATATAAGGTTAGATTCTATGACAAGTAATCAACCATTAACACAATACTATCAAAAACATGGGTTTATTGCTGTGGGGGAATGTGAAGAAGGATTATATCAAGGAACATTAAGACAAAAAGCAATATCACCACAAAAGAGAGTGTCAGCTTAGGCACTCTCTTTAATAATAATTTCAAATTCATCATCTTCATCAATATGATCAAATATAATATATCCCTCTCCACCTTCTTCAATGATTTCATCAGGTAAAATTTCCTGTCCGTCTTTCATAAGTATAAAAGAATAATTTTTCAATAATTCTGGATGAACATATAAATCTAATTCATGATCTTGATAGCCTATACCAATCTGATTCATATCCACATCTTCTCCTCTTGCAAATGACATTCTATAAGTAGAAACAGAGAATGTTTTTTCTATTTGACCCTGCACTTTTACTTTTAGCTCCTGCAAAGTATTTTCTATAATTTCTTGAATAGAAATAGTCTGCTTTTGCAAAAAAGTAGTTGGTATATTGGCGATAGCTAATTTTCTTTGAATCAAAACTTGATATTGAGGATTTTTTTCAATTGCAGACTGATATTCCTGAATCATTTTTCTTTGTGTGGGTGTTGGTAAAAAAGCTGTCAAAGCCTGAACATAATCATCGATGTCTTCAAGTGTAAGTGTCTGTTTCATTCTGCCACCTCCCTCTCTATATTTTGAATGAGTTCAATCCATTGATTGCTCATCAGCATATCTTTATAAACATTTTCTGGATGATATGTATGATATAAGAAATATTTGATATTATTAGGAGCATTAGAATGTCCAAATGCGACTTTATAAATTGCTTTATGTTTTGAAAATTCAGCCCAATAATATTCTAATAAGTTGACATAATCTTTAATTTGTGATTTTTGTTGTTCATCAAAAACATAATCTAAATAAGGACTTTCAAGTGCCGGTATATAATAATATTTCAATAAATGAAAAGTATCTGTAAGAATTTTTCTAATCATCTCATCTTTATTTAATTTTTTGTTTTGACATATATAATTTTCAAAACCTTTTTTAAATATTTGTCCTTCACTTTCATTTTGATTCATTTTCTGACTTGTTTCACCAATCATGACAATATCAATACGATAGAAAAGATAACCCATATGCCATAACTGACCTTTTAAAATACGAATAATTTCTTTTTCCTTTTGTTTTTGATCTTGAACATGAAGATATTCATGATGAAAATCATTGAGTTCTTCATAAAAATCTCGCATTAATGTAAAAACATAGAAATCTAAAAATGATATCAAAGCCTGTGCATATTTAACGTTTTGTATTTTTAAAATTGACATATTCATATAACTGAATGTTCTTAAATAATGATTTTCAAAGTTCTGCATCATTTTTTCTGTCAACTCCATTTGATCCAAATGACGATAATCTTCCAATGAAGAATGTTTTTTTCTAAAAGATGTCCACTCACGTGTCAAAACAATTGCATAATCCGAACAAATCCCCTTAAGATTACAAAATTCTTCTACATCATCATGTATTCCTTGTGATAAAGTATAATTGGTATCATTATTATATGTCTTTTCATTATGGAACTGAATATCTGTATCTATCTGAGTCATTGATAATTCCTCTTGCGTATGTTCATGAGGTTTTTTATTGGCTGATCTATAAATACCATCTTCATCCTTTTGAAAACCATCGTTCTCTTGACAATCATGACTCTCTTTTGTTGATGAAAAATTGACTCTATTAACAATAGATGCATAAATATATCCACTTAAAGAATGATTGAACTTTTCTACAATCTTTTTGCTTTCATTCTTCCAATGTCTTGAAGCATAGATTAAATATAAATCATATCCAAAACCAGTTGCCATCTCCTCCACCATATTTTCAGGTAAATCAATGCTTTGAAATGCTTGTTTATATCGCAACTGTAAATCTATTTTCACATAGAGAAGCATAAAAATCCAACGATAAATCTGATAAAAATATTGGTAAACTTGTTTCGCACTTAAATGACCATAGGGTTGAAAGACAAGATATTTTGCTGAGCGATCTGTTGCACGTTTAGAAGTATAATCAGGACAATTGGTAATATAAGGCTTTACTGCATCAAAAAATTCTAAATCTTTTTTAAAGATATGGTTGCCTGATGATCCACCAGCATCTTTGACTTTTGTTAGAGAATAATACTTCATTTCCAGATGAGGTTTATATGTAACCATTTCATCAAACATTTCCTGTAAATGAGCAATAGATTTTAATCCTATCTTGTCTAAATAGTCTTGAAAGGTCATCTTTCCTTCCATTTTCATATCATGTGGAAAATGAGCAAAAACGATTGCTTTTAAAAGATGGAATAATTGTTTCTCATCTTCTTTTAGAATTCTATTAAGTTCCACTTGTTTTTTGATAAAAATATCATGTTCATCATCTAAATCATGATTAAAATGATGATCTTCTAAAAACTTCTTAAAAGCTTCTGAAGTTGTACAAAAACATTGTCCTTGTTTAAATAGTTCTTTATATTCCTTATCGTTAAGACATACAAGATAAGGTGAAAGTTCATTTCTTAAATAAAATAAACGTATGATATTTTCAAAAAATTCCTTCATATGAGATGGATCATCATAATAATTGATATTTTGATTTTCTAAAGCCTCATTCATATAATTGATTGTTTTTTGAATATCTTCTTCAATATGTTGAGGATGAACAACGATTTCATCGACATCAATATTCAATTTCAATAAAGGTTCTATATCAAATAAATCAATAGCTTGTCGTAAAGATGTTTGATTATCTACATTTTCCATAATTCATGACATTTATACATATATAAATGCCTGTCACCTCCTTATATACTATATAAATATTCTAGCATATAAGCTAAAAAGTGACATCATTTTCCTACCTATTGTGTAAAAATAATGTCACTCTATAATATCAAAATCTATGACAATAATTTCCAAATAACAATAAGTAAGAATCCTATCATTTCAATCAATATCAATATGACTTGTATTAACTGTTTTCCTATGAAATCATCAATATTTTCTAATAAATATTGAATAAAGATATTTTGTTCTAATGTCTCATTTTTTATAACCATACGTTTGATGTCTTCATATCTTTCTTCATTCATCGTTAAAATCTCCTTTAATAAAAAATGGCATATACGCAAATGAGCATTAAGAAGACTGCATTAAAAACAACATATCTTAAATAAATAGATTGTTCTTTTGCTAATTCATCAACTAATTCTTGAATAAGTTCTTGTTCATTTATGATCACTTGTTCCATAGAGTTAATCCTCCTCGTCTTTGCGTTTAAGCAAGAATTTGAATTCTTGTTCAGATTTTTCTTGTTGTTTTATTGTTTTTTCGAAATATGTATTGTAACGATTCTCTAAAAATCTCAAATCACATCCATCAAGGCTGTAATAAAAACACAAATGTCGTCTTATGTCATTAAAACAACTTAATATCATTTGACATAAAGAATAAGCCTCTCTATTGATTCTTAAAGCTTTTTCATAATCAAGTTTTTTATCATAAGGATCTCCATTTAAAAGAAAATCCAATCCTCTTTTATCTCCTTTTTCATATTCTTGTTTTGCAAAATCAAAACATTGTTGAAGTATTTCTAAAGCATTTTCATAATTTTTTTCAGCATAATATTTTCTTGCTTGTTTCATTGCGTTGTATAAATCCATTGCATTAACCTCCATTTGTTCAAAATTGTATTTTGTCAGGTATTCCTAAGTCTTTATAAAAAGACTTAGGAATAAAATGCTTTTTGCCATTCATGAAATAATCATGCATGACTTTTCATGTTAATCAATTGGTATAAAACGATAACAATAATCATTTGGGGGCTTAATTTTATCATCAATATCACAACGATGAGCATCTCTAAAATATGCATAATGTCGACAATATTGACAAACTTTATCACTATCTCATAATGAACAGTCTTGACATTTTACTTTACACATAACTTTTTCCCTCCTTTCACTTATTAAGATAAATACATGTAAGAATTCCCATTTTTACTATAAGTTTACATGTTTTATGTTCATTCTTTTAACCTTTAAAGTATTTACAATAATGATTTGGACTCACTCTTTTATCATCAATATCACAACGATGAGCATCTCCAAAGTATGCATAATGTTGACAATATTGACAAACTTTATCACTATCCCATAATGAACAGTCTTGACATTTTACTTTACACATAGCTTTTTCCCTCCTTTCACTTATTAAGATAAATACATGTAGGAATTCCCATTTTTACTATAAGTTTACATGTTTTATGCTCGTTCTTTTAACCTTTAAAGTATTTACAATAACCATACGGACTCACTCTTTTGTCATCAATGCGACAACGATAAGCATCTCCAAAATATGCATAACGTTGACAATATTGACAAACTTTATCACTTGCCCATAATGAACAGTCTTGACATTTTACTTTACACATAACTTTTTCCCTCCTTTCACTTATTAAGGTAATAACAAATAAAAAATCCCATTTTTATTTGGGATTCTTTATTTCACTTCATTTACAATTTCAAAATCATCTGGTAACTGTTCCAGTAAAGGAACATTTTCATATTTTGATACAAAATCAGCAATATCAAGATGAGATTCATCTGTCATCTTTGCACATGACAAAATGATATTTTCTAATACTGCTCGACATTCTTGACAAATAGGATGACAAATATCAGCCCATTGATCATCTTTTATTTTTTTAGAAGGCATAGCTATAAATGCTTTTTCTTCATCTTCTATCACCTTGATATCATGTACTGCAAAAACATGATCAAAGACAATACTCGCAATAAATTTTAATCTTGTTTCATTATTCAATTTTTTAATACGTACGTTTGTAATCATTTTTTCCACTCCTTATCTTATTTTTCCTTGAATAATAAATCCATTCCAGTCTTCTTTATCATTTTCATTTCTTAAAAGATAACCTTGACTTTGACATAAATGTAAATAATTTTCTAAATGTCGTTTGATAAAACGATATGACTTTGGATAAACTTTTGATACATATTCTGGAAATTCATTGGCATAAATCTGTAATTCTTTTAAAGCCTGTCGATCATCTCTTAAATATTTTTTTGTTTCTAAAAAGGATTGATAAACATTTTTATTTTCACAATATTTTCGATAAAATGTTTTCATAAAAATAGCAGCATTATGATCCTGAATAGCTTCAACTGTTAAGATCATAGTTTTCACCCCTGCTAATTCAAATGCTCTCCTTAATCCATAAATACCTTCTCCAGGCAATACATCTCCTTTTGCGGTTAGACATGCTGATAAAACTAAAAGATTTGTATTTTTTAAATCCATTTCTTTTTGAATATCATTAGCAGAAACATAACCTTTTTGATATTCTTCCTTATGATTTGTCTGATTATATCCAGCTAAACATAATCTTCCTCTCTCCATTATGTTTTGTTCATCTTGCAAATATTCTCCATGCGTTGATACATGTAATATGGAAGGACTATGAACAGCTAAAAATTCTGTTACATTGGCCTTCTTTCCACTGTAAATCTTAGCTTCAGGAAAAACACTTTGAATATAATGCCCTTCGACAAGACTTCCCGGAAGTGATGATTTCTTCCCTGCACCTCTTGTTTCGTCAAAATCATCGTCAGCTAATGTATCATCAAAATCTGGTGATACAAATGATACAATATCATCATGATTATGAATATTCCCTTCATAAAACAATCCTTTGGGTAAAGAAAGATAACTGATATCTTTATCAATGAATCGTTCAAAAGATACATGATACAAATCACCATCTGGACATATATAAATATGTTGAATATGGCTTAGATGCTTTTGAATCTTATCTATTCCATAATCATCAACAATATAACTTTCAAATAAATCTTTGCCTATGACAACCAAACCATATTGATGCTGATTTAACTGATAATAATCCAATAACAAATCATTGTCCTGTAAATGACTGACTATCATGGAATCATTCATATTCAACATCAGTTGATCTTGATATTGCTTCATCATTTGTTTTAATTCTTCATGTATCTTTTCTTTTTGTTGTTGAAGCTGAAGAATAGTGTGTGTATCTTCAGTTTGATGTATCTGTTTTTCAATATGATTCATATGATTGATTTTTTGAGCATATTGAGGATTTTGTTTTAAACGACTGCGTAAGATCTCAATATCTTGAATGATATTTTTATAAGATACAAGATATTGATAATCTGTTAAATGTCTATAGTGATGAAAGTAATATGATTGATATATCTGTATAACACCAATCAGGCACAGTAGAAAATTTTTATGTGAAGCTTCGCTTAATAAATAATATTGATAAATCTGCTGTTTCATATCTTCTAAAAAACGTTTCGCATACATTTCAAAAAGATTATCGATATGAAGTTTATGATAAGATAAAACCAATTCACCTAAACAAAGTAGTGTATTCATATGTTTTGGTCCTAAAACTTTATGATATAATTCATAGGCATCTCGATATAATTGATTGGCTTTTATTAAATCTAAAGAATTATAAGCTTGAGCTATAATATGTAAAACAGTTATTGTTTCAGGATGTGATGATCCTTTGATCTGTTTTAATTGTTGATAATACTGTTCCAACAAACCAATGATTTGAGGTAATTGTTTATGATTTTGTAATATTGAAGATATAATTGGCAATATCATCTGTGAAACTTGTGTAAACTGGCTTGTATTCATATTCTTTAAATGTTCTTCAATCTTGGCATAAAGTATGGAAGATTGATGATTGTTTTCCTGTGTTGTTATGAGGTGGTCTATTAAACTATCAACAACATACATATTGATTAAAGACTCTAGAACCTCGATACTATTTTCACCAAAGACTTCTTTTTGTAAATTGTAACATCTTTCATATTTTTTAAATGCCTCTTTATAGTTAGCTAATCGAAAATATATCAGTGCTAATTGACTTAAAGTATTGATAAAAGTTTTATCTTTTTCACCAAATAACTTTTCTTCTATTTCATAAACTTTTAAACAATAGGATAATGCCTGTTCATATTGATCCAAATCAACATAAATGTCTATAAGTTGATTTAAACTATTTAATGTATCTCTATGCGTTTCACCTAAGACTTCTTTTTGTAAAGCATAACACTTTTCTTCTAATTCAATAGCTTTTAAATTTTTTCCCATAGCATAATATAAATAACTTAAATCATGAAGTGATTGTAGTGTTTTCGGATCATTATATCCGTACTTCTCTTTTTTGAGAAGATACAACTTATCTTGAAACTCTATGGCTTTTTCTATGTCATTATTTTTTTGAAGACAGCGAATATAATTTTGTAACATATCTAAACAATGATTATATTTTTCTCCATAAGTTTCCTTCATTGTTATATAAGCCTTTTGGGCTAATTCTAAGCTTTTTTGATATTCACCAATCTGATAATAAACAGTACTTAAATCACTCAAAGTGATGAGAGTATAAACATGTGTTTGCCCTAATCGTTCTTTACGTATTTGATAAACATTTGATAACACTTCTTGAGCTTTTGCATATTCTTTCAAATTCAAATAAAGTTTACCTAAACAAGAATAAACTGATATTGTTTCGTTATGATCTTTTCCATAATATTTTTTGAACATATCATAACAATTTTCTAAAATCTTGACAGCTTCTTGATGATATCCTAATTGATTAACTATTACCCCTAATTCTTTCATACTTTTAAGTGTATCAATATCTGTTTCACCTAAAATACTTTTTTGCATATGATAAGCTTCATGAATCATATCATAAGCTTTTTGATAATCTCCAACATCATTATAAGCCATACCAAGACTATATAAATACAATAATGTATCTCTATTTTTTAAACCATAATATGTTTGTGATAAATCATAACACTGCTTATACATTTCCAATGCTTTTTGATAATCAGAAACATCATGATAGGACAAAGCAAGATTATAACAAATCACAATAAATTCTTGACTTCTATGACTCAAAATATCTTGTATATGATGATAAACTTCTAAAGCTGCATCTAATGCATGAAAATAATCACCTGTATCTGCATAAGTTCTTCCTAAATTATTCAAACAAATAAGAGTTTCTATAGCATATCTCCCATATAAATCACATGCCATTTCATAACACTTTTTGTGCAGCTTCAATGCTTCAAAATATTTCATTTCCTGTTTATAAAGATTTGCCTGTCGATCATAATCAACAATTTGATCTTCATAAAACTGTTTTCTTAACTTCATTTGACTTTTTTTCAAAAAATTCATTCCTATCACATCCCAGCTTTCCTATTCAAATACAAGACACTATCTGACTTATCTTTATTATAAATATTTATAAATCAGTATGAAATAAAAATTTCAACTATACAATAAAATAATTCATGAAAATCGAAAGATTATTGAAAAAACTTCAATAACCTTTCGTTCAATTTTAACCTTTAAAACGATAACAATAATTATATGGACTGACTCTTTTATCATCAATATCACAACGATAAGCATCTCTAAAATAAGCATAATGATCGCAATATTGACAAACTTTATCACTTGCCCATAATGCACAGTCTTGACATTTAACTTTACACATAACTCTTACCTCCTTTCACTTTATAAGATAATAACAAGTCATAAATCCCATTTTTAATTAAGTTGTTGATGATGACGAAAAGCAATATAACATTTTCCTTCAAAATAACTGAGATGATTATTGAAAACATCTTCAAAAAAGGATATATCATTTTCAAAATAAGCTTGAATAACATCTTCTTGATTGAAATATTTTTTTTCAAGTTGTCTATTGATATAATCATCAAAAGATAGTTCAAAAAAACATCTTTGATCTGATGATATTTGTTTACCTGTTATTTGAAGATTCAAAATATTCGCAATATAATCTGTTAATAATTCATTGGTTATATTGTAAATGACATGATATTTTTTATATTGATCTTGATCATTGACATAAATATACGAATTGATTCCTACTTTTCTTATTAATAAATCACCATATATATGATAGTGACAACTTGACAACAAATGAACAAGTTCATGAATAATCACATGAGATATCTGTGGAGAATCCATATTTGATAAAAAGATAATAGATTTCAGTTCTTCATATTTGTCATTTATCTTTTCTGGTGGAAAATGACAATAATGTGTTCTCAATATTGGATTGACCTCTCTTATTTGATGCGTTGTGACACTCTCAGTTATATAGGATTGATGTAAATTGTTATGAATTTGATAAAACAAAACATTTTCTTTTAAATATTGGAATCTTTTGATGGTATCTTCATGGCATATAGAAGCTAATAGGCAAATAAGCATATCTAATAACCCTCTTGCATAACTGATTTCATTCATATCTATTCTTCTTTCAAAGAACAAGTACGCTGATAAAAGATATAATCAAAATAACATCGATGATGAAATCTTCTATGAATCTCAATCTATCAATATAAAGAATATCTATGACTTTTTCTAAAATTTCTGGGTCATATAGAAACTCTTGATTTGCACATATTAATTTTAAAATATTATAACTAGAAATCATTGTTTTCACCCTTTCCTTGACTATAAAAATTTTTCAATAATCATCATAATAATCATCGAACTATTCACTATAAAAACCAAATGACGTAAAGCTCGTGCATGATGATAAGATTCTCTTACATGTACATCATAGCTGACTATAAATTTCTTCAACGTTTTTTCATCCATATAAATTCTCCTCTCAAAGGATATTAATTACTATCACAAGTAAACTGAGTCCTATAATTGTTATTAATTTTTGAACTATCATTTTTATATATAGTTTTTTCATATCCATAAGTAATTGTTGAATTTCTTCATCTTTATCAATAACCGTTATTTCAATAATATCCATAATACAATCTCCTTTTTGTTAATGAAATTTTAAATAATATACAGTACATAATATAATCAATAAAACAATGTTTAGAAATTGAATCACTCTGTACCATTTCAAGCTTTCAGATTGTTGATCTTTTAAAATATCAATCATTGCTTGTTTGTATTCATCCATCATCTTCATCTCCTTTCCTACTTTCATCAAAACTTTTTAATTTTAAATATTCCCCCTTTCACCCATTAAGATAAATACATTAAAAAGTCCCCATTTTCTTAGACTGAAAGTCTAAAATCCATCAATCTTCACTTGTTTCCATCAATAACAATAATATTCTTTTCTTTTTTCTTTAAAATCTGTTTCAGAAATACTCAATAAACAATCTTCATCTATGAGAATTCTTTTCATGTTCAATTCCTCCCTTCACCTATTAAGACAAATACATTGAATAATTCCCATTTTCTATCATTAAAAACTTTCCTTACATAAAAATGGGATATAACTTTTAAAGCTATATCCCTTATAACAACTTTTTAAATTTTGATAAAAAATAAAGAACAGGAAAAAGTTACTTACACCTTGTCTATTATAAATGATTATAAAAATGGAGCTAAATACATAGGCATAAATTGTATACCCTTTTCCTGTTTATAGTCTTTTTGCGAAAAAACATAACAATTTTTTATATGTTTAGAATATTTTTTTGCAAATTCACATAGAGAATCATGTTTACCTAATCCTGAGGATTTAACCTCAATAGCTGAAATTTTACTTCCTTCAGAAATTAAAAAATCTATCTCATAATAATGAGTGCTATTTTCTCTTTCCCATGTATGATAATATAATTCTCTATCCTTTGAAGCTAATAACTGTGCCATTAAGTTTTCATACAAATAACCTAAATGAGCTGGTAATTTATCAGAAAGTAATTTAGCTTATATTTCATTTTCTATAATAGGTCGATCTATAAACATAAGTGTTACGAATAATCCTGTATCAGATAAATAGAGTTTATAACTATTGATATCTTTTGATGAAGATAAACTCACTTTAGAATCAGTTGAATTATAGCATGGTAATACAGTCTTAGAATCAAATAAATCAAATAATAATAATTCTTCTTTCTCTCTTTTTAAGTACAGAGGACATACGATATTTTTTTGACCTTTTGCTAACTGAGCGGGAATTGAATGATAAAGTGCAGATATTTTTCCAGAAGGATCTATTTTTTTGAAATCTTCTTCATAAAGATAAATAATCTGACGTTTTACATTATCTATAGTAGAAAAATTATTTCCATTTACATACGCTTCAACGGCTTGAGGCATACCCCCGACTGCCATATAAATTCTCATATCTCTCATAAGTTTTCTATTCACTTCTTGACCAACAGCTTTTTTCATATCAAACAATTGCTTGATTAAATGATAATTATTTCCTGTTGCATTGCAGAATTCTTCATAATCCATAGAATAAACTGTTATTTTCATTTCTTCAGAAGGAATGAGGATATCTTTCACGTTCTTTTTAATAGATATTAAAGAACCGGTTTCAATGTAATGATATCGTCCGTCTTTTACCAAATGTTTAATGGCCTGTCTAGCCCTAGGGAATAACTGTACTTCATCAAAACAAGATAATATATCAGTTGAAGCAATTGAAAAATCTATTAAAATATATGATTTGTATTCATTTTCAGCAAATAATTTAGCAATTGTTGATTTCCCTACACGCCTCGCACCTTCTAACAAAACAGCATAACTATCAGCATAATTTAATTTCCACTCTATTAATTTATCATAAGCTTTTCTTTTAAAATACATGATCATAACTTTTTACATTTCTTCAATATTATTTTTCTATAAATCATACATTTCTTCAAAATTATAAAATTTGATATATAAAATCTATATTTTATATTATGATTGACGTGATGATGATTATTCATTGATATTTTATTTTTTGATTTATCATCATATAGCTGCTTTAGTCAGCAACATTTTTATGATTCAAAAATTCATACAACAACAATATCAATGATTATGATAGTATGACAAAAAAAGAGAAGCAGATTGAGTAATCTACATTCTCCTTTTTATGACATCAATCATTGTTCATATTTTGAATATATAACTGATATTAAACAAAATTCATTTTACAATAGAGGAGCTGATATATATTTTTAATGTTTAATATTATTATAATGCTTTAAATGATGAACAATATCCATTAAGATTAATTTTTTTACTGTCTTTTATACAAATATGATTGTAATCTTTATATCTGTAATTTTGACAGTATTGGCAGACTTTATCACTATCAGATAATAAACACTCTTGACACTTTGCTTGACACATTATTTTCACCACCTTTCCTTTTAAAATTTTATTGTTGATTTGACGAAAATAATCAAACCTGCGGTAATCTATAGATTACCGGTTTTCATTATTTTTCATAAACGTTGCCTCCTTCCTTCATGGATGTTGATAAAAACATTGTCCTCCTTTCTTAAAAAAACTATCAACATCACTTTTTTTGTTTATTTCATCAAATGTTTATAAACTTCTCTAGCTGTAAAAATAATCAAACTGATAATTATTACATTCTTTATAACATTCATTGACATTTCCTCACTTTTCATCAATTTATTAATTCTTCCATTGAAGATACACCCTATAATAAACCATGCAATATTCATGAGAGTTTCTTCCTAAGGCTTTTAAATCAAAGATTATTACTTTTAAATCATCTAAAATTTCTATGTTTGTTGATTAAGCTGTAAACATTTAAAATTGAATTTTCATGCTTTTTCACATAATCTGGTTTTTTTTAACAACGAATTGTATGAAGATGAAGCAAACCATAAGCTTCAAGACTTATGCGATAAGATTGCAGATTAAACTTTAATGCCTGATGAAAATCTGATATTTGAGTATAAGTGATAACCAGCAAATTATCGAACTTGCTTATTTCTTTATGCTGACCATAAATTTGATACAATGATTGATATCATTCTTAACTTTTGATAACTTGTTACACGACAAATATGTTTCTACTGCTGCTTTAATTTCATTATTTAAATCTATTTTTCATCACCTCATATCATTTTCAATATCAAAAATTGTTTCATTTTCGTTAACCTCCCTTCGCCTATTAAGACATTAACATTAAAAAAATCCCATAAAAAAACCACAAACAATTTTTCCATTGTTTATGGTTAATTGAATATATTATTTTTACGAATCGTTTCTACATTTTGATAAATGATATTGGGTGTTTCATTAGTTGATTGATCAATAACTGTAATCTTAAAATCATGTATTTCATGATTAATATCTAAAGATAATCGAATGACATTTTTCTCTAATATCAATCCATCTTCTTTTCTATATATTCCCTGTTTTCCACTTGCTAATGTCACTTGTCCGATACCATGTTCATCAACAATAAACAAAGTGGATGAACTCCCATCATTTTCAGCAATATCCACATAAAATAGATGCATTTTCCACAGTTGCTTTTTGAATATCCTGCAATTCCATAGCAAAAAAAGCTATAACAACTGATATGATAACCTCCTAGTAGACAGTGTAAATAATTAAACACTGATACGGGAGGTTTTTATATTGGGAAGAAAAAGCAAATATTCTAAAGAACTAAAAATAGAAATATGTAAACGTT